>CAYFSR010000094.1:540-10036 GCA_964345785.1 uncultured Eubacteriales bacterium | reverse complement strand
ATGCATGCATGGAAGATGTGTGCGAACCAGTAAGAAAAGCAGTAAATATTCCGATATTAAATTCAGGTAACCACACACCGGAAACAGCGGTAAGGCTAATAGAATCGGGAAACGCAGATTTTGTAATGTTCGGGCGGCCGCTTATAGCAGATCCATATATTCCTAAAAAACTGCTGAATGACAAAAGAGATGAAGTACGTCCATGCATACGCTGCAATGAAGACTGCATAGGAAGAATAATTACTCGACTCACTAAGATAAGTTGTTCTGTAAACCCTATAGCAGGATTTGAAGGTCGTATAAATATCAATAAGGTGGAAACAGGTAAAAACGTAGCAGTAATCGGAGGGGGACCTGGAGGAATGGAAGCAGCAAGAAGCGCTGCTATTGCAGGTCACGAAGTAATATTATTTGAAAAGGATAGTGCACTGGGCGGTCAATTAAAGAGTGCTGCAACTCCTGATTTAAATCTCAGCTGCGTGAATTGGTGGAATGGTATAAACATCAGATGGTAATACATAATGTTGATGTACGAATAAAAACAGAGGTAACTGATGAATTGCCCAAGCTTAAGAAAGCAGATGCAATCATAGTAGCTATTGGTGCTCAACCAATAATGCCGAATATTAAAGGTATAGAAAACACTGTTGATATAATATCTGCTCATACAAAACCAAACATTCTAAAAGGAGAAAAAATAATCTATTGTGGAGGAGGACTATCTGCTTGTGATAGTGCTCTTGAAGCCGCAATGAAAGGAAAGAAAGTTGCTATAGTAGAAATGTTAGATGAGGTCGCTATAAACGATCACTTCATTAATAAAGCTGCTCTTATTCCCATGATGAAACGATATGGAGTTGAAATCTATACTAACCATAGGGTAGTTGAAATAACCCCTAACGGTGTTAAAGCAACCACAAAAGACGGTAAAGAACTATTTATTGAGGGCGATACTATTGTCGCAGCTTTTGGAAAGAAACCGAATAATGATCTTGCTGAAAAAATAGCCTCGAAATACCAGGGAAAGACTCGAATAAAAGGAGAATATCTATTTAAGCAAAAACCAGTAGAATATGATGTTGAACTTGATTTGGGTAAGTATGCCGTAACCACACACTGGAAACAGCAGAATGACTCATAGAATCGAGAAACGTAGATTTTATAAAATGAGGAGACCATAAGGTAAAGTTTATAGATAATACCTATTGCATTGATTATACAATTATATTTTACAATGCACTCCTAAAGTAATAAGATATAAGTAGAGAGAATCAACCCATAAGGAGTGCATAAAATGAATGTTAAAACATTCAGAACAGCAACAAGAATATTTGCTGTGCTGCTTATTGTCTTCTTGTTTACACAGGTGCTTACAGGATGTAAAGCACAGCCGACAGCTGGAAGTGAATCTTACTATAGTTTTACAGATGCATTGGGAAATACTGTTAACTTAGCGGACAAGCCTCAAAAAGTAATTTCCCTTGTTGGTTCCTATGCTGAAACTTGGATTTTAGCAGGAGGGGAACTTGTAGGGGTAACAAACGATGTGATAAGTGAAAGAAAAATTGGCTTGCCTGACGGAACAAAAATTGTTGGTACGATCAAGGATCCAAATATTGAAGAAATTCTAGCTCTATCTCCTGATTTTGTTTTGCTATCTGCAGATTTAGGGAGCCATATGAAGGTTTCGGAAACACTGAAAATGTCTAATATACCCTTTGCATTTTTCAAAGTAGAGCATTTTGAGGATTATCTGGATATGCTTAAGATATGCACAGATATAACAGGCAATAAAGAATTATATGAGAAAAATGGTTTAGCAGTTAAAATGCAAATTGATGCTGTTCTGGAAAAAATTGATAAGAAGAATAATCCTGAAATATTATTTATTCGCGCCTTTTCAAGTGGTGCAAAGGCAAAAAATGATGACAATATGGCTTGCAGAATTCTTAATGATTTAGGCACTGTTAATATAGCTTCGAAGCACAAGTCTCTATTAGAGGATTTAAGCATGGAAGAGATTATTCAAGAGGATCCAGATTATATTTTTGTGGTGACAATGGGAGACAGTAAAGAAGCTTTAACGGCTTTAAAGAATGGAATTGAGAAAAATCCGGCATGGAGTGATTTGACAGCGGTAAAAAACAATAGATATATAGTGCTTCCTAAGGAATTATTCCATTATAAGCCTAATGCAAGATGGGGTGAAAGCTATGAACATGTTTCAAAAATTCTCTACCCGAATCAATTTAATTAGAAGCAGCAAGAGCTATAATGTTACAGTTATAGCTTTCCTTGCAATCTTGCTGCTAATTTTGGTTTTTATGAGTATCAGCATTGGTTCTGCAAAAATACCCTTATCAGAAATCATTTCTGAAATGCAGCAAGGAAATAGCACTTCTAAAACCTATAGAATTATAAGCTATGTAAGGATACCAAGAACATTGGCAGCAGTTCTTGCAGGTTGTGCTTTATCGGTGTCAGGAGCTATACTCCAGTCGGTATTAAATAATTCTCTTGCAAGTCCCAGCATTATTGGTGTAAATTCGGGAGCGGGATTATTTACTTTGTTAACTGCAGCTTTTTTTCCTGGTAGTTTATATTTTACAACTATTGCAGCTTTTATAGGTGCTCTCATGGCTGTGCTTTTAGTTTACTACATAGCACGAAAGACAGGTGCTTCCAGGATGGCTATAGTATTGTCAGGAGTTGCCGTGTCAAGCTTTTTAGGATCAATAACGGATACTGTACTTACTCTAAAGCCAGATACAGCCATCGAGCGAACAATGTTTTTAATAGGGGGCTTTTCCGGTATAACGATGGACCGTCTAAGTTTTGCAGGCTGTTTTATTATTATAGCGTTTATTATGGCTTTAATTTTAGGCTATGATATGAATATACTGGCGCTAGGTGATGAAAGCGCCAAATCCTTAGGTGTAAATGTAGTCAGGCTTCGCTTTATTTTTTTAATTCTTGCAGCTATGCTGGCAGGCAGTGCAATAAGCTTTGCCGGCCTACTAGGCTTTATAGGACTTATTGTACCTCATACATCAAGGTTTTTGGTTGGATACGACAATAAAGTTTTGCTTCCGGTATCGGCACTGTTGGGAAGTGCTTTCACTCTGCTATGTGACTTGCTAGCACGCGTGCTTTTTGCACCGTTTGAAATCCCTGTCGGTATTATAATGTCTTTTTTAGGAGGGCCATTCTTTATATATCTGTTAATAAAAGGCAAGAGGGGTCAGCTGAGTGATTAAATTAAACAATATAACTGCCGGATATAATAAAGTTGAAATCATAAAGAACATAAATATCGCTTTTGAAGAAGGAAGCATTACGAGTATTGCAGGTAAAAATGGCTGTGGAAAGACTACCTTATTAAGAACAGCATCAAACCTGCTAAAACCTTATAGTGGAGAAATCACCATACGCGGAGAGAATATTTCAAGCATCCCAATTAAAGAGCTTGCAAAAATGGTATCTTTTTTGCCCCAGCTTAGAGCTGTACCGAATATAACTGTATTTAATTTGGTTATGCATGGCAGATATCCCTACTTAGGCTTTTCTCGTACTCCTCAAAAAAAGGACAAAGAAATTGTAGAGAAGGCAATAGAGGATATGGAGCTTTATGAATATGTATATAAAAATATTCAGGAGCTTTCCGGAGGACAGCGTCAAAAGGTTTATATAGCAATGGTTTTAGCACAGGATACAGATATAATATTTTTAGATGAACCGACTACTTACTTAGATATCAACCATCAACTTGAAATATTAGAAGTAATAAAAAAGCTTAAAAAAATGGGGAAGACGGTAGTAATGGTGCTTCATGATCTAAGTAATGCACTTTCCTATTCCGATAAAATTTGTTTAATGGAGAATGGAGAGTTAGTAATATATGATGCTCCGCAAGCCGTATTTGAAAGTAAAGTGATTGATAGAGTTTTTAATATATGCTCTGAACAGGTACTTGTTGGAGAAGGGGCTGCAAAGCAGTATGTATTCTATGTAAAATGAAATCTTGGCATAATAAAAAGCTTTCGTTTCTCTAAATATGATGATAGAGAAATGAAAGCTTTTGCTAACTATTTTTCACGGTATTATCAAGCTGAGTAATTCTAGGGTGTATAGAAACTCAGATTAGCAGGTAGCTCCGCCTACAATGTGAAGCTGTGCTTCCAGTATTTCTTTCTTCCTATTTAACAGGTCATTCGATAATAATTGAGCGTCTACATTTTCTAAGCCAAGCCTTTCAATGGTTTGAGCGAAACGCTCACCAGTTTTACCTTGTTCTCTATATAAAAGTATGGCTTTCTCTATTGCTTCCACAGCTTCTTCCTTGCTAAAGAAAATTTTGCTGAGAGACTTTCCGTGAGAAACACGTTTCCCCCACATTCCGCCTATATAAATCTTATAACCCATCTTACCGTCTTCAATAGCGTCAAAGTGACACTTGCCAACACAACGACCACAATTATTGCATGTTTCATTATCAATTTCAAGTATGCCATCGATAACTTTGGCTGCATTCATTGGACAAGCCTCTTCTACGAAGCATTTTTACATCCATTGCAATAACCTTCATCATAAATAAGAGCTAAAAGAGCTTGAACATGAAAACTTTGAATTGCAGAAAATAGCTATAGAAAAGCTTAAAAATAGAGGGGTGAATCTAGATGAAATTGGAATAATTAAGCTCTTAGATGAAGGAAAGAAAAATGGAGTAAACACATTCTAGAGAATAAAATATTAATATTATTAAAAATTAAATCAAGAAGTTAGAAAAATATATAGTTAAAAATATAGTACAAAAGGATCTTTACAGATGTCTAAGATGTGATAGAATATGTACAGTGCAAATTAAGCAGAGGTGGTATTATGTCAGATGTACATGGAAAAGAAAAGGAAATTCTTTTTGCAGCAAAAAACATCAAACTTCGGAAGATGCTTACTTACCTAGCAGCCTATGTAATACTTGCGATTTTGTTCACGATTCTTAACGAAAATGGCGTATACATCTATAGCTTTTCAGAAGGAAGCAAAACCTCAAGCATAATGTTTTATCTTGCTTTTGTGTGCTATTGCGGGATTGGATATTGCATTACTACAGTGATAACATATGCTCGTATTCGCTCACAAAAAGGGAGTATCAGCGAAGTATCGATGCTTGCAAGGCTATTTAAAACTCTGGCTTTTATAGCTGGTATACTTGGCATAGCTTTTGTGCTTGGAAAATTGACACAGTTCACCGCTGCTCTATCAGCATTTGCAGGCATGATGCTTGGATGGTCACTACAAGCGCCAGTGAGCGGTATTGCTGCATGGATCATGGTCACAATAATCCGACCATACAAGATAGGTGACAGGATACAATTGCCGAACTATGCGCTTATGGGAGACATAATCAAGTTTTCCCCGATGTACTTGACATTAAATCAGGTTGGCGGTACAGTCGGCGGTGAAGAGGCTTCGGGCCGGATACTGCATGTACCTAATGCCACACTCTTCAGCGCAATGATTATCAACACAACATATCAGCAAAAGCAGTCCTCACAATCATATATACTTGATGAAGTCGTATTCCGCGTTACATTTGACTCTGACTGGGATACAGTAGAGTCGATTATAATTAGAGCCGCAAGGACTGCTACAGCAGACATAATACAAGCCACAGGAGTTGAACCTTATATACGGGCAGAGACATGGGATTACGGTACACTTTTCCGAGTGAGATATATGACGGATGCAACAGACAGGCCTAAATTTATGCACCAGATTGTTAAGCTTGCGACGAAAGAGTTTCAAACAAACAAAAATGTTGATTTAACAATTCCCTATCTTTACTCATTCAAGCGCGGCGCAACAGCATCAGCAGCCAAAGATAGCTCCCAGCCAGAAATAAAACGCATACCTATAAGCGAGATAAGGGGAGGGGAATTGAATCTCGAAGAAACCAACAGAGTATATCAGCAAGAAATAGACAGTATTGCAAAGTCGATTCTAAAAAAAGGCCTTCTGCAACCGATAGCCGTTACAAGGGCCCTTGATGGTGAAGGATATATTGTACAATTTGGAGAAAAACGTCTATTGGCTTGCAAGCAGATTGGTTGGGACAAAGTGCCGTGTGTTGTAAATAACCCTTACGGCACTGAGATAAGTATACCGCCCGTTTCCAGACAAAATAACACCGATTTTGAAGATCTACCCAAACATGAAGATTTTGGCTTAGACCAAAGTCGAGATGATACTTTGGCTGATATATAAATAAAAACTAATAACCAATTCGGCATATATACATACTGGATTGGTTTCTCTGTTTTATAAGATGGCACACATTAAAATTCTTTAAATGTCAATAGCACTTACTGTTAAGGGGTAAAATGACAAATGTGAAAAGTCTTGATAGTCAAGATTTTCCCGTAATTGCGAAAGAACGAGAGACCGATTTGATAGTTTGCGAAAGTGCTCATTTCGATGCGATAGATTATTTGCCCCATTTGCAAGCATGTAAAACAAAATTAGTTTATGTAAATCATTACCAAGGTAAGAAGATACCTTCAATTCTTTAACTTTCAGAAGAGATAGGAGATATACCTGTGAAATTGGCATACGATGGAAGCGAAATTATATTGTAAGACAGAGAGTTCAAATTACACGCCTGAATATGTTATAAGACCCTATGGAAATACATAGGGTTATTTTTATGATGAAATATGGCTGATCCCAATATTGATAATGGTTGAATTTCTAAGGCTTTTATTTAGTGAATATATATTTCCACTGTTTGTATATATTCACTTGCTTTATCGTGGTAAAGTGGTATAATGTTAAAGAGTTTTACAACTGAAATTTGGAGGAATTAATAATGAAAAAATTAATGTCTATGTTTTTGGTGGTAATTATGGTATTTACTTTGACTGCATGTGTAAACACAGGAAACAATCAACCTGGAGAAGAAACTGATTTGGATTATGTTAACAAGAATGGCAAGCTTGTCATTGGTTACACCGATTATGCTCCTATGAATTATACGGACGAAAATGGTACTTTTACGGGCTTTGACACAGAACTGGCAACCTTGGTCTGTGAAAAGCTTGGTCTTGAGCCTGAGTTTGTTGAAATTAACTGGGATACCAAGGTAGCGGAGTTGGATGCAAAGTCAATTGATGCCATTTGGAATGGAATGACAATCATCCCAGAGCTTGCTGAAAAGACAGAAATTACTAAGCCGTATATAAAGAATGCACAGGTAGTTTTAGTCAAGGAAGGCACTGCTTATGAGAGCACTGCATCCTTAATTGACAAGACAGTAGCAGCAGAACAGGGTTCTGCCGGTGAAAAAACTATTCAGTCAGATGATAACTTGAAACAGGCAAGCTATGTTCCTAAGACCTTACAAACTGAGGCTCTGATGGAAGTGAAGGCTGGTACGGCTGATGCTGCTGTGCTAGACTTAACTTTAGCAAATACTATGACTGGTGAAGGCACTAACTATGAGGATATTAAAATTGTTGATCATCTGGCCGAAGAGAATTATGGGGTTGCCTTCCGCAAGGGTTCTGACATTTGTGCAGAAGTGAACAAGATTTTTGACGCATTAATTGCAGATGGCACTATGGCTGAATTGGCTGATAAGTATGGACTAGATTTGGCTGAATAGGCTGTTGATTCATAGAAAATGGAACGAAGGACAGAGGATAAAACTTCTGTCCTATCAATTGTGTACTGGGGCAAGGGAGATATGAATCAGGTTCTTGTGATAATTAATAGACTAACGGAGAGCTTTATGCTAAACTGCAAGCTCTTTGCATTAACGCTTTTGTTCTCATTACCCTTAGGGCTGTTGATTGCATTTGGATCAATGAGTCGGTTTCGACCCATTCGTTGGTTAGTGAAGACAATTGTTTGGGCTGTACGAGGAACGCCTTTGATGTTACAACTTATGGTAATATTTTATGGTCCAGGCCTCTTGGGCATGCCTTTCTCGTGGCCAAGTGGTGAGTCAGGGCGATTTGTTGCAGCAGTTGTTGCCTTTGTCTTCAACTATGCTTGTTATTTTTCGGAGATTTATCGAGGTGGGATTGAGAGCATACCTAGGGGCCAGTATGAGGCAGGACAGGTATTAGGCATGACTAAGAGTCAGATTTTTTTCAAAGTAACATTGCTTCAAGTGGTTAAGCGTATACTTCCACCAGTTGGGAACGAGGTAATTACCTTGGTGAAGGATACATCTCTTGCCCGCATCATTGCAAACAAAGAAATAATTATGATGGCTGGAGAATACAGCAGTAAAGGGCTTATCTGGCCGCTCTTTGCAACAGGAATTTATTTTCTTGTTTTTGTGGGGGTATTAACGGTGCTACTTGATTGGTTAGAAAAGAAACTCAGTTATTTCCGTTCATAAGGAGGAGATTTCAATGACAATATTAGAAGTCAAAAATATTGAGAAACATTTCGGAAGTCTCCAAGTTTTGCGAGATATTGATTTTTCGTTGGAAAAAGGAGAGACAATTGCAATTATAGGTTCTTCTGGAAGTGGAAAGACCACATTATTGCGTTGCCTTAACTTCTTAGAACGGCCTGATAAGGGAAGCATTATCATTAACAATAAGGTGATTTTTGACGCAATGGATCCCGATACACAAAAGGAAAGTGAAGTACGCAAAAAACGCCTTCATTTTGGCTTGGTTTTCCAAAACTTTAACTTGTTTCCTCAATACACAGTCCTTAAGAACGTTACTCTGGCAGCAGAACTGTTAGCCCAAGAACAGCCTAACTTTAAACAAGAAAAAAAGGCTATCTTGAAAGAAATTCAGGATAGCGGAAAAATGCTGCTTTCGCAGGTAGGCCTATCGGATAAGATGGACAATTATCCCCATACGATATCTGGTGGACAGCAACAACGCGTAGCTATTGCTAGAGCTCTAGCCCTTGAACCTGATATATTGTGTTTTGATGAACCTACTTCTGCCTTAGACCCTGAGCTCACTGGAGAAGTACTGAAAGTTATTAAGAATTTGGCAGAACGTAACACTACAATGATCATTGTTACTCATGAAATGGACTTTGCTCGGGATGTTGCAGACCGAATTATCTTTATGGATGATGGTGTGATTATTGAACAGGGGTCTCCTCAGGAAGTGTTTGGTGCTCCTAAGGAAGAGAGAACTAAGCAGTTTTTAGCCAGGTATAAGAAAGATTAACAAAGATTAAAACCTTAACAAGTAATTCCAAAAAGAGCTGTTTATATGTTTAATGTTTGGCAAGTATGAGTATTCTAGTGAGCATTTTTCATTCAATGCACATCAATTAAGAAGAGAGGATGGCTGCCAGTGGAGAAAACGGTATATTTAAGTCTGTTTGCTCAGCTATATATGATGACAAAGGAAAAGTGTATTCCATTATAGGCAAGCTAATAGATGTTAGCGAAGAGGAGGCAGAGAAACAGGAACTTATTAAGAAGTCTGAAACTGATGGATTAACAAAACTATTAAAT
>CAYFSR010000094.1:0-530 GCA_964345785.1 uncultured Eubacteriales bacterium | reverse complement strand
ATAAGTGAGGGACTTACTGAGACGTTCAGAGAAACAGATATTATAGGACGTATTGGTGGAGATGAATTTTGCGTTTTTATGGAAAACATCCCCTCAAAAGACCTTGTTTTACGAAAGTGTCAGCGACTTATGAAACATATAAATGAACTAAATCAGGGTTTTCAAGTGAAAATTAGCATAGGTATAGCTTTATTAGCTGAAGAGAAATCATATGAGGAATTGCTCGAAGTGGCCGATCGTGCTCTTTATGAAGCTAAGGCAAACGGGGGAGCAAACATACAATTTGCCAAGCAAAACAATATGGAAAGTGAAATTTAATATTAGTATTGTGTTAGAAACACTACAATTGTTTATTTCAGAGCCCCAAAATGGTCCCCAGGGGGGGATTAACAATAGAAAGGTATAAGGTATGGAAAAGTCAATAAGAATGGAAAAAACTACTCTTGGAGTATGTTATTATCCTGAACACTGGCCTGAAGAACTATGGGAAGATGATTTACTAAGAATGAAAGAGCATGGAATTGAAATAA
>CAYFSR010000093.1:0-10091 GCA_964345785.1 uncultured Eubacteriales bacterium | reverse complement strand
ATTGAAAAACAGATGGCAACAGGCATGGGATATGCTGGTGAAGGAGATGTCTTAACCGCTGCTTTATCAGGTGCTATATCAAAAGTTTTCAAAGAAACATCATTTACTGAAATGTTTTGCCCGGATTGGAAAAACAACACTATATTCTTAAGTCATATGGGAGAAATGAATATTTCACTTGCATCTTCAAAACCCGAGCTAGTTGAAATGGATTTTCCCTATACAAGTGCAGATAACCCAGCAATAGCATATGGTATGTATAAACCAGGACAGGTTGCACTTATAAACCTTGCTCCAGATCCGTGTGGAAACTATACATTTATTCTTGCTAAAGGAAGAATTATTGAAATAAGTGGAGAAGATTCAATGAAGCATAGTATTCATGCATGGTTTGAGCCTGATTGCGAAATTTCTGAATTCTTAACTAAGTTTTCAATGGCAGGAGGCACTCACCATTCAGTTCTATGTTATACAACTGAATATGATGTTCTCAAAAAGTTTGGTCAATTAATGGGCTGGAATACTATAACGATATAAACACTATATAATAAATTAAGGTCATTATGATAACCGACGTGAAAGGAGTATTACTATATGGAATTGTTCCCTGTAAAAGCTGTAGATAGAGCATACTATGAAGAGAGGTTGCGGGATTTTCTGCCAGACAAAATATTTGATGTCCATACACATGTTTATTTACCGGATTTAAGCAGTGAAAATTCAGGCCGTACTGTATCATGGCCGTCTTTAGTTGCCAATGCAAATCCCATTGAAGATTTGGATGAGACAGCGCGTCTCATGTTCCCTGGTAAGTCATATGTTCCATTGATGTTTGCAATGCCATCAGAGGGGATGAATTTGACGGAGGCGAATGATTATGTGTCAGCATGCGCGACATCCACGGGCTATCCGGCTTTATTGTTGACAAAACCTGAGATGACTGCTGATGAAGTAGAGTCTGGAATTATAAAAGGTAGATTTCAAGGTATTAAAGTGTATTTATCCTTTACTCCTGGCTATATACCTACTAAAGAAATACGTATATTTGACTTTCTGCCTCATGAACACTTGGAAGTGTGCGATCGTCATGGCTTAGCCGTTATGTTGCATATTCCACGTTCAGAGCGTTTGCGTGATCCATTGAACATAGCACAATTACTTGAAATTGAACGAAAATATAAGAATCTGCATCTTATTGTAGCTCATGTTGGTCGAGCGTATACAAAGCAGGATGTTGGTGACGCATTTGAGATATTAAGAGATACAAAAAATATGGTGTTTGATTTCTCTGCTAACACAAATGCATGGGTATTTGAGCAATTAATTAACGAGGTTGGCAGCTCTAGAATTTTGTTTGGAAGTGACTTACCAATTACACGCATGAGAATGAGGAGGGTAGAGCGGGACGGTATTTATGTTAATCTTATACCTCGTGGACTGTACGGTGATATAAGCGATGATCCCAATATGGATGAATTAGATCCACCAGAATCAGATAAATTAAGCTTCTTTCTCTATGAAGAAATTGAAGCGATGCGACAGGCTGCTATGAAAACAGGCTTAGGAAGAAGCGATATAGAGCGAATGTTCTGGTCAAATGCTGCAAGTATCTTTCGGATAGGACAAAAATAATACACTATTTTTTAGGGCTTATAGAAAAGAAATAAATCTAATCATTGCGTAGTACAAATAAAGATAATAGAGAAAGGACTACTTTATCATGAAATTTGAAGGTATAATGCCCGCATTTGTTTCACCACTGAATAACGACAATATAACTGTTAATGAGGATGCAACAAGGAAACTAATTAATCATGAGCTTAATCTAGGAGCTGATGGCTTTTATATTTGCGGCGCAACTGGTGAAGGACTTGTAATGCAAAAGGAGGAACGAAAAAAGCTATGTGAAGTAGTTCTTGATGAAGTTAAGGGACGAAAGCCTGTTATATCTCATATTGCCGCTATTGATCTAACAACTTCAATAGAGCTTGCTAAGCATGCTGAGCGAGCGGGAGCTGACTGTGTTGCGTCTGTTCCACCTTTCTATTTTAAATATGACGACAAAGATATAGTAAATTACTATAGAGAACTGGATAAAGAAGTAAATATACCAATCATGATATATTATCACCCTGCTGCCAATCCGAACATGAAGGCTGAACTGATAGCTGAAATTTTTAAGCTTGACCACGTAACAGCAGTAAAATGGAGTAGTGCCAACTATTTTGAAATGCTGAGATTGAAGGATATAACTAATGGAGAGATGAATATAATCAACGGGCCTGATGAGACCTTGATCAGCGGCCTAGCAGCAGGTGCAGATGGTGGTATAGGTTCAACCTATAACCCTATGGTAGCAGAATACAAAAAGATATATCAATATTTTAAAAATGATGAGCTGGATAAAGCTAGGCAGCTTCAGTTTAAGGTAAATAGAGTAGTCAGTGTTATTATCCGTTACAATACCATTCCAGCAATTAAGCTTTGTTTGGAGCATTTGGGTTTTGAAGTTGGAAACGCTACTTATCCAATGCCAAAATTTAGCGAACGGGAAAGAAAGCAGATAATTAGTGATCTAAGAGAAGTAGGGTGGCCAGACAACTTTCAAATAGGCAAAAACCGATAGATGTTATTTGAATTATTTTCAAAACTTTATTAAGGATTAGAGTTGACGATATATGTTAACTCTATTTTTTATTTGTATATATCAAATACCAGAACACAGCTGTTTAGGATAGAAATATGTAGTATAAAACTAAAGTGTTAAGAACATATAAGTTATGTTAATTTATGAGTGTTGACATTTTAAGATTCAGTTGTTATCCTAATTTAAGTGAAGTTGTAAGCATTTTGATTGTGTACTTACGATAAACTGGAGGAGTTATGAAAAAACATGTAAAGCGTACCCTAAACGCTAAGCGCTTTTGTGCGGTAGCCGCTTTAGTACTAATGATAGGTATAAGCGTATATTTTATATTCAGGCCCAGGGTAGTTAAAACAGTTATGATAGAAGCAGGCAGTTCAATGGTAGGAGTGGAAGAATTCCTGCGAAATAAAAAAGCTGAGGGTTCTTTTGTTACTGACATAGAACAAATTGATATAAATCAGCCTGGCAACTATGAGATGAAGATACAGATAGGCAAAAAGGTGCATACATCCCAATTAGAGATTATAGATTCTGAGCCTCCTACAGGAACCTCAGTTGATGTTATGGTATTAAAGGGAGAACAGGTAGATCCGAAGGCTTTTGTTAAAGATATTTCTGATGCTACTGATGTCACCGTTTCCTTTGCTAGAAAACCAAGCACCAGAAGAGCAGGTAATTATAAGGTAAACATTGAACTGGAAGATGGCGGCAAGAATATAACTACTTTGGATGCACAGCTTACCGTGCTAGAAGTAAAGGAATCAGTCCGAGTGGAAGCAGGGCAGCCCTTAGATATTACAACAAATGACTTTGTAGATCACGGTCAATGGCCTGTTTCTTTGGTTACCAATGTTAGTGCCCTAGATGTAAGTCAGCCTATAGAGCATAAAATAAATCTAAGAATAAATGACAAAATTGTATCATCTATATTAAAAGTAGTTGATACTACTCCTCCTGAAGCAATTGTTAGCGATCAGGAAATTTATTTAGATCAAACTATTGAAGCAGATGCTTTTGTATCGGATATCTCAGATGTGTCAGAAGTGACATGTTCCTTTTTAAGAAAACCCAACTTTAAGAGAAAAGGGGTTTCTGAGCTTACTATTGTGTTAGAGGACTTTTATGGGAACAAGTCCCAGTATCCTGCCAACTTAAGTATTAAAGATGATAATGATCCACCTGTGTTTATCGGACTTGAGGATATCATTATATATGAAGGTCAAGCTATTTCCTACAAGAAGAATATCACAGCAGAGGATGGTAAGGATGGACCTGTTGATTTCACGGTAGAATCCAATAAGGTTAATATAAGAAGGCCAGGAACTTATGAGATAGTATATAAAGCGGAGGATGCAGCGGGTAACATTGCAGAGGAAACTGTAACAATTACTGTTAAAAAACTGGAACCAACTCAGGATGCAGTATACTCTCTGGCTGATGAAATTCTGGATAAGATAACAAAACCGGAAATGACCAAACAGGAAGTAGCCTATGAAATTTACAAGTATGTGAAGGCTAATGTTGCATATACTGGTGATTCGGATAAATCTGATGTAATCAAGGAGGCATTCCGCGCTATTAGGTATAAAGCTGGCGATTGCTTTACCTATTATGCCTTAAGCGAGGTGCTGCTAACTAGAGCGGATATAGACAATATGATGGTGACTAGAGTTGGTGGCAGAACCCAACATTTTTGGAGTCTGATTAATGTGGGAAACGGATGGTATCACTTTGATGCGTCAAAGCACTCTGAAGAAGTTGACACCTTCATGATGACAGATGCCGATCTTGAATATTATACAAAGAGATGGGGCAGAAATTATTTTGTCTATGATAAATCCAAGTTTCCCAAAGTAGAAACAGAGCCAGCAGAACCAATGAATTGAGGTATCAGAATGACAAAAACCTTAGGAGTAATCGGTGGTCTTGGTCCTTTGGCTACTGCCTATTTTTATGAATTGATTACAAAGATGACAGATGCAGTGAAGGATCAGGATCATATAGAGATATTGATTCACAGCAAACCTTCCATTCCAGACCGCACGGCATACATCCTTGACAATAGTAAGGAAAGCCCGCAACCATTATTGATAGACATTGGTAAAGAACTGGCATCTATGGGTGTATCTCATATATCCATACCTTGTATAACAGCTCATTATTTCTATGATGAGTTGGCAAGAGAAATACCGGTACCTATTATTCACGGTATTAGGGAGACAGTAGAGACACTTAAAGTTAATGGTGTCAAAAAGGCTGGTATTATGGCTACTGATGGAACAGTTCATAGCAGTTTGTTTCAACATGAATTGGAGGAGCGAGGAATTAGCCCGGTGGTTCCAACAAAAATGTTTCAACACTATATAATGGACTTAATATATGACTGTGTCAAAACAAATCAACCTGTTGACATGGAAAAGTTTTCAAAGGCTTCTGCCCATTTAAAAGAAAATGGGTCAGAGGCTATAATATTGGGATGCACGGAATTATCTTTAATAAAGAGAGATTATCCCATAGGCCCAGGCTATCTGGATGTAATGGAGGTATTGGCTGGTGCTTCTATCCTTAAATCCCAAGGGAAACTAAGAAGGGAAATTAAGCTATTAGAATTAAACTAATAATCACATAAGAGGAAGGTCTGGTAGAGATATGCAGAAGAATGTATTGGAATATCTAGAGAATATTATTACAAAATATCCTAACAAAACTGCCTATGCAGATGATACAAATCAAATAAATTTTGAAGAAGTTTATAGTCGATCAAGGGCTATTGGAACTTTTCTTAAAAAACAAGGTCATAAAAGGGAACCTTTAATCGTTTTTATGGGTAGACATATTGAGACCATAGTTGCTTATTATGGTGTGGTATATGCTGGATGCAGTTATGTTCCTATAGATGAGGAAATGCCTCGCCATAGAATAGATTTAATATTCGAAAGTCTGAACCCTGGAGCCGTTATTTGTGATAGTGAAACACAAAATGCTTTGCAGACTTATGAGTACCATGGTAAAATGTATCTGTATGAAGATATTATTAAGACGGAAATAGATGATGAAGCACTTGGACAGGTTAGAGAGAGCCAACTGGATATTGACCCGCTATACATTGTATATACATCTGGCTCTACCGGTGTACCAAAAGGTGTTGTAGCTAATCATCGCTCAGTTATTGATTATATAGAAGGCTTATCCCAAATACTTAAAGTCGATGAGAATACAGTATTTGGAAACCAAACTCCATTATATGTAGATGCATGCCTAAAGGAACTATATCCTACATTGAAGTTTGGTGCCACAGCCCATATAATACCCAAGGATCTTTTTATGTTTCCCTTAAAGCTGGGAGCCTTTTTAAATGAGCATAAAATCAACACCATTTGCTGGGTAGTATCTGCATTAACCATGTTATCTGCATTTGGTGTTCTAGCTAAAGATCCTCCTAAACATCTTCACACTATTGCATTTGGTAGTGAAGTTTTTCCCATTAAGCAGTTTAATTTATGGAAGAAGCACCTGCCTAATGCGAGGATGATTAATCTTTACGGCCCTACGGAAGCCACGGGAATGGCTTGTTATTACGAAGCCAATCGGGAATTTTCATCGAACGAGGTTATTCCAATTGGAAAGCCCTTCCCTAATACCGAAATCCTACTGCTAGACGAAGAAGACAAATTAGCCGTGAAAGGGCAAGTAGGTGAAATTTGTATTCGAGGTACCCGTTTGACTTTGGGGTATTATAACAGCTTCGATAAGACTCATGAGGTATTCGTACAGAATCCCTTGAACCCTTATTATCCGGAGCTGATATACCGCACCGGTGATCTGGGTAGATACAATGAAGAGGGGGATTTGATATTTGTCTCCCGCAAGGACAACCAAATTAAGCATATGGGGCATCGGATAGAACTAGGTGAAATCGAAGCAGCAGCGAATTTACATCCCGATGTACAGGTAGCCTGCTGTATTTATGATGAACGTAGAAAAAAGATAGTATTATTCTACGTTGGGGCTCTTGACCCAGGTGATATGGCAACCTTTATGAAGGGCAGGGTGCCCAGATATATGGTGCCAAATTCGATAAAGCCTTTGGAAAGCATGCCTTTAACTCCTAATGGCAAGTTGGATCGAATGTCCCTGAGAGCTAGTATTTAATTGAGTAAACATAAAATAATGGAGGTTTAACATGGAAGCTTTGATGGAAATATTACAGGACTTACACCCGGACGTTGATTTTGATAGCTGTGACACCTTGATTGATGACAAAATTTTGGATTCCTTTGACATTGTCTCCTTAGTAACAGACATCAGTGAAGAATACGATATAACGATTCCTGTAGAGGAAATCGTACCAACTAACTTCAATTCAGCCAAGGCTCTTTGGGCTTTAGTAGAAAGGCTAATTGACGAAGAATAGAATAGGGGATAAATTATGCATTTTGCATCTTTTAGCTTTATAATATTTATTGCAATTTTGGTACCCCTTTATTATCTTGTACCAAAGAAGTGGCAGTGGATGCTGCTTTTAGCTGCCAGCTATTTTTTCTACAGCTTCGCAGGAGCAGGGTACCTTGCTTTTATAATATCTACAACATTATCAACCTGGTATGCTTCTATCCGTATGGATAAATTGAAACATACACAAGATGAGTATCTGGCAGCTAACAAGAAAGAAATGTCTAGAGATGATAGAAAAGTCTACAAGGCAGGAATCAAAGCCAAACAAAGAAAATGGCTGCTTGCGTGTCTACTATTAAACTTTGGCACATTAGCGTTCCTGAAATATGCTGGAGCACTACCATTTGGTGATTTAGATATTATTCTCCCACTTGGTATTTCATTCTATACATTTCAATCCATGGGGTATTTAATCGATGTCTATCGTGGAACTTATGATGCTGAGAAGAATTTGGCAAAGTTGGCTTTGTTTATTTCTTTCTTCCCACAGCTTATACAAGGGCCTATCAGTCGCTTCAATCATCTGAAGGAAACCTTGTTTGCTGAGCATTCTTATAATTCCGAGAGTATGACATATGGACTTCAAAGAATACTTTGGGGGTTCTTTAAGAAATTGGTTATTGCTGATCGCTTGTTAGCTGCGGTCAGTACCATCGTTAGGAACCCAAATGATTACCAGGGAGTTTATGTTCTTGTGGGCATGTTCTTTTATGCAATTCAACTGTATGCTGACTTTACTGGTGGTATTGACATTGCCATTGGTGTTGCTAGACTTCTAGGTGTCCATTTACCAGAAAACTTCAACCGTCCCTATTTCTCTAAATCTATAACAGAGTATTGGAGAAGATGGCACATTACTCTAGGTACCTGGTTTAAAGATTATATATTCTTTCCGTTATCTATAAGCAAAACCATGATGAATATATCCCGAAAGGTCAGAAGCAAATTTGGAGATGGCGTAGGGAAGCGGTTCCCAATTTATGCAGCTTCTATTATCGTTTGGTTTACCACAGGTATCTGGCATGGTTCCACTTGGAATTTCGTTGTATGGGGTCTCTTAAACTGCTTGGTTATTTTGGTTTCCCAGGAATGTGAACCACTGTATGAAAAATTCCATAATAGGTTTCCTGCTGTAGGCAGAACTTTTGCTTATCGTGTTTTCCAGGTTTTAAGAACATTCTGGTTGATGAGCTTTCTTAGAACTCTTGATGTCTATGCCAATGTAGGAACTACTTTCCGTATGTATGCTTCTGTTTTCACAGTATGGAATGTGCAGGAACTGTACCAGGGAGGACTACTACAGCTTGGCCTGTCTATGGCTGATTATGTAGTATTGGCATTAGCTGCAGGACTGGTGTTATATGTTAGCTTACGGTCTCGTTCCGGAAGCTTTACGCTTAAGATTAATAGCTCACCTATGCCAATGCGCTATGCTGCTTATTTCTTTATATTCGTTTGCGTATTGATATTTGGTGCTTATGGAGTTGGATATGACTCCAGCCAGTTTATTTATAGTCAATTTTAAAACAATCGTCCAGTTCACTCCCCATCGGCTAGTAAACTGTAACACTTAAAATTGTCATTCCGAGTTTATCGAGGAATATGGCTTGTTACAAGATTCTAGTCGTTAAAGAGCATATGCTGGACTTGATATAGAAGGGGTATTAACCATGAAAAAAAGTTTGACTCGCCTGATAAGCATAATATTGGCAGTACTCATTCTGATGTTTATTCAGGAGCTGTTTATGCCTAAGTATATGAGTTCCATACGTGAAGGAAATTTGGTGGAAGAGTACTATGCATCCAACAAAGATCACGACGTCATTTTCGTAGGTGACTGCGAAGTGTTTTCCAATGTTTCACCAGTTACACTTTGGGAGAATTATGGAATTACTAGTTACATTAGAGGCAGTGCACAACAATTAGTATGGCAGTCTTATTACCTCCTGGAAGAAATGCTTGAGTATGAAAAGCCCAAAGTTGTCGTATTTAATGTACTGGCTTTGAAATATAACGAGCCTCAGAAGGAAGCATATAACCGTCTTACCTTGGATGGTATGAAACTGTCCAAATCCAAGATTGGTGCAATTAAAGCTTCCATGACCGAAGGAGAAAGCATGATAAGTTATCTCTTTCCACTTTTAAGATATCACGACAGATGGAGGGAACTTTCTAGTGAAGATTTTCGTTATGTAATAGGGAAAGATCCAATTTCTCATAATGGTTACCTAATGAGAAGTGATACCAAACCAGTTGACGTAGTTCCAGAAGGAAGAAAGCTGCCCAATTATAATTTTGGAGATAATGCCTGGTATTATCTTGACAAGATGACCGAGCTTACCAAGGAACACGGTATTGAACTGATGTTGATTAAATCCCCTAGCGTTTATCCTTATTGGTATGATGAATGGGATCAACAAATAGTGGATTATGCAGAAGAAAATGGACTACAATATGTTAATTTTTTACCCTTGGCTGAAGAAATGGGTATTGACTACAGCAAGGATACCTATGATGGCGGACTGCATATGAATCTAGCAGGAGCAGAAAAATTCACAGACTATATGGGCGGGGTAATGAAAGAAACCTATGCCCTGGAGGACCACAGAGGAGATGCGAAAGTAGCTGATGTTTGGGAAGACAAGGTTGCGTATTACGACTGGATGAAGCAAGACCAGGCTGATGAGATGCAAAAATACGGCTACCTAAAGAGCTATGGAGCTGCTGCTCAAGCAATGGAGCAAGAAGAAGGAGACAAAACAAGACAATAAGTAATTGGGAGGGAAATCAAGATGAAAAAGAGTATATTAATCTTATTATTAACAAGTATATTACTAGTGGTTGGCTGCGGTTCTGGAGAGCAGGCTCAAGGCAATACTCCTAAAGAGAGTTTTGTTTTTGAATATAATGGAGTAGAAATACCTCTTCATGCAGATGTTGAACCAATTCTAGATGACTTAGGCGAGCCCATGGATTATTTTGAAGCTGA
>CAYFSR010000092.1:0-10103 GCA_964345785.1 uncultured Eubacteriales bacterium | reverse complement strand
GACTCAGTACTTGAAACTATCATTGAACGTTCTGTAGCTGAAGCAGCATATACAGGGTCTGTATGGGCCTCAGATTATCAGGAAATGAAGAGTTACCCCAACTTACATCACGGAGTATCCTTTAAATATACAGGTAGAATAAAGGATATCCAATCCTCAGGGACCAAAACCACTCTATTGGTTGATGTAGCAACTCAAGGGCAAGCTGAGCGAATTATACATGTAGAATACTGGAAGCCTGGAAGCTTTGTCCTAGATGAAAGGGTAAGTATATTTGGTAATTACTGGGGCAGTAAAGATGATAATCCTTTCATCTTGGCCTATTTTATCTACAAGTAAATCCATGAGGATACGATAAAGCCAACCCGTGGTTTCGCTGGTGATTATTTCCGATTCCTTTTCATGATCGGCAAGTTCGACAACGTTGTCCTTTAATCCAATAACCAAGTGTGCCTCTTCAGCAAGCGAAAAGTAATAGAAGGTAAATAAAGATTTTGGTAGCATTTAAGGTTTATAAGCACAAGGTATAGATGAATGTGATTAACAAAACAAACCCGAATAAGATTAGATATTCTAAATTTATTCGGGTTTTCATTTATAATCATATGACTTATTTCTTATTGCTTCCAGCTTGCTTCATATGACTTTTTGTAGTCAACTGCATACTTTCTAGCGTTTTACTGATAGCTGGCCATATTAGCTATTGCCTATTACCTTTTACCTACGGCTTATGGCTTATGGTCTATAGTTTTTGGCTTACTGCTCACTACTTACTTATATACATTCATGCCGCCCAGCTTAACCTTCAGGGTAAACTCGTCACCATTTCTCCATAATTTGATGTCCACAATGTCGTCTACTTCGTGGCTTTCCAGTATGCTCCTCAATTCATCGATGGTTTTCAGTTCCTTATCGTCCATACCAATAATAACATCTGCAGGCTTTATACCAGCCTTAGCTGCTGGACCATCTGGCTCCACATCGGTAATGATAACGCCTTGAGGATATCCATATTCCTTGGATGCTTCTTCAGAGATTTCACCAATATATACCCCCAACCAGGGTTTTTGCGGGTAAGACACCTTGCCAGTCTCTATTATTTCCTGGGCAATGGGTTTGAAAACATTTGAGGGTATGGCAAAGCCTAAACCTTCAACGGTTCCACCACCAAATTTAACAGTGTTCATTCCTATAACTTCCCCGTTCATATTAACCAGGGCACCTCCGCTATTTCCATTGTTTATAGCAGCATCAGTTTGAATTAACTCCATGGTTTTACCATCTAACTCCAAAGATCTATTGGAAGCACTAATAACACCGAAGTTAACTGTGCCAGCCAATTGGTGGCCTAGTGGGTTTCCTATAGCTATGGCGAAATCACCTTTACGCATCTTATCGGAATCTCCGATTTTTGCTACTGTTAAGTTATTAGGTTCAATCTTCAACACAGCAATATCACTCTGAGCGTCAGAACCTATCAGCTCTGCTTTAACGGTTTCACCATCTGACATAATAACAAATAATTCCTTTGCACCTTCTACTACATGGTGGTTGGTAAGAACATGACCTTCCTCGCTTATGATAATCCCGGATCCATAACCTTCTACTTCCCGTCTCTCTTGCCTGTAGAAGAACATATCTGGTACAACAACCTCTGACTTATTGGTAATACCTACTACAGCTTTTTCCAGTTTCGCAGCTATGTCAGCAACCGGATTATCACGATCTATTAACATATCCTCGTTGCTTCCTATTTTGATACCACCATTGTTGTTAGTATCTGCCGAAGCCTCATTCTGGCCATTAGGGTTTGGGCTCTCGCTAATTATGCCTCTATCATCATTTCCGGAGCTGCCGCTTCCACCTATAATGTAAGGAGACAATGCATAGAATAACAAACCGCCAATCAGGGTAAAAATCAGTGCTATAGCAATATAACCTTTTGCTCTGCTCTTTTTCTGATACCTTTCTTCATCAAATTCATAAAATTCCTTCATTTATTTTGCACCTCCGAATAATTCAAAATAACTTTCTTCTATCTTCGTACTATTTTGTTCTATTACTATTATAAACCTGTTTTTTGAATAAAATATGAACTTGATGTAAACAAATGAAAATCTATATATATCATTGTTTTTTCACTGCTTTAAGAGAAAATATAAAGGCCGATCCTTTTCCTTCCTCACTGTTTAACCAAATGTTCTGCGCATGGGCTTCAATTATTTTCTTAACTATGGGAAGGCCAAGCCCAGTACCCTCTTTCTTTCGGGTTCTAGATTTATCAATTTGATAAAAGGGTTCCCACAAATGAGGAATTTCCTCTTTGTCTATGCCAGGTCCTTGGTCTTCAACCTTCACATAAACATGGTCCTTAAATAACCAGGTTTTTAAAGTGAGGAGGCCTCCTTCTCGATTGAATTTAATGGCATTGTCAAGTAAATTTATTATAACCTGTTGTAAACGATCAGGATCGCCCTCCACCATACATACGTCCTTTTCAAAATCCACCTCAACTTCCATGCCTCTGTCATTGATTCGGTCTTCTTTGGATATAAGAACTCTACGGATGATTTCATTTATATCAACTACTTTGATATCCATAGAGAATTGTCCTGTTTCAATACGTGACAAATCAAGTAGTTCATTGATTAATCGATTCATTCGCTCTGTCTCACCCAAAGCTATTCTCAGATACTTGCTCTGATCTTCAACTGGAATGGTGTGATCCAATACCCCTTGAATATAACCCTTCATAGAGGTTAATGGTGACCGTAGCTCGTGTGAAACATTGGCAACGAAGCTTCTTCTCATAGATTCCAGCTTTTCTAAAGAGTCCGCCATGGCGTTGAAATTCACGGCTAGCTGCCCCACTTCGTCTTTGGTTCTCACCTTTACTCGACGCTTGAAATTACCCGTTGCAATCTCTCTAGAAATAATATTCATTTCTGTAAGTGGTTTGGAGAAGCGGCCAGAAATAACAAAAGATAGTAATAATGACAATAATGATGTTAGAATGGCAGACCGCCAAATGCTTTGATATGTGTTCCTTAAAGTACGATTAAGACCCTGTATAGGCGAATGCAAAAAGATGGTGCCTCTTATCTTATCATTTAACTTTAATGGCATTCCCACAGTTAAAACTGGTTCTGGGAAACTTTCTCCAAATCTTCCTTCCAAGGTAATGGTGTTCCCTTCCAGTACCTGAACAAACTCGTCGACAGAGACTTTATGATTTTCCCAATCCACTTCCTCCAGCTGAGTAGAATTATGACTGCTCCAAATATTGCCTCGCTCATCCGTTACCCAGATAGTTGTTCCTAGGAAACGATCTATGATTTGATATTGATAATGAAGGACCCGGGTATCGATTAAGCCTGTAAGATATAGACCTACATATTGAGAGATAGCACCACCCTCTCGAACGAGCTCTTCTTTGCGGGTTTCCATGATAAAACTCTGGAAAAAGGTAGAAAGTAAAATACCTAGAATTAACATAATGCAAAGGGTTATAGCGAAAAAGGTTGCCATCAGCCTGGCAAATAGGGACCGAAACTGAAACATCTATTTCACCTCAAATTTATAGCCTACGCCCCAGACGGTTTTTATCTGCCAGTTTTCATTAGAGTTTTCCTTATTGAGTTTTTCCCGTATACGCTTGATATGAACATCTACAGTCCGAGAATCTCCAAAAAAGTCAAAGCCCCAAACCTGCCCTAACAGCTGTTCTCTGGTAAATACCTTATTTGGATTGCTTGCTAGAAAATATAAAAGCTCAAGCTCCTTAGGTGGAAACTCTATTTGTTGCCCATAATATGTAACTGAATATTGAGAGAGATTCACTCTTAAGTTGGGATAAGCAATCTCAGCCGAATCATCTTCTTTAACGGGTTTATGCCTTCTTAATACAGCCTTGATTCTAGCCATCAGCTCCTTGGGGTCAAAAGGCTTGACCATATAATCATCAGCACCTAATTCCAGTCCCAAAACCTTATCAAATGTCTCACCCTTAGCTGTTAGCATGATTATGGGAATGTCACTAATCTTCCTAATTTCCCTGCATATATCCCAGCCATCCATCCCCGGCAGCATTAAATCCAATACCACCAAAGCGGGAGGATTGTCCTTAAAAGCCTTCAAGGCCTGATTTCCATCATGAACTGATGTAACCTTATATCCTTCTTTCTCCAGATATAGCTTAATCAACTGATTGATATTAAAATCATCATCTACAACCATGATACGTTGATCACTCATTTGTCTTCTCCCCCTTTATTTAAGCTCTACTACAGTAACGCCAGACTCTCCCTCGCCATATTTACCCAACCTAAATGACCCTACATGAGGATGGCTGCGAAGTAGTTGATGAATCGCAGTTCGCAGGACGCCTGTGCCCTTGCCGTGGATGATAGTGACAACTTGAAGACCCGCCAAAAAGGCATTATCCAGATATCTATCGGTCTCCACAAGAGCTTCTTCAGAATTTTGTCCCCGTAAGTCAAGTTCCGCGGAAACAGAGGTTACTCTGGGTTTAATTTTCCTGCCTGTTTTATGATCACTTTTCACTGATTCATCAGTTTGTCGTAAGTCAGACAGCTTAACATTAACTTTCATTATTCCTATCTGTACCATTACATTGCTGTCCTGATCAGGTGTACTGAGCACCTGGCCCTTTTGATCCAAAGTGGTAACATATACAGTCTGACCTAATTGTAAGTCTTTTGATACTTTCCTACCACCATGGGCCCCTTTAAGCCGTTCTCCACCATCAAGCTTTCCTATAGTGTCTCGAAGCCTTTTACGCGAAGCCTCAACCCCTTGATTTCTTTCTTTTTCAGCGTTTTCCAGCTTCAACTGGTTGAGCTCTTTAATAATCTCATCCATCTCTATCCTGGTGTCACGAACAAATTTACGGGCCTCTTCTTTAGCGTTGGCAATGAACTTTGCTCTTTGAGCATTCAAGTCTGCCATTTCACTTTCATGTTTTAGCTTTAATGTTTCAGCTTCTGCCAATAGAGCCTGAGTTTGCTGTCGTTCCTTTTCACTTGCTACTCTGTTTCGTTCTATGTCCCCCATAACATCTTCAAATCGCACGTTTTCCTGGCTCAGATATTTTCCAGCATCATCTATTAGAAAATCTGGCAAGCCTAGGCGTTTAGAAATTTCAAAAGCATTACTCTTACCAGGTGTACCGATAAGCAAGCGGTAAGTTGGTCGCAATGTTTCTACATCAAACTCAACAGATGCATTTTCAACGCCTTCCCGGGTTATGGCATATATCTTCAGCTCGCTGTAATGAGTTGTTGCCATGGAGCGAATATTCTTCGAATGTAAGTAATCCAATATTGCCATAGCAAGGGCAGCACCTTCTGTTGGATCTGTACCGGCTCCAAGCTCGTCAAATAAGACCAAATCCTCTTCTCCTGCTTGGTCCAATATTCTCACTATATTAGTCATGTGAGAAGAAAATGTACTTAAGCTCTGTTCAATGCTTTGCTCGTCACCGATATCAGCAAATACATTCTGAAATGTCCCCAATTCTGTACCATAATCAGCAGGTATATGAAGCCCTGATTGAGCCATTAGTACAAAAAGCCCTGCAGTTTTTAGGGTGACGGTTTTTCCGCCTGTATTGGGGCCAGTAATAATCAGTGTTGTGAAGCTTTGTCCCAGTTCTAATGAAATAGGCACGACCTCTTTAGGGTCGATAAGGGGATGTCTTCCATTTCGGATGCGAATAGAAGGAGAGTTAGTTAGGAGGGGTCTTACTCCTCGAATAGACAGGCTGAATGCACCCTTGGAAAATATTAGATCCAGTTCTATCAATATCTCTTGAGATGAAAGGATTTCTTCTCTTACTACTTCAACCTGTGAAGTTAATTCTGCAAGGATTCTCTCAATCTCTTCCTCCTCTTGTAGACCAAGCTGTCTTATCTCGTTATTTGCCTCTACCACCGACATAGGTTCAATAAAGAGCGTAGCACCACTGGATGATTGATCGTGTACAATCCCAGGTACTTGGGGACGGTTCTCTTGTTTTACTGGCAGGACATACCTACCGTTTCGCATGGTAATAATAGGCTCCTGCAAATATTTCATCATTTGCGGAGAATGAAGATAACTGTTTAACCGCTCACGTACCCTATCATTGGCACGGCTGATACGTCGACGGATATTAGCCAGTTCAGGACTGGCGTTATCATATAATGTATCCTCAGTTTCTATACATCTGCGGATGTTATCGAGCAGTATTCTCTGGGTTTGGAGGCCTTCTATCATTGCAGGAATAAGCACAAGCTCCACCTTGGGCTTATGTTCACTCATCCTGGTTTTTACCGAGCTGATTAAGGCTAGCACCTGAGCAATTTTCATAAGCTCACCAGGACTTAAAATCGAACCGATCTCAGCCTTTCTTAAGGAATGCTTCACATTGGGAAATGGGCTCAGAAAACTGTTTCCCTCCATGGAAAGGATAGCTTCTGCTTCAGAAGTCTCATTTTGCCATTGCTCAATAAGCACCGAATCAGCTACAGGCTTAAGATTAAGGGCTAGCTCCCTGCCAGAATTAGACTGGGCAAATGATGCTAACCTTTGTATTATGCTATTGTATTCTAATACTCTAAGTGTTTTTTCGTTCATTCTAACTCCTATTCTACACCGCGGAAGAAGTGACCTTTAGTAAATCCGTTTCCTTTTACGCTTTGGGCGTAGATATCCAAATCTTCAGGTAATCTTTCTCCAGGGTTATCCAATGTATAACGGTAGGACTGAATTATAGGTTTCCACTCTTCCGGTGCTACTCCTTCCAACTTTAACCCCCAAGACGACGCTGACAAGTCATGGAAAGGAGCCATTTGATCCGCCAGGAAAATGGGCTGACTATTCAACAGTTCGCTATAGCAATGGGATATTCGCTTTTTTCTTACTGGAAAGGTATATCCTTTCCGATCAGTTAAGGTATGCTCTCCCATAAACTTGCAGTTGCTGCAATTGTTTTTGCCTTGGGATTGCGGGCAGTATTCCAAATTCATAAGGACAAGCCTTCCATATACCAAAATCTCCCACGGCATAGAAGTTTTTTTCATTATATCACGTATTTCTGCCAATGTTAACTCTGGGGATAGGGTTATTCCTTTCAATCCTAGAGTGGAAAGCTGGTCCATTGCAAATGCATTTGTCACATTTAATGTATGACTACCAAAACACTCATAAATACCTTTATCCTGTAATAACTTAATCTGACCAATGTTGCCAATTTGATAGTCATCAAACATGCTCCAAAATGTATCTGGTAGATTTCGGAGCAGTGTCATATCATCCATTCTAGTTATAGTAGGCAATACCAAGCGGACAGGAATACCTGATTCTTGAATTGCTTTTACTTGATCTTGCATCATTTCTAACTTATATGAAAAAGATGATGGTGCAAAAGACAAAGTATCTATGCCATGCAATAGAGACGAATCCACATCCAAGCGGTCTACATAGCCATTTAATAACGTGCGATTATAGGATTTATGACCCTTTTGTGACGACAGCGTGGACTTCATAGAATGTTCGGATTGCCTGGATTGGACTAACTGTACCGATTGTGTTGGCTGAACTGTATCATCAACTTCCTTACTTGCTCTTTCGTCATAGTATGCAATTCTATTCTTTTTCAAATCCTCTGCTGCATCTCTACGTAATTGGTTCAAAACTGATACAGGGAGAAAAACATTATCATCTACATCCCAATCAAGGGATTGCAGATCAAAAGGGGTATCCCCCAATCTTCCCAGCTGTTCCCAAAGTGTTTGTCTGTCTAAAGCTCTTTTCATTGCCTTCTGTACCACTTGTTCTCCAATCGCTTTTCCTTCTCTGCCTTGGGAATCTCGAAATACTAAAATAGGATTACCATCTATTTTAGTTGTTACATCAGCTGTAATAGGGATTATTCGACCATAGGGATTTTGAAAAGATTCTTTCGCAATATTTAGCTGTGAAGCCTTGGATGTACGATAAACCTTAGTGCCTGACTCAGGGCGAATGGAAGAAGATACTCCTACAAGCTGCCCCTTCTTGCCCTGATCAACCTGCTTTCCTCTAAACAAGATACTGCTAACTGATTGGCCTTTGTTCTCCCTTTTCATACTTCCATGATTCTGGCTCCAGAATTCAATACCATCGCCTATTTCAAGATCTTCCTCAAGGTCTATCCATACCATTCCTTTGTCTATTTTAGCTGCTGTACCTAAATAAGTTCCCCAGTGATTTGGTTTTTCTGACGCTGTTAAATTACTGTGGTCAGTACCATAGTAATAGCCTTTGCTAAAACCGCCTCTATTAAATATCTGCTCCAGCTCCTTCTTAGAAGTTTCCGAATCTTGATATTTACCTGTTTCCAAAATGCTGTCCAAAGCCTTACGATACTCCCTAGTAACAACAACAACATACTCTGGTCGCTTCATTCTTCCTTCCAACTTGAAGCTGGTTACACCTGCTGCCAGTATTTCATCTAAGAAATCAATGGTGGAAATATCTTTTGTGCTTATATGATACATCTGCTGAGCATCAGGATCCTTTTGTTTATTTAAGGTATAAGCCAACCGACAGGGCTGCGCACACATTCCCCTATTGCCACTTCTTCCCCCAAGCATACTGCTCATGAGGCATTGACCAGAATATGATACACAAAGAGCACCATGTACAAAGGTTTCAAGTTCCATATCACTGTTATCAGAAATGAACTTAAGCTCATTTAAACTTAGCTCCCGTGCAAATATAACTCTATCAAAGCCCATCTCTTCCAGTAGCTGAACACCTTCAAGCTGGTGTATGGTCATCTGTGTGCTAGCATGGAGAAAGAGATTGGGATGATTTTGGGCTATGTAACCAGCGACGCCTAGGTCTTGCACGATGATGCCATCAACTCGATATTCTTCCAGCACCGGAATAAAGGCCTTCAATTCCTCCCATTCCTTTTCCTTGATGAGAGTATTAAGGGTTATGTAAACTCGAACCCCATAAAGGTGTGCGTATTCAACAGCTTTTCTTAAAGCCTCATTGTCAAAATTAGAAGCCTGCCTGCGGGCATTAAATTTGGCACCTCCCATGTATATGGCATCAGCACCATTTTGTATAGCAGCTACCATTGCTTCCCAGCTTCCAGCTGGGGCAAGCAGCTCCAGTTTGTTCTTCAAAAATAACACTTCCTTTTGGGGACAGTTCTCAAATATCTACTAATCTCTTTAGAGTTTCTGCATCTTCAAGAAACTGTTCAGGAGAATCATTCCTTACAAATTCCAGCATTACATATCTATCACCAGTAAACTTAGAGATTTCATCTAAATATCTTCGCCATTCATTTTCACCCTTGGCTAGCTCTAATTTTTCCCTATTGACCCAATGAAATGCATGTATGTGACTAAGCCAAGGCTCTACTACTTTGAGCCCATTAATTCTATCGTCAAAGTCTAAATCTATCGGTGGCTGCCAGTATGTATAAATATTTGGATGGTTGACTTCCTGTAGTAATCTTAGAGCCGAGTCCGTAGTGTCTGTTAATGTATTGCCATGATATTCATAAGACACACTTATACCCTGTTCCTGCGCCATATCAGCTATAAAACGAGATTCTTCCACTATCTTTGTCCAAATTTCTTCATCTGCTGAAGCCGATCCAACATTTCCAGCCCATACTCGTATTGTTGGTGCATTTAAAGCAGAAGCGGATAATAGAACATCCTTGAAGGCTTTCTCTGCATTTTCATTTGCACCTACTCTATAATACGAGCCATATGACGCAACCTGCAACCCAGCTTTTCTTGTAACATCTCCAACCTCTTGTGCAATCTTTAGGTCGCCATGAGGAACATGTATATCTCCTCCCCATTCAATCCCATTAAGGCCAGCCTTTTTAACTAGTTCAATGATTTCATCCGTCTTTAATTTCCTAAAGCTTATCGATACCAATCCAGTAGAAAGCATTTCCTCATTCCTTCCTTAAATTTCTCAAAATTAAACAATTCATTCCTGGGGACAGTTCTCAATTTTACTACATTTCTTATTATACTATCAACTGGCTAAAAAGGAAATGAGTCACATTAAGGACTTGACTCTGCCCT
>CAYFSR010000091.1:0-10107 GCA_964345785.1 uncultured Eubacteriales bacterium | reverse complement strand
GGCAATATTCTATACGGTAAAACGGATGCTACCCGGGAAGCGGTTATAGAAGCTGCAAAGGCAGCAGACGCCCACAATTTTATAATGGAAACTCCTATGGGTTACGACACAATAGTTGGAGAACGGGGCACGGGCTTGTCCGGTGGTCAAAAGCAGCGTATTGCCATTGCCAGGGCTATTATTAAGGACCCCAGCATTTTGATTATGGATGACTGTACTTCTGCATTGGATATGGAGACAGAGCATGAAATTCAACTGGCCCTGGATAAGGTTCAGAAAGATCGAACCACCTTTATCATCGCTCACAGAGTTTCCTCTGTTCGAAAAGCCGATGAGATACTAATGCTGGATAATGGCCGTATCGTAGAGCGGGGAAATCATCAACAGCTCATGGACCATGGCGGTTTGTATTACGAAATGGTAAACCAGCAATACAATGATCTTGAAAACTTGGATTGGAATGAAATCCAACAATTGAATGCGGAGGTGAATTAAGTGCTTAAATCTCGAATAACCGATGATGAAGTACTGGAAAGGCCTTTTAATATGGGTCAGCTGAAACGCTTATTGGCCTATTTGAAACCTTATCGTAAGCAGGTTGTTGTTACAGTTATTTCTATGTTTGTAGTGGCATTCCTCGGTTTGCTTAGTCCGTACATACTGAAAATTGCTATAGACGATTATATGGTTCAGGCTAACTATAAAGGCTTGGCAATGTTAGCACTTATCTTACTTGCCATCGATGGAATTATAATGATATTTAGCAGGCAAAGGGTAATAACCATGTCTAAGGTTGGGCAGAAGGCAATATCCAGAATTCGGCAGGACCTATTTGACCATATTCAGAAGCTATCTTTTCAGTTTTATGATAGCCGACCGGCAGGGAAGATTTTAGTTCGAATCATTAATGATGTAAATTCCCTTGGTGATCTTTTGAGTAACGGTATAGTTAACGTATTGGTAGATAGTGTTACCATCATTATAGTAGTTATATTGATGCTATCCATGAACGTTAAATTGACTTTAATCACATTAACAGTCATACCATTGATGTTTGCTGTAATTTTCAGCTTGAAGAAGGTAATACGGAGAAGATGGCAAACAGTACGAAGAAAATCCTCCAATATGAATGGATATCTCCATGAAAGTCTTGCAGGAATGCGAGTCACCCAGGCCTTTGCAAGAGAACCGGAAACCAATAAGGTTTATAATGAGCTGAGCCAGGATATTCGTTCCTCTTGGATGTCAGCAATTATGGTTAACAACTTTATGGGGCCATCCTCTATAATCATTGCAACCATATCCACTATACTGGTATATTGGTTTGGAGTCTCATTTATGGATACAGGTGTCGTCACTATAGGTATTCTAGTTGCATTTGCCAGTTATGTTAATAGATTCTGGCAGCCGGTAAACAATATCCTAAACTTCATCAACTCCATTTTAGTAGCTATGGCTTCTACGGAAAGAATATTTGAATTGTTGGATACACCTGCTGACATCATAGACCACCCAGACGCCATTGAGATGCCCGAAATTGAAGGGGAAGTTACCTTTGAAAATCTGTCATTTCATTATGAACCTGAAAAACCAGTACTAAAGAATGTAAATATTCAAGTGGCACCTGGTGAGACCATTGCCCTGGTTGGACCTACAGGAGCAGGAAAGACCACCGTCGTCAACTTGCTCAGCCGCTTTTATGAACCTATAGAGGGAAGGATACTTATTGATGGAATTGATATAAATACGGTTACCATGAACTCCCTAAGAGATCAGATGGGTGTGATGATGCAGGATTCCTTTATTTTCTCCGGTACCATTATGGATAACATCAGATATGGAAAGCTTGATGCTACCGATGCAGAGGTAAAGGCAGCAGCACGCATAGTATATGCAGATGAGTTTATTAGAAATATGGATAAGGGATATTATACTGAGGTGAATGAGCGGGGATCCAGTTTATCCCAAGGACAGCGTCAGCTGATTTCCTTTGCGCGGGCCTTGCTGGCTGACCCTCGTATCTTGATATTAGATGAAGCCACATCAAGCATAGATACTCAAACAGAAATTCTGGTTCAAAAAGGGCTGAATGAGCTTCTGAAGGGACGTACTTCATTTGTTATTGCTCACCGGTTGTCAACCATACGTAATGCCGACAGAATAATGTACATTGCTGGCGGACGTATTGCGGAAAGCGGCAGCCATGATGAATTGATGGAGGAAAAGGGTGAATATTACAAGCTGTATTTATCTCAATATAGATTTCTGGATGAAGTATCCTAGTTGTGATATAGTATAGCTATTATGTTGTAACAATTAAATCTTGTCAGAAAAGATCCTTCGCTAATGCTCAGGATGACATCAAGAAATAACCTTGTCATTCCGAGTCTATCGAGGAATCTTAAATATTGAATACATGGAAATGGATGGAAGTAATGGAGACCAACACGACGGATGATAGAAAGGATCAAGTGCATAAGCTGCTTGAAAAGTACTTCGGCTATAACAAATTCCGAAAGGGACAGTGGGAGGTTATTGACAGCATTTTAAGTAAAAGAAATGCCATAGCTATTTTCCCGACTGGTGGAGGCAAGTCTTTATGCTTTCAACTCCCCGCTCTGATGATGCCCGGCACTACTATTGTCATTTCTCCATTGATTTCCCTTATGAAAGACCAGGTAGACACCCTAGTTGAAAATGGGATTGCTGCGTCCTTTATCAGCAGTGCTTTATCAGATCATGAGGCCCAGAGACGGGTAAAGGAAATGGAAGGGGGAAGGTACAAAATTGTATATATTGCCCCTGAAAGGTTCCAATCAGAAAGCTTTACTGATGCCCTGAAGAATATTCATATTCCCTTTGTTGCCATCGATGAAGCCCATTGTGTTTCCCAATGGGGACACAATTTCCGCCCCTCTTACCTGAAAATCAAAGATTTAATACAAAGAATAGGTAATCCAGTAGTGGCAGCTTTTACTGCTACAGCCAATGAAAGAGTACAGAAAGATATTATCTCACTGTTGGGTTTGACCCAATGTCGCTTATTTATAGGAAGCTTTGACCGGCCCAATCTGGAGTTTCGTATTGAAGAACCTACTGATTCAGATACCTATGTACTAAACTATGCGAAAAACCATAAGGGCAAGAGTGGTATCGTCTATGCATCTACCCGAAAAAAGGTGGAAAACCTCTATTATTTCCTGAGAAATAGTGGTATAAAGGCAGGCATGTATCATGCAGGAATGACTGCTGAGCAGCGAAATCGTCACCAGGATAGCTTTATAAATGATCATACACCGATTATGGTAGCAACCAATGCCTTTGGAATGGGTATCGACAAAAGTGATGTCAGATATATTATCCATTACAGTATGCCTATGTCCATTGAAAGTTACTATCAGGAAGCTGGACGAGCTGGCAGGGATGGAAAAAGGTCTGTATGTATTTTGCTGAGAAATGATGATGACTATCGTTTGAACAAATTTATTATCAGCGGTAATTATCCTCCGGTAAAAGCAGTGGAAAACCTCTTCAAAAGAGTACAAAAGCGGAAGGCGTCAGGTATTCCAACGGAGGTCATACTAAGCAGAAAAACAGCTGGATCTAATGTAAGAGAAAGTGCCTTAAGGAAGGTTATTGAATATGGTTATGTGCATGTTAGAAATGGCGTGGTATTTCCTACCGACAAGGAAAAATTTCAGTTGACTCAAAAGGAAATAGATAGACATAAGCTTGAGGAGATTACCAAGCTGGATACCATGGACCAGTATTTCGAAGAAAAAATTTGCCTGCGCTCTTATATCTTAAGGTACTTTAATGAAGAACCTGAAGAAGAACGTTGTGGGAACTGCAGTGTTTGTTACCGTAGTCAGGGGAAAGACAGCAAGCTGATGAGTCAAATGCTTTCCCATATTTTCGGCAAGTGAGGCTTAGAAGTAAAAATAAGGATAAAGGAATTTGTAATAAGAGGTCGAATTAATAATATGGAATTTAAGGAATAATAAATTTATTCCACTCGCTGTTGCGATCACGAATCATTCTAAAGCTCTATCAACAGAAAATCCTACACCTTCCGAACTCGCTGCGCTCAAACAGGCGGAAGTTGTTTAACGGATTTTCCGCTGATATTCGCTAAGAATGATGGTCGTTCCCGTAAAGGTCGTTACATATAATTTATTATTCCGGGACTGTGAATAGTAGCAGTTTCCAATTATTGTATTAATGATAATTTTAGGAGGTTATAAAATGTCAAAAGTAAAAAGAGAAGTAAGAGTAGCTATAATCGGCTGTGGTGGTATTGCAAATGGAAAGCATATGCCCAGCCTAGCAAAATTGGATCATGTAAAAATGGTTGCTTTCTGTGACATCGTAGAGGAGAGAGCTGTAAAGGCTGCTAAGAAGTTCGGTGTAGAAGGCGCAAAGGTATCAACTGATTATAAGGAAATTTTCAAGGATGAAACAATTGAAGTGGTTCATGTTTGTACACCAAACCGTTCTCACGCAGAAATCAGTATTGCAGCAATGGAAGCTGGCAAGCATGTTATGTGTGAAAAGCCCATGGCTAAAACAGCTGAAGAAGCTAGACAAATGGTAGAAGCCGCTAAGAGAACCGGTAAAAAGCTTACAATCGGTTATCAAACCAGGCATGGTGCAGAAGGTCAGTATTTGAAACAGGCAGTAGAAGCTGGCGAATTAGGCGATATCTATTTTGCAAAAGCTCATGCAATTCGAAGACGTGCTGTTCCCACCTGGGGCGTGTTCCTAAATGAATACGAGCAGGGCGGAGGACCATTAATTGACATTGGTACCCACGCATTGGATCTAACCCTTTGGACCATGAATAATTACAAACCTAAATTTGTTGTGGGCACAGCTTATCGTAAGCTTGCTGATAGAGAAAATGCAGCTAATGCATGGGGTCCATGGGATCCAAAGGAATTCACTGTAGAGGATTCTGCCTTTGGCTTTGTAGTTATGGAAAACGGCGCAACCATCATTCTTGAATCCAGCTGGGCGCTTAATACCCTGCAGGTAGCCGAAGCTAAAACCACACTTTGTGGAACAGAAGGCGGAGCTGACATGCTTGATGGATTGAGAATTAATGGTGAGAAATTTGGAAGATTGTATACCGAAACACCTGAATTAGGTGCCGGTGGAGCAGCCTTCTATGATGGACATACAGAAACACCAGCTGATCGCGAAGCTAGACTATGGATTGATAGCGTAATAAACGATACAGATCCTGTTGTTTTACCAGAGCAGGCATTGGTTGTTACAGAGATTCTTGAAGGTATCTACGAGTCTGCTAAATCAGGCGAACCCTATTACTTCAATAAATAATAAGATACAAACATTGGAATTAGAAATATAGGAAGAATGTTAAACAAGGGGATACAGTGCAATCTGTATCCTTTTTGTTTACCCAGAACCAGTCATTCTGAGTGCAACGAAGAATCTATAGAGCCCGTCATTTAGAGCGCAGCGAAGAATCTGCTTAATAGGTAGAGCTGGAACTCCTTGACGTTGTTTAATAATTAATACTATAATTAGATTGGATAAAAATTACATGAAAGCAAGTAAAAGTGCAATTAGTGGTAAAACATAAAAGCAATAAATGATTACGTTGAAGATAATTGGCAGAAATTAAGAAATGATGTCGATTACGAAAGGAAGGTAAGAGAAAATGAACTATAAGCAAAAATATGAAAATTGGCTCACCAGCCCTTATATTGATGAGAATACAAAACAAGAACTTTTGGCTTTAGAAGGTAATGATATGGAAATCGAGGACCGGTTTTATAAGGATTTAGAATTTGGCACTGGCGGGCTCCGAGGAATTATTGGTGCTGGTTCAAACCGTATGAATCAGTACACTGTAGCAATGGCTACCCAAGGTCTGGCTAATTATATCTGTAAAGCAGGAGAAGAAGCCAAGGAGGGTGGAGTGGCAATCGCCTATGATTCGAGGAGAAGGTCCACAGACTTCGCTTTAGATGCGGCATTGGTTCTATGTGCGAATGGAATCAAAGTCTATCTATACACGGAGCTACAACCAACACCCATTCTATCCTACACAGTTAGAGAACTGGGTGCAACAGCTGGCATTGTAGTAACTGCTAGTCATAATCCTCCTGAATACAACGGATACAAGGTATACTGGAATGATGGTGGACAACTTGCACCTGAACGAGCTGATGAAGTTATTGCTGAAATAGCAAAAGTAGGAGGCTTTGACGGTATAAAAGCCATGACGGAGCAAGAAGCTTTGGACCAGAAACTTCTCAATTATATCGGTGAGGAAGTGCTATCTAAATACATAGAAAAAGTAAAAAACTTGTGCATTAATAAAAGCCTAGTTGAAAAGACAGGTAAAGAACTAAAGGTTATCTTTACACCCATTCATGGTTCGGGAAACAAGCCGGTTCGCAGAGTGTTGAAGGAATTAGGTTTTGAACAGGTTCAAGTTGTACCAGAGCAGGAACTGCCAGATTCGGAATTTTCAACAGTAGACTATCCTAACCCCGAAGACAAGGCAGCATTTACCTTGGCGATAAAGCAGGCGCAGGAGAATGGAGCGGACCTGATTATCGGTACTGACCCAGACTGTGATCGAGTAGGTGTTGTGGTAAGAAACCAAGCAGGTGAATACATAACCCTATCTGGAAATGAAACCGGAGCATTATTAGTGCATTATATGCTGAGTGCACTAAAATCCCGAGGTAACCTACCTGAAAATGGCTGTGTTATTAAGACTATTGTAACTAGCGAACTGGGGAGGAAAATCGCTGATTCTTTTGATATAACAACCATAGATACCCTAACTGGTTTCAAGTTCATTGCTGAAAAAATCCAGGAGTTCCAGGATACTGCCTCTCACACCTTTCTATTAGGATTTGAAGAAAGCTATGGTTATTTAGCAGGAGATTTTGTTAGAGATAAAGACGCTGTTATAGCATCAATGCTAATTTGTGAAATGGCTGCCTATTACTATTCTAAAGGCATGACCTTATATGAAGGCCTTCTTGGCATATGGGAAGAATATGGCTATTTTGTTGAGTCTCTTAAATCCATCCAGATGCCAGGTAAAGAAGGGATGGAGAAGGTTAAAATTCTCATGGATAATCTGCGAAATAACAAGCTAAAAGAGATTGGAGGAATAAAGGTTTCTTGTATAGAGGACTATCTTACAAGCCGAAGAGAGAGCTTAAAGGGCGGTAAGATAGAGAAAATCGATCTGCCTGTCTCAAATGTACTGAAGTATAAGCTGGAGGATGGTTCCTGGTTCTGCATTCGTCCTTCTGGTACAGAGCCTAAGATAAAGCTATATTTCTCCGTAATAGGTGGTACACAGCAGGAGGCTGAAGAAAAGAATAAGAAATTGATGGATACTGTTTTAGCATTCAGCTCAAACATCTAAAATAATTAATAGCAAAGAAAAGGTTGTTAAAGGTTAAAATTATGGTAAAAAAATATGATTTTGGGTTAGAAAAATGGAACAATAATGATTTTATTTATGTTTATTCGCCTGCAAGTAAAGCATATAAGGAGTTCATTCAAGAACAATCATGTATAGTTAATTCTTTTAATGAAGAAATAAATGATTTCGACTATATAAGCATGGTCACTAAAGGGAAATATACTCATGGAGTAAAGATTTCGACCAAATGCTCCTTTGAAAAATACGGAGCTCCTCTTATAGTGCTGACTAATGATATTAGTAAAAACCTCCGAGGTGAATCTATTTATGGCACTCATTTTGAAATAGTACCCTATGAAAATGGCTGCAATGTTTGGAAGATTGTGTCTGCACCCGAAAGGGTTTCACGCCCGATAATATCAACCGCTTTGGTAAGGATGGAGTTTAAAGTAGAAGCCAAAATCATAATTGATTTAGGGGTAGAAGTGAAAGAAAAATCTCTTTTGATAAGAGTGAACGATACAGAGTTCCAAGTCGAAAATAATGATATTCCCGAAAGTTTTCAAGTTGGGATTACAGCTTGCGAAGGAATCAATAGATTTTTTGAATTAGTTATAGAAGATTAGGCTGATCATGCTGTACTTTTGCATAATTGAAGTTGAAATTCCCAGGGCAATTGGATAATTGTGCCTATCCCATTGTCCATTTTACTATCCTGAAGGCAATTTGAACAAACTAAAGTATGCAGATATTTCTATTGAAGAAGTTGAAAAGGTGGCTTTTAAGAATGGTTTGAATCTGCTAAATGAAATGGGTTCTATTAGTTATCGGAAATACTAGCATTCAAATTGAAAAAATAAAGGGGCAAGAGTATGAAATACGATATTGTACATTTACCAAAGGAGAAGTGGAAGGGAACTGTAATCCCCATAAAGTATACAGCCGATAAATATTATGATGTAGTTATGAACAAAACAGACAACGGTTTTACTATTGATATTGAACTGAAAAACTTTGCAGAACCGGTAACTCATTTGCCAGAAGAATACGATTTCCCTGATAAGCTATACCAAGCCCACTGGGAAAATCCTTATGCATGGGGAGTGTTGGTAGCTGGCGAATTGGTTGCCGCTATTGAAACAGAACAAGAAACATGGTCTAACCGTTTAAGGATTACAGAATTATGGGTAGCAGAAGAATTTCAAAAGCAGGGTATAGGTCATGTATTAATTGAAATAGCCAAGGAGCAGGCACGGAGGGAACGGCGTCGCGCTATCATACTGGAAACACAATCTTGTAATGTTAATGCAATAGGCTTCTATATGCACGAGGGCTTTAGTTTGATCGGGATGGACACATGCTGCTACACAAACAATGATATACAAAGGAAAGAGGTCAGGCTGGAATTTGGATGGTTCCCAGCAGAAAAGCCCAGATTAAACCGTGAAGATATAGATATAAGGATGGAAACGAAAGACGACTGGTACAATGTTGAGTTAATGACACAGCATGCATTTTGGAACAAGCATCATCTTGGATGTGATGAACATTATCTGGTACACAAGTTGCGTCATGACAAAGATTATCTTCCTGAGCTAAGCAGAATAGCAGTTAAGGATGGAGTTGTTATAGGTTGTATCATGTATTCAAAGGCTCGTGTAGTTAATGGGGCAAACGTACATGAAATTTTAACCTTTGGTCCTCTTTGTGTAGAACCTGAATGGCAAGGCTGTGGAGTAGGAGAACTGCTATTAAGAGAAACCATGAGCTTAGCTGCAGATAAAGGTTATAAAGGCATAGTGATTTTTGGAGAACCGGATTACTATCCCAGGTTTGGATTTAAGACATGTGATAATTTTAGTATTACAACTTCTGATGGGAAAAACTTCGACGCATTTATGGGGATTGAATTGGCAGAAGGCAGCATGAAAGATATTAAAGGAAAATTCTATGGTGCAGAGGTATTCAATGATCTCTCAAAAGATGAAGTGGAGGAGTATAATAAGAAATTTCCACCCCTGAAAAAGTTAAGGTTTCCGGGGCAGTGGGACTGAAAGCATTGTAAAAAAGTATTGTAGCTTTTGCCTCCTCATACCATAGGTTACTATATTAGCGATTGATGGTTTTACATTATCATTAAGGAAAAGGTCGAATAAAAATTACGTAGGCATTATCTGGGGTCTTTATTACTATCAAAGGACTAAGCTAATTTGATGAAAAGTGCAAGCATAACAAATGAAGGTTAAAGCTTATGGGGTTGCTTATCTAATTAGTATTGTACAATTTAACCATCTATGCAAAGAAGAAAACGGCGGTACGATACCTTCAAATACTTCGACATGGAATAATACAATCATTTCTTGAATGTTTCTTCAATCTGTGCAACACCAGAGTAGACCCCACGCATCTTTATGTCACTTATATTAAGTTCATTGGTTACTATTGAATAATACCCATAATACTTTTCTTCTTTTTCGATCTTTTCAGAGTTAAGCTCTAGTATTTTGCCCTCAATAATTTCATTAGTGGTTTTGTCTACCGCGTTCCTAGTCTTTAGTCAGCGCTTATTTTTAAGTTCTATCCACAACCGTCAGCTCTCCTGCATCAGAGTCAAAAAAGCTATTGGAAGCAAAAGTCAAATAATCCTTGCTATTATTCGCACAGCGGAATATAATAAATCAACAAACTTC
>CAYFSR010000090.1:0-10171 GCA_964345785.1 uncultured Eubacteriales bacterium | reverse complement strand
CTTTATCCACAAAGGAAATCTTTTCACTAGATTTTTGTTGCTTAGAAGAAGCTCCCCACCACCGGCTAAGGGATTGTTCCATTAGCGCTTTGATCATAAAGCCTCACCTGCACCTTTTTCCACCCAATCCATTACTCTTTCCTTATAATTTATCATTAGAAAACCTATTACTTTCCCTACAAGCAGCGCAGTTAAGACAGTTCCTTCTCTCACAGACTTAAGGCCTCCAAGAAAAATTAATGATATCAATGCAGAAATTAGTACCAATCCACTGTCAACTATTATCTTTGCATTCCCTAAGTTTATCTTTTCTTTGCTTACTTGCACAATTACTTGGCTGAGCCCCTCAGCAGGCAACGGCATGATACCTGCTGTAAGAAATAAAAAGACACCCAGACCAATGACAACAATACTAATAAACAGGTAAATGAACTTTACTACATAGCTTACTGGTGTCGGAACCCAAAACAATAAGAATTCAGAGCTAGTATAAGTGATGAGTGTTCCAAGTAAATAAGTAGAGACGAACTGTAGTAGATTCCTAATTTTATAGTCTTTTCTAAGCAAAATAATTTGTAATAATATTAAACCAATGTAAATTATTATAGTTGCTTTGCCCAGCTCGATTCCCCATACAAGCTCTACTGCATATGGCACAGAACTAACTGGTGAAATTCCAAGGGAAGCAAGCTTAGAAATATTTATTCCAATTGCTAATAGAAAAAAACCTAAGAGGTAGACAAGTATCCTTTTTGCAGTTTTCATATAATATTAACCCTCCATCCTATACAGCCTGACCTGCATGGTACATTTGCAAACTAAGTTGCCTATTCTTCAATACCTATCCTTGAATGAACACCTTTACTAAATGGATGTTTTACTCCATCAATCCTGGAAACATAGTCAGCCTTCTCGATTAAATCATCAGGTGCATTTCGGCCAGTTAGCACCAGTTCTAGTTTTTCTGGCTTGCTATCAATTAGCTCCAATACATTTTCCACTGATATCATTTCTGCATGTATGGCTGCCATAATTTCATCTAGAATAACCAGATCCCACTGATCGGACTTGATTTCCTTGAAGACATATTCTAACTGCTCCTGTTGCGCCAGTCTTGCTTCGTGAAGTTCGACTTCGTTCATCTCCCAAGTAAACTTTTTCATAGCCGTTCCCGGATTAATAGTAAATGTGGGTCCCAACTTTTCAGCAGCAATCATCTCGCCACTCACCATACCTTTTAGAAATTGAACCATTAATACCTTCATACCTCTGCCCCAAGCTCTTAAACCTAGTCCGACTGCAGCTGTTGTTTTACCTTTACCATTTCCTGTATATATATGTACTAATCTACACATATCATTATACGCTCCCTCTATTATTTTTCAGTATTCAGTAAGATTTATAAACCTCATTTTATTAATGAAAATAATTTTATTATTTTCCTAGATTCAATACTATAATATCACTTTCTGCTTGGCTTTTCTCACATTTGCTAGAATTTATCTTAAGTCCTTCCGATAATGTTTTATTTTTTTATACGAGCGTATAAGAAAAAGCACCCTACAAAAAGCTCTGTAAGGTGCCTTAATCTATTACGAATCAAGTTAATTTATTAGTACTTAATAAATTTATCCCCAGAAACGTTACAAATAATGCATTTTTCCGGGACAAATTTCTCTATATTCCCGCAAACAGGGCAGAGATAGTAGAATACTTCTTCAGTTTCATCAAGGTTCTCTAGAGCTTCCTGATAAAGCTTTGCATGTACTTCCTCCGCTTTCATTGCAAATGTGAAAATCATAGCAGCAGCTTTATTTCCCTCAGCTTCAGCCTGCTCGATGAATGGTGGATACATTTCTTTGTACTCATAGGTTTCGCCTTCAATACCGTCTTTTAAGTTATCAGCAGTAGATCCAACTTTTCCAGCTACTTCAAATTCTCTTAAAGCATGTAGGGTTTCTGCATCTGCAGCAGCTCTAAATAATTTTGCCGCATTCATGTTTCCATCTTTCTCGGCTTTCTTGGCATATGCAGTATACTTTCTGTTAGCTTGGGACTCGCCTGCAAATGCTGCCATTAAGTTCTCGAATGTTTTGTTTTCGTTCATTTTAACATCCTCCTCACTTTTATATAGTTTTTTTAATAATTCTTCTACTGCTTCTTTTGGGAAAGCTTCTGGTTGTTCATTTGCCAGAAGTGATTGCAAAAACTCCTTGGTATTTTGGCTTTGAGGAAGCATATATCCTGCTTCACGCAATAAATCCTCTGTCATAATACGGTTAGATTTTTCTATAGCTATAGCTAATCTTCCTGGCAATCCAGCAGCAATGCTTTCTTGATTTGACTTACTACGGATAAGTGCATTCATTTTGCTTAGTACCTCATCTGATTTAGGTTGCTGGGGTGGATACTCAATAGGCACCATGGAAATTGCACCAGATGGACAGGCATCAGCGCAATCGCCACAACCAATACATTTATCTACATCAATGATACTGTTCTCTGTGTTTGTAGCTCCAGTAGGGCAGACATAAAGGCACAAGCAGTCTTTGGTACATAAACGTATATTTCTTACAGCATATTTTTCAGCCATTTCTACTACCTCCCTTCGACCTTTTCAAATTTCCAATTAGGCACTTTACAAACAGGGCATATATCTGGTGGATTGTCGCCTATGTAAATAAATCCACAAATAGTGCAAACGAATACACCTGACCCTTCGAGCATAGCGTCACCCTGTTTCTGATACCTAGTTATAAGCGATTTTAAGATACGGCTCACTTTTTCATTCCAAGTTAGAGCACGTAGCGCTCCACGATCATTGGATGAAGCTAATCTGGCGTTTGGAATGCCATCCTCAAGATCGCTTTCAATGAGAGTAAGTAGTTGATCGAAATCCGGTTCTATAGCTGGTGCTGATAAATCTTTGAAATATTTAGCCAACTCTTTGAATTGAGCTTCTTCAGCTGGCTTATACTGTTTCTCGCACCCACGAGCTAGATTTGAACAAAGCGCGCTTATTTCTAATGGAGTCATCTCCCTCATGTCTGTAGCTGTCTCAATAATAGCTGTTTGCTCCTTTTCTTCAGTCTTCGTAGATTTAGAGTCACCCTGCTTCTCAAAATCTGATTTTTCTGCCCCACATACCGGACATACCCAATCTTCTGGTAAATCTCCCCAACTTCCATCGGATTCGTCATATATGTAGCCACAGATGGTACATACATACTTTGCCATTTCTTTACCCCCTTCGCTGGATTATATTTATTTTTAAAAGGCAGCTATTACATACACCTTTAAAATACACCTTTTTGTCATTAACACTAAACCCTTCCAAATCACTGGAATTCAATGTATCCATGTTTATGTTAAAATCAAATATTTTACCGCAAGAATCGCACTTAAAATGCCCATGGTTTTCGCACTCAATATCATATCTAGCCTCATTATCCTCAATTGTAACAGTTCGAACCATACCTGCTTCCACTAACACTCGTAGGGTATTATATACTGTTGTTTTTGATAATGTGGATATTTCTTTTAGAAGGTCAGTGTATATACGATCAACCGTAGGATGACAGGTATTTTGAGTAAGATACTCTAAAACCTTCAACCTCTGATGTGAAAGGTAGATTTTTCTATCAATTAATTCTTGTTTTAAGTCCTCGAAGGTCGGTCTCATGAATAATCCCCTTGTTTGTTCTCAGTATAAAGTAACAATCAATATATTCATTATAAACTCCAGCTGAAGGAAATTCAATAGCAAAATGAAACTTTTTTGTTAATTGTTTCACATTTTTATGCTCCTTAGAAGTAAATGTGTTGTAAAGCATTTGGTAAAGAATCTCAATTTAATTGTTGTTCCAATAAGCAGCCCACTTTGGATATATTTTTCCTTCAGACATAACCAGAACCCCGTCTGATTTTCCTTTTTGCGTAACTAGAATACAATGCCAAATATCTTCAACATCTATAAAGGATAGTTGCTTATATTCTTCAATAAACCACCTGTCAACAGTAAAGTCCATTATGAAGTTCTCATAATCTGTTTTGTCCAATATAATACTTTTTTCTATCACAAAACTCTTACGTCTTTCCGATAAGTGAAGCCTTTTTAAATTTGAAATTTGATATGGGTTTTCAACAAAAAAGGCTGTCTGCAGCTTACTCATTCGTAATCATACCTCTAATTCATATATTTTATCTATTAAAAGCTTTGACATACTATGAAAAAATATACGAAAAAAGTTGACAAACCTTAACTAAGTATTGTATGTTTTATTCTATAATCATGAAATTTTACCAAGTTCTATTACCCAAACACAAGAAAAGAGGTACCTTATGAAACTAGTCTATGAAGGTAAAACAAAAGATGTCTATTCGTTGGAAAATGGTAATTACCTGCTGAAATTTAAAGATGACGTAACAGGTGAAGACGGCAAGTTTGATCCAGGTGCAAATACGGTTGGATTAACTATTGAAGGGATAGGAAAATCCGGCCTTAAGCTTACTAAAATGTTCTTTGAAAAAATACAAGAACATGGAATTCCTACACACTATATTGATGCTGATGTAGACGCTGCTACCATGACAGTAAAACCTGCTGCAGCATTTGGTAATGGTCTTGAAGTAATTTGCCGTTATCGTGCAGTAGGTAGTTTCTTGCGCCGCTACGGCATGTATGCCAAAGAAGGGCAAATTCTGGACGCTTTTGTTGAAGTGACCCTAAAAGATGATGATCGTCAGGATCCACCTATTAACGAAGACGCCCTTGATATGCTCGGTATTTTGTCTAAGGAAGAATATGCAAGGTTGAAAGAACTAACAGTTCAGATCTCCAATATCATAAAAGAGGAATTAGCTAAGAAGGAAATTGAATTATATGATATAAAACTAGAGTTTGGACGTGTCGGTGATGATAATCACATTGCATTAATTGATGAAATCTCAGGCGGCAATATGAGAGCATATAAGGATGGTAAGTATATCGAACCATTGCTGCTGGAAAAACTGATGCTTCAGGAATAACAGGTTTCTAATTCAAGTGCTAATTCTTGTATTATTTCAAATAATATGTCATATACCATGTCTCCCACCTACATATTCGTTTCATAAGAGCGATAGCATGGTGGGAGATTTTTTATATTTTTTATGCTTACTTAGCAGGATTCTCACATACACCCACAAACAGTAAACTTCCGTTTTGTGCTGTAATACCATAAATAAATGGACGATCTAGGATCATGTCTGCACGATCTTTCGGAGGTGCTGCACCAGCATAATTAATTTGAGTAAATGCGGACGCTTCGACGCCGTCTTCATCAATGGCTATATGTGTTTCTTGACGTATATCAGTAATGTAAGCCATGTTGTCAGTAATGTTGGAAAAGTCTGCATTTGGATTAAAGGCTGAGTTTATACCAAGACTTTTAAGAACTTCATTCAGTGGCAGCGTGGAACCAAAGCTAAATTTAGGTATTTTCCATATAATCTCACCGTTTGAATTCTCACCACCTTCAAAAGTCTCCCGCATTTGCTCAGGAGATGACAATAACTCATAAGGAGAAACCCCTTCGTCAGGTAGAATGAATACCATTCGGCCTGCATTCTTTAGCCCTAAATAAGCACGGGTGAAGCCATCTCCCTTGGCAAATCCTGCTGAGCCAAAGGACTGATTCATGAAATCATGTTTCACTTCACTGCCATCAGATAGGTGGAACACATCTTCAGCGGTTTTGTTCTTTTCAAAACGATTAATCCATTGGTCATAGAAATAAACTGTGTTTATAATAGAAAGTGTTTGTTCTGGATCTGTTTTAAAGGATGGTGACAGGGTTCCGTTTGTGTTGTTTGCCACCCACTCAGCCATAGCTCTTCGAGTTTCTTCCTTAGCAAAATCCACATTATAAGAGGTTGCATAGAAATTCTCTGCTGTCTGTTCTACAAAATCGTTTTTGAATACAATTGGTACCCCATTCATATCATCATCTATCCAGATGGAATTTGCGATTTTCAACTTTCCAATCTTATTATCTGTATAAAGGGACCTGTATAGATTTCTGCATTGTTCTGAAAGCATTTGACCATCGGGCATACCTAGCAAAGTAAGCAGTTCATCTGCTGTTTCGTTTCTTGCACCTGAAGCAGCAATAGAAAGAGCATAATACAGTGAAAGTGGTGAGTAATTAATATTTTCACCTGACTCTTTCAATATTATAGCACCTGTCGTGTAAGAGAAGTCATCAAGCGCTGTAATAAAGCTTTCATCAACAGGGTTTTGTTCCCTAACCTTCCATGCAGCGTCATTGTCATCGAAAGCATAGGCCTTAGGATAAACAACATCCAAAATAGGTTTTATGTTTGTACCCCCGTTTTCACCTCTGAAAATCATTATCCTTATACCGAGTATAAGAGCAACACAGGCTGCAACAGCTGTCAACTTTTGCCATACTCTTGGTTTATTCTTAAGCTTTGTTTCTTTTGCTTCCTCAATCAGCTCATCATGAACATTTGTAATAGCATCGAATAACTTCTTTTCTTTCATAACAAAATCCCTTCCATTTCCAATTTATTTCTAAGACCCTGCCTCAAACGATACATGCGTCCAGCCAGTTTGTTCGGTGTGGTACCGCACTCATCTGCAAGTTTATTCAAGGCATCCCCAAACCAATACCTGCGCAGAAACAACACTCTATCATCTTGCGATAAGGAATATAACCAATTACTCATAATTTCAGACAGCTCATTTGACTCTATTTCCTTTTCTACCGTATTTAAATCAGGTATACAATCGGATAGCTCGGATAACAAGACTTCTGCACCATTGTACCGCTTCTGTGCCCGATTTTGATGCCAGCGATCGATAGAAAGGTTTCGCACAATACGTCCCAAATAGGCTCTAAGAGACTTTGGCTTCAGCGGCGGCATTGCGTTCCACGCTCTATTGTATGTGTCGTTTACGCATTCTTCACAGTCCTCATATCTTGACAGGATGTTATATGCAATTCCAAGCAACAAGCTACCATACTTTGTATTAGTCTCCTGTATTGCTGCTTCATCACGTGACCAGTACAATTGGATGATTTCGAGGTCCTCCATAAGATACTCCTTTCGCTTTGAAATAAGGGTCTTCACTTATATAGACGGGAAATGAATGGGAATATTCGATGAAAATTGAAATAAAATTGGATTATTATGACATCCGTGTTCTGCGCTAAAACCATTGCCAGGTAAACCTTTTGGAGCTGGCCGCCAGAAAGCTGCCCAGTTTTTCTATTTGCATATTTATGCAAACCCATTGTATCTATAGCCATTTTTACCTATGATACTTGTTATACTGCCTTTTTCATATATAAGATTAATGTTCTTTATTATTTCAGGTTTATTATAACCTGCAGTTATGTTGCGTAATTTAATCATATTACTAGCATCAGACTCTCCATTTTCATTTGCTATCACTGGAATTATCTTATCATTAAAAGCATAGATTCTACAGCCAATTTTACGAACCATCTTGACAAACTTCTAAAGCTTATTGTATGTTTTATACATTTTATGAATTCTTCCATGAATGGGATAATTCTGTTTTTAAGAAACGAGATATACATCCTGAGCTGGCAGAATTCCTTGACTTATGCTGATTGGCGGGTGGGTATTTGCATGGGAAGCAGTTCATCTGCTGTTCCTTGATATCTTGGCTCCCTTCCGCAGACATCGTGAGATAAAGCGTCTTTTCGAAGCAATTATAAGCTTTAAGTATTTAACCCCGAAGTGAAGTCAAAAGGAAAGCCAGAAATCGTAATGTTTCTGGCTTTTAGTCTTATTTAGTCTTATTTACCTAGCTTGTGCTCTTTAATGAAATCATGTATTATTTCATCCAGGTTTGGACTTCCAATCTCATCAAGTTCATAATGCACTCTAGTATAAGGTTTGTTGATATTTATAATCCTTGTCAAATCAATAGGAGTACCTATGATTACAGAATCACAATCTGTACTATTTATTGTTTCTTCAAGGTCTCTTAATTGTTGCTCACCATATCCCATAGCTGGGAGTAAAACACCGATATTAGGATAGATCTTGAAGGTATCTTTAAGTTTTCCGACAGCATATGGACGAGGATCCACGAGCTCACCTGCTCCAAATCTTTCTGCAGCAACTGTTCCAGCACCTAACTTCATCTCTCCATGAGTTAATGTTGGCCCATCTTCTACTACTAATACTCTTTTGCCTTTGATTATCTCTGGGTTGTCAACAGTTATCTTGGAATCAGCCTTAATAATCTTGGCTTCTGGGTTAACCTTAGATATATTCTTTTCTACTATGGCAACAGCTTCCGGGCTGGCACTGTCAACCTTGTTTATAACTGCAACATCAGCCATTCGCAGACTTACTTCCCCGGGATAGTAGCTTAGCTCATGACCAGGTCGATGTGGGTCTACTATTGTAACTGATAGGTCTGCATCATAGAAGGAAAAATCATTATTTCCGCCATCCCACAGGACTACATCGCAGCCATCAGGATCATTTTCTGCAGCTCGTAAAATGTCTTCATAATCAACACCAGCGTATATAATATTTCCACGCTCTACATGGGGCTCATATTCTTCCATTTCTTCGATTGTACATTTATGCTTCTCTAAGTCCTCTACTGTAGCAAAGCGCTGCACCCTTTGTGCAACTAGATCACCATAAGGCATTGGATGTCTGACAGCAATAACCTTAAGTCCATTTCGCATGAGTATTTCAATAATCTTACGTGATGTTTGGCTTTTCCCTGAGCCAGTTCTAACAGCACATACAGAAATAACTGGTTTTGTACTTTTTATAGAAGTACTCTTAGGCCCAAGAAGAGTAAAGTTTGCGCCATTGGCGTTTACAATTGCAGAAATAGCCATAACGGTTTCGTACTTTACATCACTATAGGCAAAAACACATTCATCTACTTCCAGCTCTTTAATCAGCTCAGGTAATTTATCCTGGGAGTATATCGGAATTCCTTCTGGATATAAGTCACCTGCTAATTCCGAAGGATACTTTCTATCATCTATATCCGGTATTTGCGCAGCTGTAAACGCAACAACGTTAAAAAGCTCATTGTTACGATAATATGTGTTGAAGTTGTGGAAATCACGACCTGCAGCACCAATAATAATGACATTCTTTTTATTCACGTAAATCCTCCTCTGTATAATTATTCATCATTAATCATTCTACACCTTTAAGTGCTAGATGTAAAGTTTTTTTTACTACTTACCCTATGATGCTCTGTTTATCCTATAATAAATCCCGCAATTATAGTCATAAACACAATTAAAGGGGCTGGAACCTTTTTTGATAGCAACAAGGCTGTGGTTATTAGCATAACAATAACATTTTCAAGAGTAAAGCCACTGTTTCTCATCAAGATCACAGCTGCTGAAGTTATTAATCCACTGGCTATAGCTACAATACCTTGTAGAGACACCTTAATTCCCCTGATCTTTTTTATACTTTCCCACACGGGATAGACAAAATAGATTAACAGCAAACCTGGTAGAAATATAGCCACACCACCAGTAACAGCACCCAGGATCTGAATAAAAGCACCTTCACCTCGGGCAGCCATACCACCCGCGTATGCGCTAAAGCTAAACATCGGTCCAGGTAAACCCTGAACAATTCCAAATCCTGTCAAGAACTCTTCGTTAGTCATGAATTGGTTAATCTCTACCAATTCACTATACATGAGTGGAACAACTACCTGTCCGCCTCCTATGACTAAATAACCATTGCGGTAGAAACTTTCAAACAGCTGGACAATACGATTATCGCTTAATAAAGCAATTATAATGTTACCTATGGCAAAGATCCCAAAAACTATCAAGTATACCCATGGAGGTTTAACTTTTACTTGATTCCACAAGTCCTTTTCTTTCGAAGTAAGGATACTAACTACACCGCCTATAATTAGAACTAATGGAAAAACCCAAGGTTCCTTTGATTAGTAATCAAAATGTTCATCTTACTAAACAAGAAGGAGAACCTGAAAGGTTGTTATAATTTCAGGTTCTTTAAGCGAAGATTAATATTATAGAAATCCTTTATTTGTATTATATATTACTGTGTGTTAGAAACCTATTATTTCTATCTGGCATACCTTCATAGCATTTATTGCGTTGTCATGGGATTC
>CAYFSR010000089.1:0-10186 GCA_964345785.1 uncultured Eubacteriales bacterium | reverse complement strand
TTGTATCAATGACACAAGAGCCTGTTATAATATCGTGAAACTGATTAAAAAGCACCTTTCTCCAGGCTTCTTCATATGATTTGGCAGGGTAGTCACCGCTTACAAACAATGTATTCAAAGTGCTGTAGGCTTCAGCATCATAAAGTTTGGCTTCACCGATTCTATTTGACTGCTTAATTCTGGTTTGAGTGGTGTAGCAGCCTGTAAAAACAGAATTCAACTCTTCATCTACAACAGGCAGCTTATCTCCTATTTCCTTCTCTAGGTATGCAAAGAATTCTGAAAATGTACCGAATTGTATTGCAGGGTATATTGGCCAGGTATTCATTTCAATGAGCTTTTCCAGGTCTCGGCGTGTTGGACCGCCGCCATGGTCCCCGACTCCATAAACTTTCAACATGGTATTTATATTGTGCTTAGCACAAAACTCGGGCACAAACATTGCTATATCACTATCAATAGTAGCGTTATACCACAAAGGTTCCCTGTAGGTAATTACAGAGCTGCCAGATGGAGATTTCCAACAATATAGATTATGGCCTTTATATCCTCTGCAATGATAGTAATATTTTACACCGGCTTTTGACAAAACCTCAGGGACATTTCTGCTGTGTCCGAAGGTATCTGGTTCAAAATCCAGTTTCAGAGAATCCGGGTCCAGGTCCAGCAACTGGGACAGGTATCTTTGTATAAAGCACATGACGGGCCAAGCTCTCACCATTGGGCATGTTTTTATCAGCTTCTACCCAGGTTGATGCTGTGACCTCCCAGCGTTTTTCCTTGACACGCTCCTTTATTTCCTGAAGCATTTTGGGATCAAATTCCTCTACTATTTTATAAACAGATGCCTGTGATTGTGAGAACTTAAAATCGGGATATTCATCCATCAGGTTAAGCATGGTGCGAAAGGTATCCAGGGTTACTGCCACTGTTTCTGCGTACCCCCACATCCAGTTCATATCGATGTGAGCATGAGCAACGCATAGTAACTTAAAACTCTTTGCTGCAGTGGAAAGCTCCATAATAATATCCTCTGCATGTAGAGCCGTTTGCTTTGATATAACGCCTTCTTCCCTGGATTTTTCATTAAGATAGTGTACAGCATCCTTAATTAAATTATCATATGCGCCGCCATTAATTTTAGAAAGTTTAGTAGCATATTTTAATTCTGCTAATATTCTGTCTGACCAATAGCCTGTATTGGAGCTCAACTGTTCCAATGTGTCATAACAACTATACATCTTATTCTGAATCTCCCTTCTACTCACTGACCAATTTGGCAATTGCAGGTTCGTCTTCAATTATTTCGCTGAAGCGCCCGACTTGGGGATTTTGAAAAAAGTTGTCATTAGTATCGTCATTTGCTGTAGAAACCTCTCCTACAATGGCATATTCGCTCTCTGCCCAGAAGGCATGGCGGATTCCTTGAGTCAGAGTAACCCTTTCTCCAGCCTGTAAAATAAGCAGACGACTAACAGGCAAATCTTGAAATTCTCCGTTAACTTGTAATTTTACAATAGGTTCTTCCGAGAAAAATTGAAGGGCAAGGGAACCAATGCGGCATATAATGTCTTCCTTTTTCTTGTCATGATAATGGTCCGGTGTAACTTGATTCTGCTTGACGTACATAATTTTCTCACAGTATTCCTTTTGTTCTGCAAGGTTAACGGAAGTCAAGCCAGTGGTGTCAAAATCCCCTAAACCAAAATCGCTTACATCCCATTTGGGATTAGGAGGAAGAAACCATTGGTGCTTTATAAAGGCAGTGCTTGCTTCCCGTATTGCATTGTTGATTTGAGAACGTTTCATATAACCCCTCCCGTATTAATCATTTACACATAGTCTTATAGATATATTCTTAAAAAAAGATAAGAAATAAATAAACAGTTCTATGTTAATAAGAAAATTTATACAGGATCCTTCGCTACACTCAGGATAATTCATCTGGCACAGTAATACCTGCCATCTTCATCAAATAAACTGCGTTACGGGTATTAGAAATTCCAGATCTCAGCTTATAATCAAAGTAAAGCTGACCTTCTACATACTCCTCCCGGAAGTGATAGTTCTTAATTTTGCTATTCTCATCTGCTAAATTACCTAACTCTACATCATGGGTGGATACAAATCCAACAGCACCTTCATCACTTAGTTGTTTAACTAAAACCCTGGCACCTGCATGTCTGTCCCGTGAGTTTGTTCCCCTGAAAATTTCATCTAACAGGAAGAATACTGACTCTCCCCTCTTGGCTGCATCTATCATCTTTTTAATTCTGAGAAGTTCTGCATAGAATGAGGATATATTGGATCTTAAGTCATCCCTAATTCTCATGGATGTGTAGATGCTGAAAACAGAGCAGTGAAATTCCTTTGCACAAACTGGTGCTCCAGCATAGGCAAGCACTAGGTTAATGCCTACTGTTCTAAGGAGTGTACTTTTCCCTGACATGTTGGACCCAGTAATAAGGTATACCTGGCCTTCTCTCATGGTTCCAATGTCATTACTTACCCTATCTTCCGGTAAAAGAGGATGTCCTATTTGGCTGGTGAATAATCTCGATTGGTCGCCATATAGCTGTGGTTGTGCCCAATCGGGGTGGTCATAACTAATAACAGCCAAACTTGCTAATGCCTCCAGTTCTGCTAATACGGCAATCCAACCTTCTAAATAAGTACCTGAATTTGCTCTCCACTTTTCAAATGCAGCCAGGCATCGATAATCCCACAATAGTAATACATTAATAATCAGATAAAGTTGACTATGACGAATTCCCAGCTTATCAGTGACTCGTTCCAATTGATAAATCTGCTCATATGCACTATTGCCCTTTTCATCCTTTAACCTTTCCTGCAGCTGTTTCAGATAATCACTATGAAATTCTTGTGTCTCAAACAGTTCTAACATGCTGCGATAGGCTTTGATACTTTTTGCAAAAGGATCGATCTCAGACAGAATATCATTTCCATCTAGATATCGGAGCCCGACTAATAGCATCTGAATAATAAGGAGAGTAGCTGGTATTATTAACGAGAACCTGAACAGGATAGCAGCTGCGAACACTAGTATAGTTACGATAGGTAAGAATTTCGCAATGTAGATAATCCAAGGTTTTGTGTAAAAGCTTGCAGACTTTTTTGCCCAATCAAACAAAGCTTGTGGATCTTTGAATTCATTTTCCTGCAGTTTGGCTTCAGCCTGGAAATTCTGCCGCCAATCCAGTAAAGCAGCAAGCTCCTCTGCAGCGTTTTGCCTATTTTTTATGACTTCTATATCGCTAGCTGGAGTTTCTAACCACCTTTTCAATAGTCGCCTACCACTATAGGTTACGGCAGTATTCATCCACTGGAACAGAGAATGCTTGCCGAAAATATCCAAGTCCGATGTAAATGGATGCTCATAGTCCACGAATTCTAATCCGGAGTCATCAAAGTCATTCCACTCTCCGTTAATTCGTTTTATTGAGTTTAAATTAATCTCTAAAAGCATGTTTGCCATTTTTGCATCTGCTTTTAATCGATTATGAATTAGCACTAAAGCTATGAAAGTAACAACAGTAACAAAGAGCAAAATATCAGCTATAAGCTTTTGATTTTGGAAGTACAAGTAAACAGAGAGCCCTAATCCTAAAAGGACAGTAATCAGGCGCACATTACTTGTTCTATTTATTTTTACCTTAAGCTGATTTAATTGCTCCTCATAGCCTTCTTCCCGTTTTTTATATTCAAGCTGTGAATCCTGCAATAGCTTTTCCTCCTATTAATAGCCTGCTGAAAAATCTACAATATTTCTTAACTCTTTGCCATTAATAAATGCTTCCAAGTTGTCGGCACTTATATTAATAATGCGGTTGCGTGTTTCATCAAGACTATAACCACCGGACACATGGGGAGTAATGATCACATTTTTTAGCTTCCATAGTCTATGATCTGATGGCAATGGCTCTGGGTCAGTAACATCCATGGCTGCTCCAAGAATTTGACCACTCTCTAGTGCATCGCAAAGATCGTCTGTGTCAATCGCGGTTCCTCTGCCTACATTAATGAGTACAGCGTCCTGCTTCATCAATCCTAGGGTCTTCTTGTTTATAACTTTATTCGTAAAATTAGTGGCTGGCAAGCTGAGAGCAACTATATCGGCCTTGGGCAACAATGATTCCAGGTCATCCATTAAATGAAGCTCATCCAGATAATCAGGCTTATCCAAGTTTGTTCGACGTATTCCAATAGTGTATGCTCCAAGTGCTTTTAATCTCTTTGCAAATTCACCACCGATATCACCTAAGCCAACAACTAGAGCTGTTGAATTATAAATTGATTTAACATTTCCCTCGTATTGCCATTTCGCTTCAGACTGGTTATCCCGATAATAATGAAGCCTCTTGAACATTGATAACAAAACACCTAGCATATACTCGGAAATAGCCAACCCGTATGCGCCGGACATGTTGGTGAGGGCAACTCCTTCTCGTAGGACTCCTTCGTTTGTGAATCCTCCTACACCAGCGCTGCTCAGCTGAAGCCATTCCAGGTTTTTTGAACCCTTGACCTTTTCAACAGGTGGGTTTCCTAAGATAATATTTGCTTCCTGCACCATTTCTGTTGTCAATGTTTTATGATCTCCATAAGTAAAGCTGCATCCAGGGGCTTTTTCTTCTAGCATTCTTTTTTCATTTTCTCCAACGGGTAATAGTACAAGTATGTTTTTTGTCATAATGTTTTCACTCCATCTTGGTTTACAATTTTATGCTGCTAATATCTTTAGCAAAAAGCTCTCTTCTAATTAGTACTAGGCAAATATTAACCGAATTACATGATTCTATAACAAGTTTCTCCAAAACTACTGCATTTCCTGCTTGCCAAAGCAGATTGACTAGCAATTTTTAGACTGTTATACTGAGCGTAGAAACATCATTCATTTCAATAATCAATTAGGAGTGTGTATCCATTATGAACATCCAACTAAATAGAGATTATACCTTAAGAATACTAGAAGAAATTATTCAAATACCCAGCCCCACCGGTTACTGCAAAGACGTCATTTCACATATCGAAACCTTAGCAAACGAATTCGATTACCCCTTCGAGAAAACTAAAAAAGGAAATGGAATCATAGAGATAAAAGGACAAAACAACACATACTGTGTTGGAATAGCTGTACATGTTGATACATTGGGAGCCATGGTAAGATCAATTAATTCAGATGGCACTCTTAGGATATCAACAATTGGTGCAAACTTATTCCCTACTCTAGACGGAGAATATTGCAAAATCCATACCAGAAATGGAAAAGTATATACTGGAACCGTTCTTTCTACCTCACCGTCAGCTCATGTTTTTGATGATTCTCGGGAGAAGGAAAGAAAAGAAGCTAATATGATGATTCGCTTAGATGAAGTGGTTAAGACCAAGGAGGATGTTGAAGCTTTGAAAATAAAAGCAGGGGATTTCGTTTCTATTGAACCTAAATTCGAAATTACATCCTCTGGTTTTATAAAATCAAGATATTTAGATGACAAGGCGGGCACAGCCTGTGCCTTAAGCTTGATGGAGCTTTTCGCCAGACTTGAAACAAAACCAAAACATAAAGTAAAAATCATTGTTTCTACCTATGAAGAAGTCGGCCATGGTTGCGCCTACATTCCTGATGATATTGATGAATTAATTGCTATTGATATGGGGTGTGTAGGTCTGGATTTGACATGTACTGAGCAGGATGTATCCATATGCCCAAAGGATAGTTCCAGCCCTTATGATTATGATATTACCTCAAAATTAATTGAGCTTGCAGAAGAGAAAAAAATCAATCATGCTGTTGATATATATCCTCATTATGGTTCAGATGTGTCTGCAGCCTTACATGGCGGCAATGATATAAGAGGCGGATTGATAGGCCCAGGAGTTCATGCATCCCACGGCATGGAAAGAACTCATATTGATGGAATTGAAAGTACAATTAAGCTGATATATGCGTACCTGACGGAATAATTAGAATTTCATTTATACCTTTGATGAACGATATTCTGAATGTCATGCTTTAATTATTTTACGGTATACATGTTATTTAATCAGGATAATACATTGAACTGAACTTGTATAAATGGTATTATCTGTATAAGTACACTGTTACTAGTTACATTATTACCAATTAGTTTGTTACTGTTAGCATTCTTACTATTACTTTATTAAAAATTCAATGAGGAGGCGTGTAGATGGTTAACTATGAGAAACTGCTTAAAAGTGTTGATAAACATCGGAAACTGATATATGAAGCAGAAAGACACATATGGAAGAACCCTGAAACCGGTTATAAGGAATGGAAAACCAGTGCCTATATGGAGGCAGAGTTTGAAAAGCTGGGTTATTCGCTCATAAAAGCAGGTGATATTCCAGGCTTTTATACTACCATAGACACAGGCCGCCCAGGTCCCTGCATACTTATCATGGGTGAACTGGACTCACTTATCTGTGCCGACCATCCGGAAGCGAATCCTGAAACCAAAGCCGTACATGCTTGCGGGCATAATGCACAATGTGCTGCATTGCTTGGTATAGCCGCTGCTCTTAGAGAAGACGGTGCTTTAGAAGGGCTCTCAGGTACAATCAAGCTATGTGCAGTTCCAGCTGAGGAACTTATTGAGACCGGCTACCGCGAGACACTAAGGGAAGCAGGCACCATAAAATATTTTGGTGGCAAGGTAGAATTCCTACATAGAGGTTATTTTGATGATGTGGACATGGCTTTCATGTTCCATACCAGCGGTGGAGAACATCAATTTTCTGCAAATAGAGGCAGTAATGGCTGTGTTGTTAAAAATATTAATTACAAAGGCGTAGCAGCCCATGCAGGAGGTTCTCCCCATGCAGGAGTGAATGCCTTATATGCCGCTAACCTTGGTATGCAGGCTATTAATGCACTTAGAGAAACCTTCCGAGATAATGATCACATCCGCGTACATCCGATTATTACAAGAGGCGGAGTTGCTGTTAATGCTATTCCAAGTGACGTGGCTATGGAAAGTTATGTTCGCGGAGCCAACATGGAAGTAATTACTGAAACTAATAAAAAAATTAACAGGGCACTTGCTGGCGCAGCAGCATCCATTGGTGGCAACGTAATTCTCAGCGACCGTCCTGGTTATACACCACTTATCAATGATAAGAATCTGCTGCAAATTGCAGAGGAAGCCATGAGAATGATTGCACCTGCAGATGAAATCTCCATTACAGATAACTGGGGAACTGGATGTACAGACATGGGCGATATTTCAGCTGTAATGCCAGCTATTCATCCTTATGCCGGTGGTGCTGTAGGAATCGGCCACGGCAACGACTATAATATAGAGAATCCTGAAAAAGCTTGTGTTAATTCTGCCAAATGCCAGTTGATTATGATACAAATGCTTTTATCCAATGATGCACGTAATGCTAAAAAAGTAATAGCAGAAAAGGATTTACGTTATAAGTCGAAGGAAGAATATTTCGAAGCTATTGATGCACTAACACAGGATAAAGAAGCTGTAATTTATAATGAAGATGGGACTATTATGCTGGATTATACTAAATAGTTGAATGTCATCCTGAATGCAATGAAGAATCTTATAAACAAACCCTGCTTCGAATTAATGAAGCAGGGTTTGTTTTGTCTGTTGATATATCAGTTGTTAGTTGCCATATAGTGTAACTTTTTCACCGTTTATGTAGGTCACTTCAACGCTAAATTTATAATCCGGAGGATTCTTATCCACCGTTTTACCAATTAAAAGCTCATTTGGAATTGGTTCTATCCTGTAATAACCATGTTCTACACCTTCCATGTCCATTTGCGCTTTATCAAGATTATACTGAATATCGTCTAAGGGTTCTATTTCTCCAGCAGCAACTCGTAAGTTATAAAGATTTATATCCTCTATATTGGCCAAACTGCTATTGGTTACATCTTTTCTATAGAGTTCTTCTCCACCCAAGTAAATCACCAACTCCACCTTTTCCATTTGAAAACCTTCTTCACCGAAGGTATTATTGCTAATTTCAAAGCTGGCAGAAACATCTTCCGTACCTACGCTATGTCCAGAGGAACTCAAATGGGTTCGGTTGTCCATTTCATTTTTTATAAACATAGAAATTGAATCACTTACATTCAGCTTTCTTGCATAGCCATTTTCTCCAGTCTCATATATATCAAAAATATAGTCATACATATAAGACAAAGAAAACCGTCCTATATAATCCAATCCATTGGTTGTTTCTGCATCAAAGTTCCCCAGCACCAGATCGCTTTCAATATTGGAGGCTGCTATCTGTATTTTAGTATTTCCCATGGTTTCCTTTAGCTTAAAGTTCATAATTACATTTACCGTCTTCTGTGCAATATCAATACCGTCATAAGTAACTGAATATTCATCAATTAAGCTCTGGGACCTTTCCAGTGCGTGATCAATATAGTATCGTATGTTTGAAAGCTCGGTACGCATATTGTTAGTTATGTTATTTTGCAAGGAATTCAGCCTTTCCTCGAGAAGCTTCACCCTGTTGTGTTGAACCGCTGCAAAAATTAGAATAACAGCAAGCATCAGGATGATTACTGTATTTACTTTGTTCTTACTTTCCATTAGCTTTATCCCCCTTGGCGATACTCCTAAAATCTTTAACCCTATGAAACATAGCATAGTTTGCATCGTGAAAGTTATGTGCTCCATTAATAGCCGTACGGCATTGATATAGGATGTCATTTCCCTCTATGAAAAAATCCACATATTGAAATCCTATTTCCTTTGGATCACAATCGGTTCGATCTATTAAGTCACAAACTAAGGACCAATGATCAAGGTCGGGTGAGGAAACTAGTGAAAGAAGATTTCTGTCATGAGAAGATTCAGATCCTCGAATTCGGCTGATTATAGAATAATAAAGATCACTTTCTTCGTCAAATTGAATCTCAAACTTAGAGTGATTTCCCGGGAACCCTATTACACGATCAAATACCAATGGCTTTTCCGGATTTTTCGTATTTACCTTATAAGCTACGACCCGGCCATAATTAGGTTCACTTTTACTCATATCATAACGCATAATATTATATAACTCACCATCAGGTCCAATTACAGGACAACCTTCAATATTGCCATTGCTGACACCTTCTGCCAATCCGGGCCACTTACGGTTAAAAGGCAAAGGAGGGGTAAAGGTCCAGTTATCCACATCTAACAAGTCAGCATCTATGGGTATTGAGGCCATCATGGGTGCATGATATCCTACTGCCCAGGCTCCCCATTCAAGAGTAATCCACAAACGATCGCTGTGTTCCACGACTAATTGTGGATTTTTATGTACACCGGCTTCCTTAGTATGGCAGCTTCCACGAAAAAGTACAGTAGGAGTGCCAAAGGTTTTCCCGCCATCATCAGAACGGCCAATCAGCAAGTCTCCATATTCAGTGGAACAGGCTATAGCATATAAGACGTTTTTATGAATGAACAGCTTCGTCCAAAATGCAGGAAAAAGTTCAGTTTCATACCGCCATGTACAGCCATCATCATCCGAGCGGAATATCAAGGTTAAGTTCTGCGGTGCACCACCTGAGAACACGTCCATTGATGAAAGTAAAAAGCCCTCTGGATGACGTACTATCGAAGGGCTGCAAAGAGAATGTCCAGAAAACTTGTAGACATCGTCCCTAGGATGAAGATAATTTATAATTGAGCCACCTTCTACCGGTTTACCGGTACGCACTAAGCGTACTCTGCTTCTCTTTGTAATAGAGGCAATCTTAGAATCGGATGAAACAAAGAACTCATAGTCAGTATTCTCTTCGAGATCAAAAATAGTGATTGTGCCAGCTGATAGTGGTAATGCAGTTTGAAAGTCGCCTTCTCCTTCTTTGCGCCAGTGAAAAGTACAAGATTCATCGGAATCAGAAATCCAGTCACAAGTGAAACTTGTTTGATAAGGAGCGACTCGGCATATGTAAATGTCTCCTGAATTAAACATTAGCGGCTTGTATGGAGCATAGCTCCAGCTCGTAGCACCTTTCAATTGAAATGCCTCCTTTTATATAACCATTACTTATCATAAACTATACTCTTCTTAGTAACTTAATCTATTTCTAGAACAATTAAATGCCTTTGTTTGTTCTTTAGTAATATTTTACCAAGCGTGTATCCTTATTGCAATACTCAGCTGGTGCGTA
>CAYFSR010000088.1:905-10190 GCA_964345785.1 uncultured Eubacteriales bacterium | reverse complement strand
CAAGGCAAAGAAGCTATCCGGCGTGAACTTGAATATAAGATGCAACCTCTAATGCAAAAGGGCGGTACTGTGTTTGGCCTAGACCACCGGATTCCTAATGGAACCCCACTGGAAAACTATCGATATTATGTGGAGACAGGCAGAGAGATCCTTAACCTGCCTCCATTAGATCCTTCTAAGACTGGCTGGCAAAGGATGGCTTTTTGATTTTGGATTTGCATACTTTGAAGAAGATTGGAGCAAGTAACGGTCTACGCAATTGTTACTTGCTCTTTAATATTGTTCTATTTCACTTAATCACTTCATCGCGCCGGTGTGCCGCCCAGACATTTTCAAACCAATCATCTTCCGATGGTATTGGACGAACAGATCTCCAATTTGTAGTGCATTCACCATCTTGGTAGCTAGTCTCCTGTATTTTGTTCCTAAGAACTTCAGCACCCGAAACGGAAAAACGGAAGCTTTCCTCTAGTCCTTTCGCAGGAAGCTGTCCCTCTGGATTTTTAATGAGATAAGAACCTCTGCTTTGTCCTCCCTGATTGATGTAGTCTACTATAGCGGACAAATAGGTAACCTGAGTTATTAATAAATCTAAGTTCTGATAAGCAAAAGCCAGCTCATGAGGTGATGACAACTGAAGTTTGTTGACAAGGTCAGCAAGGTCTTCTTTAGCCTCTTCTAGTGCGACTTCAGCTCCTTCAAGCGAACGTATATGAGCACCTGCTCTAGAAGTCCGATCACCTATCATTTCCCTTATTTTCAGTACATTGCTTTCACTACTCATTTTTTCAAGTAAAGTCTCACCTAGATTAATTTTTTCCTCCAGAACAGATTTCGTCACCTTCAAGAAGTTATCGCTTTCCATAGGATTTTCCGAATATCTTCTTGATATATATTGAACTGCCCGAGTACTGCCCACCTGGCCTGAATTTAATGCACTGCCTCCTGGTCGATAAACGCCATGGGAACCGTTTACTTCTCCTACTGGAAAGAAGTGGCGAATATTGCTTTCCCACCAGATGTTTCCGTCTAAGCCCCCGTTGTTATGCTGAGCACAAACAGCAATCTCAAGATACTCTGTTTCCAAATCAATCCCATTGTTTTTATATAAATCAATAGCTGGCTGATTCATGTGCTTCAGCCGTTCTATTGGAGTACCAAATAAGGCATTGGAATTTTTCAGATATGTATGTGATTCTTCTCCTAATATGCTGAAATCTAAGACTTCTCCTTCAGGCACAACTGGGTTTCTCATAAAGTCCATATACACTCGTCGGCCTTTCATCATAGTCTCACGATACACCAAGATATCGATAAGTGAAGAACCATAGTCTGCAATCTTTCTAGGGTCGAATGGCCATTGATATCCCTTAAGAAAAACAGCATCCAACATCTTACCCAGATTTGGGAAAAAGTCCAGAAGGAACTCCCTTTCATCGCTGCCATCTTGATTGCAGGACACATATCGTGGCAGTACCTGTTGATAGGTGCCTGAAAGATTCCATCTGAATTTGGTAGATGCGATACCATATTGAGACTCAGTCAGGTTTTTCCCCTTTACACCTGCCTCTAGGGCAATCCCTGATGCGCCTGTCTGACTTTCAGGATATACAGAAGTACTATACAATCCTGCTGGTCCGCCTACACCATAGACAATATTGGTGCAGTTAAATGCTGCGTATCTTTCATTGGGGTCCTCTACTTTATTAAGGTTTAATGCCAACAAACCTACTGTTTTTTGACCTTCTTCATCTGTAAGTACAGCAATAACCTGATAGCCATCAAAGACTCTGATGTTCTTTTGCAACACTTGTTGCTCCAAACTCTCAGTCATCATCTTAGAGGTAAGAGGGCCTGCCGAAGTAGCCCTTTGTCTCGGATCGTGGTCAGTTTTATAGCCTGCAAACTCGCCATATCGATTGTGGGGAAAAGGAACTCCCATATCCACCAAACCATAAAAGCATTGACTGGATAAAGCAGCCTCTACCAAAGCTATATCTCCGTCCATTGCTCCACCGTCAAATAACGTTTGTGCCATATCCATAACAGAATCGGGAGCACTTCCACCTAAAGTCAATTTATAATAGGTTTGTTTGTCTGAACCTGTGTTTCGTGAGGTTCCCATTTTCCAACCTTCAGTAATTATAGCAATATCTTTTTGTCCAAGGTTATATAGGCGATGAGCAGCATTTAGCGAAGCTGCACCAGAGCCTACAACCACAGTATTTAGTGTATATATAGGGATACTTAAATTAGATATTTCAATGCGCTGCTCCTTCATATCAAAGCCTCCTGATATGAAAGCCACCGTCTACATCGATGGTTTGACCTATGCTGTAAGCCAACTTGCCTGAGCAAAGTACAGAAACTACATCAGCAACATCCTGAGGTTCTCCCCACCTTGATCTTGGTAAAATTCCACCAGCAATCAAATTATTATATTTTTCAGTAACGGTTCTGGTCATGTCTGTCCTAATGATTCCCGGTCTGATTTCATATACTAGTATTCCCTCATCTGCCAAACGATCTGCAAATAACTTGGTTACCATTCCTAGCCCAGCCTTTGAAATACAATATTCTCCCCGGTTAATAGAGGCTGTATATTCTGACATTGATGAAATGATTATGATAACTCCTTGATGATCGTTATCTTTATTTTCTTGGTTACGTTGCTTTAGCATTTGATTTGCTACAGCCTGTGTTAAGAAGAAAGTCCCTTTCAGGTTAATGTCTAAAACATAGTCGAAGCTCTCCTCGGTAGCTTCTAAAATATCAGCTCGCACCTTTGGTGCTACCCCGGCATTGTTTACCAGCACATCAATTCTGCCATATCGCTCCAAGGTAGTCTGCAATAACTTTTTCCTATCTTTTTCCTCACTTAAACTACCCTGAATATATATAAGCTCATTACCATAGGCTCTTATCTGATTCAAATTTTCTTTTACTCTATCTTCTGGGGAGGTACCTAAAACGGCGAGATTGTGTCCTTCCTTTGCCAATTGCATGGATATGGCCAATCCGATTCCACGGGCTCCTCCTGTTACTAATGCCACTTTTTTCTGCATTCTCATATCCTCATTTCTTTATCATAAATTATTTGTTTTTGTCCTATCCCTAACTGACTTCCTAATTATCAGCTCTGTTTCCATAACATGAACCAAAGCCTCATCTGACTCTCCCTCAATCAAAGAGATTACTCTTTCTGCCGCTGTTTGCCCCATTTCATAAAATGGTTGATTAACAGTGGTCAAAGGGGGATCCAGGAAAGGGCTGAATTGCAAATTGTCAAACCCCATGACAGAGACATCCTCTGGTATTCGAAGCTCTGCATCCTTTGCCGCTCGCATAACCTCTAAAGCCCGGGGATCACTAACTGCAAAAACAGCATCTACTTTTATTCCACTTTTAAAGAATCGGATTGCTATATCATAGCAAGAATCCTGATCTGATACATTTAATACCAAAGATGAATCCAGTGGCATTCCAGCCTCCTCTAATGCTTTCACATAACCTTGATAGCGTTCCTGATATAAGGGCAGGCTTCTGTCACCATTCACAATGGCAATCCTATGATGTCCTGTTTTAATGAGATAGGATACAGCATCATAAGCTGCTTTTATATTGTTTACCACAACCGCATCCATATCATCTGCCAGCTTACGAATTAAGAGTACCATTGGAAGTCCTGATTCATTTAATTCCTCAACATGGCTCTTTTCCCTGCCGGAAGTAGCCAACAGAATCCCGTCCACCCACTGCTTTCGAAGTTTTTGTATAGCTTCTTTTTCAGTATCGGGATCCTCATCGGTGTTGCACAAGACCAGAGAATATCCATGTTTCTTTGCTGTGTCCTCCACTCCTCGGGAAACCAGAGGGAAAACAGGATTGCAGATATTGGGTACAATAAGGCCTATAGTGTTTGTTCTGCCTTCCTTCAACCCCTTTGCCAAAGCGTTAGGTTGGTAGTTCAGTTCTTCCACAGCTGCCAATACCCTATCTTTAGTCTTCTGATCCACCGGGATTTTCCCGCTTAAGGCACGAGAAACGGTACTGGAGCTTACTCCTGCTAACTTGGCTACTTCCTTAATGGTTACCTTGCCTTCACTTCTACTATCTTTATACATGCTCTGCAAGATGATTGCTGACTAAGTTTGGCTTACCTGCTTTACATTCCTGGTATAATGGAACATAAACCTTGCTGTCTTTTATAACGCAACCAGATTTTCCGCCATATCTCATTATTTCAGAGCATTTTCCACAGGCTATACAGGACTTTGAAGAAACCATGCCGCCTTCACTCTTAATATCTTGAGGGAAGTCAGGATAAGCAAAGGCTTGCCTTCCGAAGCCTGCCATCTTAAACCAATCATTTTCAATGGCTCCAGCTGCTACCAAAGGACCATATTCGCGCAACCAACTAAAGCCTGTGCCAATAACCATAATCTCTGGTGCTGCTTCCTGAAGCTCTTTTCCGATTCTCATAATGCGCTCTGCTCCAACTAGCGGATGTTCCGGTGGAGTATAGAAGCCAGTGTCGTAAGGACGGTTAACATGAGGATTATAATAGGGGTTTCCAATGGTAACATTTACTACCTTAACACCTCTATCCCACAGCATTTTTATGAGCTTTTTTGGTTCTGTTAAGTCTGGAATACGATGATCTTCCTGGTTAACTCCCCAGCCGTAAGGGTAAGGTATAGCATCATATGCATTCAATCTGACAGCTATATCTAAGCCGTCTCCAACTCGATCTCGAATTTTTTCTATGGTATTGATTAAGAAGCGGGTTCGATTTTCGAATGAACCGCCATATCGTCCTTCCCTGGTGAAGGCTGATAAAAGTTCAGAATTTAAATATCGGTGGCATGCTTTAACATCAACTGCATCAAAGCCTGCTTCTTTAGCTAATACAGCTGCTTCTACAAACTGGTCTTCCAACTGCTCCAGTTCAGAATCGCTTATAATCTTATAATCTACTCCTTCAACATCTAAGTAAGGGTTTCTTACTGCAACAATTGGAGCAGGTTTAGCACCCGGGCGGCTGTAGCGTCCAGAATGGGTTAGCTGAATTACAGTGTAAGGCTCTAATTTTTGAGAACCGTCCCCATTAGTAACAGGAGAAGCGTCCTTTTGAATTTTCTCAGATAAACGTTTAAAACCGTCCAGTGTCTCCTTATTTATATACAACTGTCTGGGGTTTGCTCTGCCATTTTCACTTACTGCAGTTGCCTCAACCCATAGTAAACCGGCTCCACCTTTAGCGAATCGTTCGTAGCGACGAAACACTAGATCGCTGGGAGAACCGTCCCCTTCTCCATCACAGCCCTCCATGGGATGTATAGCCATTCGATTAGGTACTGTTTTATCTCCAATCTTAAATGGCGTTAATAGAACACTTAGGTCTTCGGATAAAGGTAACTTGCTTTCTGTTTCTTCCAACTTGCTCTGGAAATCTTCCAAGCTTTTCATTGTGAATTTTTCATGCTTTGACATTTGATCTACCTCCATGCAATCGATTGTGAGCTTGATATATACTAATTCTCCATAGGCAGGCTTTATTCCTTTTTTTATTTATATTTTGTGAAAAATCCCTTGCAAGATTCTTCGCTGCGCTCTGAAAGACAGACAGTTGTATCGTAACAAGGGCTATAGCCTCAACAAAAAAGCAATGAGGTTTTATCCCCATTGCTTCTTATTTCACTAGTATTATTTCGATATTTCTTATATCTATAGATTCAATTTTACTCAGCTAATATTACAGGCCCATTTTCTTAAGATTACGTCTGCTTATTGCCAGACTTTCAAAGGGATCTCGTTGGCAAATATCCTGCTCAACTGCTGCCCATTTAACACCATTATTGGCACAGGCTTCTGTTATACCCTTCCAGTTAAGGTTGCCTTCGCCTACTTCAGCCATAATCTGTGTCTGTCCTTCGCTTGCATCCAAGGCCATATCCTTAAAGTGAACTACGTCCATGCGCCCTTTAACCTTGTTAATCCATTGGATGGGATCAGCTCCACCATGTTGCACCCAATATGTATCTATCTCAAACTGGAAAACTTCCGGATCACTTTCTTGCAGCAAAACTTCCATTCCTATTACATCACCAAATCTTTGATACTCAAAGCTGTGATTGTGATAGATGAACTGTAGTCCATTGTCGGCTAGAATACGTGCAGATTTTGAAGCATCTTTTGCAAAGGATACAAAGCCTTCCTCGTTTACTCTATATTTTGCAGGCATACCGCCAACTCCAACATACTTACAATCCCAAACCTTATGCTGATTAATGATACTATCAGGATCCTCTACAAGCTTATCAAAGCTAATATGAGTTGCGCAAATGGTAAGACCAACTTCATCTACCATATCCTTTAGTTCCTGATGCTCGATAGGTCCAATTCCTGAAACCTGAACTGCGTCATAACCTATCTTTTTAACCTTCTTCAAACTTTCGTATATATCTTCAGGAGTTTTACAAAAATCTCTAATGGTATACATTTGAGCTGCTATTTTAGGATAATTCATCTAAGACACCTCTTTCTTTTAATCAGAATGTTCCTTCTACATCCAAGGTTTTACCTTCTGTAGATTTTTTATAGGTTGAATTTGCAATCTTTTCTTGGAGCTTTTCATAAAATAGATCTTCATTGACAGGAATATCTATCCAGGAATCAGTCCATGCTGATAGGTGCATTGCGTTAGAAAGCTGTAAGCCGTTAATTCCTTCAATACCAGGTGCTAATAGTGCCGTCCCCTTCAAGATAGCATTTACCCAATTTTCAGTAATACCTTTATGGGCTTTTCCTTCTCCTATAACTGGAATATCACATTTCCAGCATTCAGGTGATCCAAAACCAGTTTTAGTTTCCGCATTAAACTGACGCTCCGGAATTCTTAGCCTCCAGAATGTAAGCTTGTTGTCTTCTATAACCAGTTTGCCACGGTCAGCTGAAATTTCAAAACGATTGGTGCCTGGTGCTTCCCCTGTGGAGGTAACAAATAGACCAGTTGCCCCATTTTCATACTCAACATAAGCTGTAACATCATCTTCAACTTCGATGTCGTGATACTTACCAAAAGACATGAAAGTACGTACTCTATTTGGCATTCCACACATCCACTGCCAGAGATCCAACTGATGAGGGTCTTGATTGAGAAGCACGCCTCCCCCTTCTCCTGCCCATGTGGCTCTCCAACCGCCTGAATCATAATAGCTTTGAGATCGATACCAATTTGTGATTATCCAAATGGTTCTCTTAATATCACCTAATTCACCAGATTCAACTAAATCCTTAACCTTTTGATACAGAGGGTTGGTACGTTGGTTGAACATAATTCCAAATACCTTATCACTCTTCTCTGCAACCTCATTCATTTCTCTAACCTGACGGGTATAAACCCCAGCTGGCTTTTCAATTAAAGTATGGTATCCCTTTTGTAGGGATTCAATAGCCAGTGATGGATGGGCGTAATGAGGGGTAGCAACCATAACTGCATCCATAGCCTTAGAAGCAAAAAACGCCTCAGCATTGTCAAAAACTTGAATATCTTCTCCTAGATTTTCCTTTGCCCACTTTAGACGATCCGGATTCGTATCACATACAGCTGTAACTTCTGCATTGGGAATGTCTCCTTGCTTAATATAAAGTGCATGGCCAGATCCCATATTACCGATTCCGATAACGCCTATTCTTACTTTGTTCATTGTAGTTTCCTCCTCTCAGACTGTATAAATTCTAGATGATTGAAATAAGTGTAATGGTAATAAGATTATTGTATGTAAGCGTTTATATCATTAATGATACCATTCCTAACTGTTTTAATTATAGCATTCTCAGATACTTTGTCAAACAATATTGGAATCATAATTCAGTTAGTTCTTGGAAGGCTTACATGAAACTCAATAGTATCATTTTCGCTGTATGCTTTGATTGTTCCTTGGTGAGCTTCAACCAGTTGCCTCGCAATAGCCAAGCCCAATCCTGCTCCGCCAGTTTGGGTCGCCCGTGAAGGATCAAGCCGGAAAAACTGTTCAAAAATTCTATCCAGCTTATCCTTAGATATAGTGTTACCTTGGTTTCTAAAACAGAGCTTTACTTTATATGGTTCTCCTTTTACCACAATATTAATGGTGGTGTTTTCAAAACTATAATGAACTGCATTTCGAATTAAATTATCAAATACCCTTTCCATCAAATTTCCATCTAGCTTTAATTCCAGATTATCAGGACACTCCAAATTAATCTTTAAATTCTTTTCTGCAAGAATAGGTTGAAACTCAAATATTATCTGCTCTAGCATTCTAGTTAGGTTCACTTGACTTACCTCAAGACTTATCTGACTGAGATTAAAGCGAGTGATCTCGAAAAATTCATTTATTAAATCCTCAAGGCGTTCCGCCTTATCCAGTGCTACTGAAAGGTATTTGCTTTGAAGCTCCTCAGAAATCTGTCTTTCGTCACGTAGTAAGGTCAAGTAACCGATGACCGATGTTAGTGGAGTTTTTAAATCGTGAGCCAGGTAAACTATGAGGTCGTTCTTCCTTTGTTCCGCTTCCTGAGCCCTATGAGCATTCCGAATGGCATCCTGTTTGATCTGATTCATACGATCTTCTACAAAACTAAGCTCAGCAGGTAGTTTTATAGACTCTTCATTAGTTGCAACAAGCTGATTACTAGCTTCTACAATGGTATTTATGTAGCTAAAACCCTTCCTCCAGTGAACTCTAAAAATTATGTAAAAACCAATCAGCCAAGACATTAGTAAAAATGGTATAGGAAATTCCTGAACCAAGTGCAGTATAGGATATAGAAACTCATTACCATACCATGTGAAGCTGGTAAAGAACATTGCTGCTAAGAAAAAAGAGAGCAGCAAAATAACAGTAAAAATAGTAATTTTAATGAAGAAACGACGAGTTATTGTACGGGATAAATAAACCGTTGAAATATCTTTATCTTGTCTTGCAACCTCATTTCCATCTACATAAACCACTATTCCATCAGCCTTTACTGTATAAGTAACATACTCCCATTTGTTTCCTTCCAATGGTTTAGAAACTTCTGTGGCATCTGAATATGCTCCATTAGCATTTATTCTACCATAAAGATTTGCACTAATTCTTGTAATTGGATAATCAGGTGTACCATCTTCTTTAGTCATGCTTGCTTCAAATAATGCAATATGCTAAAAATAATTTGAATCATTCTTATCTACATTTACCCACATACTTACTGTATATCCCTCTTCATTAATTCCATCAAATGTATCTTTAGATAATG
>CAYFSR010000088.1:344-895 GCA_964345785.1 uncultured Eubacteriales bacterium | reverse complement strand
CTAATACATTTCCTCTATCTGTATCTTCAACAACTGAGGATATTCCTACTAATGTTGCATTACCACTTTTGCTTCCTGAATTAGCAATTGCTTCTTCCTCTATAGTTTCAAAGTCATATTTATATATTGGTTCTGCTCCAACTTCTTGTAATACACCTTTAACTGTTATATTAAACTCTTTAACTATTGATTCACTTTCCTTAGTTATTGTAGCCGTTAAAGTAATAGTTACATCTTCTCCTGTACGATTTACTTTACCATCATTAGAAATGCTCTCTTCATCACTAGCATCTAAATCAAGTTTACTTCCCCAGACAGATTCATTATTGCTTCCAACAGCAGTAAATGTCATCACTTTATTATCTTCTAATGATTCATCTTGTTGTTTAAAGAATACACCGCTATAAGTAACATCATTAGTAGTAATTGTCATATAGTAAGAACCTTCTTCCATTGTCCAAGTACCATATATATCTCCACTTACTGTGTTATCCTCATTTAAGCTCACATTTAAAATGTCAGCTACTTTTCCAGTTGTTGCTGTTCCATGA
>CAYFSR010000088.1:0-334 GCA_964345785.1 uncultured Eubacteriales bacterium | reverse complement strand
ATATTCTGTACCATCATCAAATCTTTGATGGTGAATTAAATATCTTTCTCCATCATCATCTATAAGAACTGAATTATGTCCAGCAGCTTTTAAAGCTTTATCTTGGCAAGCAAATTTATAATTAGATATTAATTTAATTCCATTAGCTGTATTAGTAACATTTCCTGATAATGCTGCATTGTTTCCCTTTGCATCTAAATATGGTCCTGTTGGACTTTCTGATCTAAACAATCTCATATTATAACCACCATCAGAAGTTAAACTTCCATAAGTTATTGTCATATAATAATATCCTGTTTCTGCATCATATACTACGTCTGCACCTTCACCTGAT
>CAYFSR010000087.1:6107-10213 GCA_964345785.1 uncultured Eubacteriales bacterium | reverse complement strand
ATAAACCAGACATCCGCACTCTATTCCCCAAAAGAATTCGCCTGAGTTATCCAGGCCCTGAGATTATTTGGAATCGCAAAGCTATTACAAACCAGGCTGAAATCTTTTTCCTGTGTTCTACTCTCTTAGATTTCCTAGATGGGAATTCAACTCAGACCATTAAAGATACCGGCATCAATGTCGAGCTGCCCGCATTGAATACATTAAATATGCTCTTTAATTTACTTAATCTTTCACAGTAAACAAAGAATGTAACGCTTAATACTTTTCAATCCGAGTTTATCGAGGAAACTTGTTAGGAAAGATCCTTCACAAATGTTCAGGATGACATTGAAAGATTTTTTGCAGCTAGAATGATAAGGGTTTCTTTATATGATAATCTGTATTCAGCTCAAAGGTATAGGCGGCTTGAAACAGGGTCCCTTCATCAAAGGCTTTTCCAATCAATTGCATACCAATAGGCATTCCGTTGGAATCGAAACCACATGGTATGGACAAGGCTGGTAAACCAGCTAAATTTGCCGGTATAGTTAGAGCATCGTTATCATAGCTCTCCAGCAAGTTGTCTTGAGTATGACCAAAACGAAACGCAGTACTTGGGGTAGTGGGCGTTAGTATCCAATCGACTCTCTCGAATGCCCTTTCAAAGTCCTGCCTTATTAATGTTCTTACTTTTAAAGCCTGTAAATAATAATCTTCGTAATTGTCTTTATATAAACCGAAATTACCAAGAAGGATGCGCTTTTTTACCATTTCCCCAAATTCCTGTGAGTCAGCTTTGCCAATGAAGTCATCCAATTCAGGGAAATCAGCATCTGCATATCCCATTCTTGCACCTCTGGACTGTGTTAAGTTAAAAGAAGCCTCTGCAGAAGAAATCAGATAGTATGTAGGAACTCCATATTCAAAATAGGGCATAATAACTTCGACGATAATCCCCCCATTTTTTCAAATAAGCTACAAGCCTCTTCAATCGCCTTACGCACATCCTGATCCATTTTCCGTTCCGTCCATTTATGGGGTAGACCTATTCTCATACCGTCTACACCATCTATCAGAAAATTGGTGTAATCAGGGTGCTTTCGTCTGGCAGTTACACGATCCTTGGCATCAAAACCAGCCATTTCGTTCATTACTATTGCACAATCAGTTACATCTTTGCACAATGGGCCTAGTTGGTCCAAGGAAGTAGCAAAAGGGATGAGTCCGTAACTGGAAACAGCTCCAAGAGTGGGCTTTAATCCTACTATGCCACAAAAGGAAGCCGGTTGTCGCACAGAGCCTCCCGTATCTGAACCTAGTGAAAACAAAATCTGATCAGCTGATACAGCCGCAGCGGAACCACCACTAGACCCACCAGGCACCCTATCCTTTCCCCAAGGATTACGTGTAGTTTTAAAAGCCGAGGTTTCGCCAGAGGAACCTATGGCAAACTCATCCATGTTTAGCTTACCTACTAGGATCGCTTTTTTAGCTTTGAATTTACGAGCCGCGGTGCTGTCATGAGAGGGGTTAAAGTGCTTCATTGCTTTTGAGGCACAAGTAGTTCTCATTCCTTTTACACAAATATTGTCCTTCAAACCATAAGGGATTCCAGTTAAGTCTGGCAGATCTGAAGGATCTGAGCTTGATTCTATGATTTTATCAAGTCTATCAGCTTGCTTTAATGCTTTTTTAGGATCCCATGAGATAAACGATTGAATGCTACCTTCAGTATCTTTAATTCTCTCCACCACAGATTCTGTTAATTCTCTCGAGGAGATTTTTCTTTTACGCAACAGATCGCGGGCTTCATGAATTGTCAATTTGAATAATTCCAAAACTAATACCATCCTTCATAGATATTACACTAAATTACAAATCACTCGAATTTAACTTCAGCATTTCTACTGCACCTGTTATTCTGAATGTATAGCTTTAAGCATGTGCACAAATTCCGTTGGTTTGACATCCTTTGTATTCACTCGATGCAACTTATCGATATAATCTAATAGCTCATCCAATTCTTTGGAGTATGACTTTTTCTCATCTTCTGTTAATTTTAAGTGAGACAACTGAGCCATAGTAGTTAATAGTTCAGGAGTGACTTTCATAAATTATCTCCTTTTTTGATTCCCGTAGTGTCTGGCTTATTTAACCAGCTTTGATAACATTTCATTGCATTTATGTTTTCCTTAGCATTGTTTATCTATTCTGAGCGCTAAAAAAGCCCCTGCAAGTCAAGTGTTACTACACTTTTCTCACAGAGGCAAATTCATAATCTTGAATTTGTTAACTACTTACATTTGTTAACTATATGTTTGATTAAGCTTTTTGTAGAAGCTTTTACTTAAAGTACTCTACTATACCCTTTAGCATACCATAAGCCGCGTCTTCTCGAACTGAATCTTGTTTTACCAGTTCAAGGTCATTGGGATTGTTCATGAATCCTATTTCTGCTAGAGCAGAAACCAGGTTATTTTCCCTAAGAACGCTGAAATCGTCTATTCGGGTGTAGCTGCGCTTCTGTCTGAAGTTGGTTGTTTTGTTTGTTTCCTGTAGTAATCTAGCAGCCAACTTCCTTCGTGCTGCATCATTATAATCGGTATAGTACTTGGTGTAAGTATTGTTTTTCGGTTGGTTTGTTCTATAGAACATGTCCACTCCTGAAATATAGGTTTGGACCTTTTCCACAGTTGCATTCAAGTGAATGGACAAAAAGATAACATTATCCTGGTACTTTGCTCCAGTTAAATCCATTACTTTTTTTAAGTCTGGTGATGCAATTCTTTTACCATTAATGCTCGGTGTTGCGTAGGCACCAACTCGCGCTTCAGATGTTGGATTGTCAAAGTAATGCTGGAAGGTACCTATTAGCCTCTTAAGTTCAGCTATTTCAGCGTCACAGGCTTTTACTTTTGTGGACAAAGCATGAACTTCCTGTGTAAGAGTATCTACGTTAGCTTGTATTTGAGCTAGTGTAGACTCAACAGATGAAGGTATGTTATCCAGTTCAGGTAAGTGCTCCACTGTTAAGGATACGTTACCCAGGTGAAGTTGATCCTTCACTTTCTGGCTTAACTTGCTTCGTGCTGCTTCCATTAATATTAGTTGTTTCTCCACGGCTGATTCTTCTTGCTTAGGCGCTTCAGTTGCCGTTGGTTCCGTTGCTAGTGCTTCCGTCGCCGGCGGTTCTGTAGCCGGAGCTTCAGTTGCTGGTGCTTCTGTAGCCGGTGCTTCAGTTGCTGGTGCTTCAGTTGCTGGTGCTACGGTTTCTTCTGGAGCTGCCGTTGACTCTGGAGCTACCGCCTCTACGGGCGCTACCGTTGCGAAATTTGCTATTTTAAGTTCTTCATGTGCTTTTACGTCCTTAAGGATTAGTAATGCATCCTTATATTCAGCTAAGCCTGTTAAATCATCTTTAACACTTTGAAGTTCCAACTCCTTTGTTTTAAGAGCCTCTGCCGTCTTATTCTTTTCCTTTTGTACGGATTCTATTTCCAAATCCAAAATAACCTTATTAGCAACAGACGACCTATAGAAGAGAGACTTCTTGCTGTCATCGCTTCGGGTCATATGTACAGTTGCTCCAGCGTTTTCCAGCATGGTGCGAAGTTTTAAAGCCATGTCTAAAGCAACATGCTTCTCATAATAGCCGTCATGATCAGGCTTGTAGTCATTTCCACCATGACCGGGGTCAAGTATGATAACTTTCCCTTTTAATGCATCAGCAGCAGGCATATCTTTACCTGGAACTGGTGTAGGATCGTTTGGTTTTGGTATGCCACTTTCGTTTAATTTAGCACGTGTTGCTGGCCCAACCACTCCATCTACAGCCAGACCCATAGCTGCTTGAAACTGGATAACCGCCCTTTCAGTTGCACCTCCAAAGTTACCATCTACAGATCCACAATTATAACCCAAATCATTAAGCCTTCTTTGCAATATTTCTACCTGACTGCCCTTGCTGCCTCTTCTCATCGTTTCAGTAACTTGCTCAGGGGCTGTTGTGGGTGCAGGTGTTGGTGAAGGTGCCGGGGTCGGCGCTGGTGTTGGTGTTGGCGTTGGCGTTGGTTCCGCCGTACTTCCGCTTGCATTCAGCTTAGCCCTTGTTGCAGGTCCTACTA
>CAYFSR010000087.1:3173-6007 GCA_964345785.1 uncultured Eubacteriales bacterium | reverse complement strand
ACCTGACTGCCTTTACTGCCTTTTCTCAAGGTAGTGGTTAATAGATTGTTGGTTGAACCTGATGAAGGAGGTGCTGTAATTGAATTTCCATGTGGTTGATTTGCAGACTTTGCATTACCACTGTACATAACACTAAGTGTCTTAGGCCCTGCTAGACCATCAATTACCAAGCCATTGGCTTTTTGAAAGTCTTTTACTGCAGCTAAGGTTTTGGCGCCAAAACTACCATCTGCTATATCGTTTAGGTACCCCAGTTCGATTAACTTTGTCTGCATAGCAGCTACTTCGTTGCCTTTGCTGCCTCTTCGTAATGCAGGAGCTGCTAATACGGGTTGGGGTAAGACAGACATAATAATAAGAATTGTTATAATAATAGCTATAATGCGTCTTCTCATTTGTATTCACCCCTGTTCCGACACAAATTAAAAAGATGTTACGATATCCATTGTAAAAATGAAAGATAAACGTAACATCCTTATTAAATCATATTTTGTTATATGATGCAATGTGTTTTAAGGAAAAAACCGCTAATTTGTTGGATTCTGCTGACTTTTTGTGAATACTTACCTATTTTAGTAATTCTAATAAATCCTCTTCACTGATGATTGTTATTCCTAAGTCTCTTGCCTTAGTAAGTTTGCTGCCAGCTTCTTCCCCTGCAAGCACGTAAGAGGTTTTTTTGGACACACTCCCTGATACCTTTCCACCATGGTTTTGAATCAACTCACTTGCTTGTTCCCTGGTCATGGTTGGCAAGGTGCCTGTTAAAACAAAGGTTTTACCTCCAAATCTATTGTCTTGTTTACTTTCCAGTGATTTGGATTTCATATTTACGCCGAGCTTTTCGAATTCCTCCAGCAGCTCAAGGGTTTCTGGCTGAGCAAAATATTCTAAAATATCCTGCACCATGATCTCACCAAAGTCCGGTAAAGAAATCAAATCTTCATATTTAGCTTCACTTAAAGCAATCATGTCAGGAAAGCTTTGGGAAATAACTCTAGCAGACTGTCTGCCAACATTTCGAATACCCAGGCCGGTAATGAGACGATCAATATCATTTTGCTTAGAATTCTCTATGGCTCCTAAAAGGTTGTCGGTGCCTTTTTCCTTGCCTACAACTCCCTTTTCAATTAATTCATCTCGATAATCAGCCAATTTATAGATATCCACGAAGCTCTCTACATAGCCTTCCATCATTAACCTTTCCACTGAGCTGGGTCCTAAGCCTTCAATATCCATAGCATTCTTGGAAGCAAAATGAATCAGCTTGCGAATGGATTGAGCCTGACATCCTGAGTTTGTGCAACGAATATCTGCACCATTTTCTTCCTGAACAGCAGGAGAACCGCAATTTGGGCAGTTATCGGGTATTATAAAAGGCTGAGTGTCAGGCGGGCGTTTCTCAAGCTTTACTTGTAATATTTGAGGGATAATGTCACCCGCTTTTTGAACCACTACCGTATCCCCTATACGAATATCTTTTTGATTAATATAATCCTGATTATGCAAAGTAGCTCTAGAAACCGTTGTACCTGCTATGTTTACAGGTTCAAGTATTGCAAGGGGCGTCAGCCTGCCAGTTCGGCCCACCTGTATATGTATATCCTCTACAATTGTCTCCTTTTGCTCAGGTGCGTACTTATATGCGATTGCCCAGCGTGGAACCTTACTGGTCATTCCCAATCGGGTTCTTTCTTGTAGGTTATCTACCTTCACTACGGCACCATCAATTCCGAAAGGCAGATCCCAGCGGGTTTTTTCGATATTTTCAATAGCTTCCCATACTTCATTAGCATTGACGCATATTTCAAAGTCTGGGCTTATGGGAAAACCTTGTTCTTTCAACCAATTAAGAGATTCTGAGTGGGAAGTGAATTCCATCCCTTCAGAAATTTCCAGGTTGAATACAAATATATCCAAATTTCTCTCTTTTACTATACTTGGATCCAACTGTCTCATTGTCCCAGCAGCTAGGTTTCGAGGAGTTTGATACTTTCTTTCGCCTATTTCCTCTTGTTTTTGATTAACCTGATTAAAAGCTTCGTAAGACATATAGACTTCACCCCTCACCTCCAAATAAGGCAAAGGCGTGGGAATTTCCTTGGGAATAGTTGGTATCATAAGTAAATTTTCATACACAGATTCACCAACCTCGCCATCACCACGGGTAATTCCCTCAGTAAGAACTCCATTATGGTATCGCAGTACAACAGAAAGGCCGTCTAACTTCTTTTCAACTACAAATATCGGATTTTGCAGCTCCTGTTCTATTCGTTTCACAAATGCTTCTACTTCTTGCTTGGAAAAAGTATCTTGAAGGCTGATAACAGGCACATCATGAGCAACCTTACGCAGCTCTCGTTTGACGGTTCCCCCTATCTTTTGAGTAGGAGAATCCGGATCTATCAATTCTGGAAATTCTTTCTCTAAGTCTCGCAATTCCAAAGAAAGCAAGTCGTATTCATGATCTGTAATTTCCGGATCATCTAGATTATAATAGCGGTCATTATGATATTCGATTAAGCGGCGTAATTCCTCCACCCGCTTTTTTACTTTATCCATTTACAGGCTCCTTTCACAAACAGATCAAGCCTTTTTTAATGGGGCCAGCTCTGCATTAAAGCTACGAATACCCCCTTGCTCAAAAGCAACCTTTACTGTAAGATCCTTACCTTCACCAACAGTGGTGACAACTGTTCCATTGCCAAACTTGCTATGGTGGACTTTGTCTCCCAGTTGAAAACGGTTTGTGTTTTTAGATATATTGTTAGGCCTTGGAACATTATTAACCGTAGGCCTATGTAAAGCCTTGCCATCCAAGCCTACCATAGGTG
>CAYFSR010000087.1:0-3073 GCA_964345785.1 uncultured Eubacteriales bacterium | reverse complement strand
TACCTGGATTAGAACCTTTTACAGGCGTAGAAACTCCTGAAGAACCCCTGTATTGATTTGATTTCCATCTGCTGTCGCTACCTCTGCTGCTGCTATATCCACCGGTACTACCAAAATCACCAAAGCCAGTACTGACATCTTCAAATAGATCATCCGAAATCTCCTTCAGAAAGCGAGAAGGTGTGTTTAAAGAGGGATTTCCATATAGAGTGCGCATTACTGTATGGGTAATATAGAGTCTTTTTTGAGCACGGGTTATGCCTACATAGCAAAGACGCCTTTCCTCTTCTATTTCCTCCTCTGATTCCATGGAACGAGAATGAGGAAACAATCCCTCCTCCAGGCCAATTAGAAAAACAACTGGAAATTCTAAACCTTTAGCACTATGCAAGGTCATTAGATTGGCAGTGCTTTTCCCTTCTGGACTGTCTTCTTCCATGCGGTCAATATCGGAAACCAGGGCTATATTTTCAAGGAAGCTGGTTAGATTAGCTTCTGGGTTATTATTCTCAAATTCACGGGCAGCTGATACAAATTCCATAATATTTTCTAATCTACCCTCTGCTTCTATAGAATCCTCTTCCTGGAGTACAGTGCGGTAGCTGGTCATTTGAAGTACGGTATCCATAAAATCAGTTAAATTTTGTCTCTCTTTCTCTATCTGCAAATCAGATATAATTTGACCAAACTCCTTCACTTTCGAGGCGGTACGTCCTGTAAGGACCTTATTATTATCCAAATCGGCTATGAGCTCTAGCACACTAATCCCTGCTGATGCCGCAGCTTCATGGAGGTTGCTCACGGTAACTGCTCCAATACCTCTTTTAGGTGTATTGATAACTCTCTGCAAGCTTACATCATCATAAGGGTTGTCCAACAAGCGAAGATAAGCAATGATATCTTTGATTTCCTTACGATCATAGAATCGCAAGCCTCCATAGATATTATAGGGAATGCCATATTTCATAAGTGCTTCCTCTATAGTTCTTGACTGGGCATTCATACGGTATAAGACAGCGACATCTCCATACCGTCCGCCATTACGAATATGCTGCTCTATTTCACTGCAAATAAAATCAGCTTCATGCTGTTCATTTTTAGATCGACAAACACGGATTAGCTCGCCTTTATCCTTTTGCGTCCATAAGCTTTTTTCTTTTCTTTTTTTATTTTGGCGGATAACCTGATTGGCAGCATCCAAAATGTTTTGATGAGAACGGTAATTTTCCTCCAGCTTGATGATGCAGGTGTTAGGGAAATCCTTTTCAAATTCGAGGATATTACGGATGTCCGCGCCTCTCCATCTATAGATAGACTGGTCGTCATCACCTACTACACAAATATTACCATGGGTATCGGATAGGAGCTTGACCAACATATATTGGGCAAAGTTTGTATCCTGGTATTCATCTACTAAAATATAATGAAACTTGTTGCGATAGTAGTCTAGAACCTCAGGATGCAAATAGAAAAGTTCCAGGGTTTTATTTAGCAAATCATCGAAGTCCAAGGCATTGTATTTCTTAAGCTTGGATTCATATAGCTTATATATTTGCGCTAATTTTTCTTCTCTAAATTGCCCCTGTACTTCCTTAGCATAATCCTGAGGGCTCTTTAAGTCGTCCTTTAGATGGCCGATATGTGCTCGGACCTCTTTGGGAGCAAAAAACTTTTCATTTATATTCAATTCCTTAAAGCATTCTTTGATAACCGTTAGCTGATCAGTATCGTCATATATAACAAAGTTTCGGGTATATCCGATTTTGTCAATTTCTCTGCGTAGAATTCTTACGCAGGTGGAATGAAAGGTGCTTACCCAAATACCTTCTGCTGCTTCGCCTGCCAAGCTGAAAATTCGTTCTCTCATTTCACGGGCAGCCTTGTTGGTAAATGTTATAGCTAGAATCTGAGATGGATACACCTCTCTCAGACATAAAAGATTCTCGACCTGTTGAGACATATTCTTATTACCAAAATTCATTTCGTAGTCTTTAAGGGACTCTATATCTTCCGTTTTTAAATTACGAGGGATATATTTACTTTTATAGGCGTCACCAAAACGCAGGATATGGGCTACTCTATTGGTTAAAACAGTGGTTTTACCCGATCCGGCTCCTGCCAGCACCAACAAAGGACCTTGGGTAGTTAAAACTGCCTGCCTTTGCATATTATTAAGATGACTATATTGTTTCTCAAAAATGCGGTCTCTAACTCCACAGTACTCTATTGCAATATCTGTATTGCTCATTCTTTTTTCACACGCCTCACTCACTTTTTCATTTTATCTAGTACAAGATTATAACCGTCTGCACCATAAATCAGTGCTCGATTGACCCTGCTGATGGTGGCTGTGCTGGCACCCGTCTTTGCTGCAATTTCCTGATAAGTGCGTTTTTCTCGAAGCATAATGGCAACCTCCAGCCTTTGAGCCAGAGATTTAAGCTCATTGATAGTGCATAGATCTTCAAAAAAACGATAGCATTCATCTTGATCTTCCAGCTGAAGAATGGCATTAAAGAGCCTATCCGTTTGATCATCTTTTAGTTTGGACATGTATTCCATTTTGTTCCTCCTGCTAACAGAATTTGAAAATCAGCTAATCTATACTTGAAACCCCTAATGCCTAGAAATCCCGATAGGAACTCTTCCCGTATAAGTAGCATAAGTTATTAACGTATTAAATAAGAAAGGGGGTTGACCCAGTGCGCTACATTGTACAACCCGGAGATTCCATATTTGAGCTGGCACAAAGATACCAAACCCATATGGAGGCTATTCTGGCATCCAATTACTTAAGCTCACCTGAACATATTTACCCCGGAATGTTACTCAGCATACCAACAACAGTTGAACCACTCTTGGAAGGAAAAGAATATATTGTACAGCCTGATGAATCCCTATATGACATTGCTGTAAAGGAGCAAATACCATTAAGAGAATTGATACACATAAACCATATAACAGAGCCTTATATAGTTTACGCAGGGCAGGGACTTATCCTTCCAGAAAGTATTGATTCCTAATAAATCTATATTATCATATTAAACCGATAAAGTGAATGAATAGATAAAAA
>CAYFSR010000086.1:0-10244 GCA_964345785.1 uncultured Eubacteriales bacterium | reverse complement strand
ATCTGTACAGCTTTCGTCTTTCTACAGCTGGATAGCTATGAAAGCAGGTGTAGACTACACTGCCATTGAACCTATTTACGAAATCGAATCAGCTGAAGCACTTCATGCTGATGAAAATAATATATATATAACCATAGCCCAGTACTATAATACTATGAAAAATTCTATTACGGTCCATCGTGCGAAGGAGCTTGGTGAACTTGAGGAATTCAATCAAAGCTATCTACAGCCTGTTTCCGGTCGATTGTTTACAAGGGAAGAGGCTGATGAAGGCGCGAAGGTTTGTGTTATTTCGGAAACACTGGCAAAAAATCGTGACCTGAAACTAGGTGACTCCTTAACCATTAATCTGCCAGATGATGAGAGCTCAACCATGTACACATGGGGCGATCAAATGTCCCGCCAGGATACTTACGCCATCGTGGGCATTGTCAACTACCATGAAGATTACCACCTCAATGTCTATACACCACCTGTCTCGGACTCGTCACGACCTATCCGTTATTTTTATGATTTAGGTCAGGCTACAATTAAAAACGGCACAGTGGATACATTCCTTACTCAAATAGAGCCTTTACTTTCTGAGCGCGTTTTCATAACTGTTTACGATCAAGGCTATCAAACTACGGCAGATGCACTGAAAGTCATTCAAAGTGCAGGCTCAGCGCTTTCTGTCATAGCCCTTGCCGTTACACTAGCGGTGCTGGCATTCTTTGCTTATTTATTTACGAATATACAACGGGATACCATAGAAATCATGCGTAGTTTTGGTACGAGAAAAGCTGAAGCGCGACTTTACCTTATAATTGGCACAAGTCTAATTGCAATTATAGCCATTTCGGCGGGCATTTTGATAGGAGTTGGATATGCAGAGGGACTTGTAAAATCAGCTTATACATTGATTTCCGAACTGCAAGCTGTGGATATGCGTTACAGCGATGGATTTAGAGGTTTAACCAAGGAATTTACACCTGTTGTTACATTGTCTTATTCATTGGCTGCTGCGGTTGGCTTAGGTTTGCTTTTAGCTTCCCTTGCTCTATGCCTATACTTTGCTGAAAGGACAATAAGCGGAAGTTTGATTACTACCAGGTCAAAAGGACAGGTACGTCGTTCGCCCAAGAAATCTTCTGTAGCGCTTTCAGGTTCATTGCGTCATGCCATGCTTTCTATACGGCGAGGAGGCGCTCGGTCTATACTGGTTCCCGTGCTCAGTGCTGTAGTGTTGCTATTTGTATCATCTCTTCAAGCAACCCTAGTCTCCTACGATAAGGCCCGGGAAGATCTGTATAAAAACACTGAGCTTCTAGGCTATAGCGCACAGATGAACGGCAAGTTTTCAGACAACCTGAGTATTCCAAATACCCTGGCAAAAAAACTGATCGAATTAGACCATCTTGGTGATGCAACATACATCTATTCATATAACTATTTATATCTTGGAATCCCTATTCATGCAGATGGTTCAGCAGGGGATGTAGAGCCCGAGCCTTGGCCGGCAAGTTCCTTTGAGGTTGAGAATCTATACCAAACCCTTTTAGCTGAGCCCAACATCATATTTACCGATGATGTAGAAAGTGCACCTGAGTTTTATTTCGGTGAGTTTCATAGCGAATTTATGGATGGATGGGATGAAGCTCGCTTTTCGAGTCGTGAATGGGAAGTGCTGCCATGCATCGTATCCTCTCAGTTTATGAGTAAGCATAGCATAGTGACAGGTGATACAATACGCGTATATATGAGTGCCTATTTAGATGGTTACCCATATTTTTTCAGCAAGGATATAAAGGTTGTGGGGAGTTTTACACCTATAGCGAAGCAAAACAACATATACTGCCCTATGCCCCTAGGTGCATTAGACCCGGAGAGCTCGACACTCAACGAGTTGTTAACAGAGGATTCTTTTACAGTCAAGACTGGTGAGTACAACACTGCAATAATGCGTGAACCCATGCCCACTGATCAACAAATTATGGATGTGATGCTGGACATCAAATACGTTTCTGCGGTGACATTTAAGCTTAGTGACCCTAGGGTACTGGTTGAGGTCAAGGATTCTCTTGAGGAAATAGGCTTTTCGAGCCCTAAAATGGATAATCATATCCGGTTATGTATTGTGATTGAAGACTCCCAGTTCAACGAAACGCTCAGCTCTATAAACCAGCGTAGCAAATATTTAGAGATTCTTTACCCAGTACTTCTCGTACTCGTGTGCATACTTGGTCTTGTCGCAGGCTTTCTTGCAATTAATAGCCGACGTGAGGACATTGCTCTTATGCGTGGTATGGGCACACAAAAGTGGCGGATTTTTACTACGATATTCGGTGAGCAACTATTGTTGCTTATCTTTGGCGTGCTACCTGCCGTTATAGCATGGTATGTACGGGGCGGTGCAGCGCAGCTTTCGAACATAGGAGTATATGCTTTTTTCATATGCTATGCATTTAGTGCAGCAATCGCTACCCTGATTCAAAATACCAAAAGTGCCCTATCAATATTATCTGAAAGAGAGTGAGGAGGAAGTATGAGTATCCTTTCGCTTAAATCCGTACGCTATGCGTACAGAAACAAATATCAAACTGTTCAGGCTTTGAAAGACATAAACTGCTCCTTCGAGCAAGGCTTAATGTATGCTATTGTAGGCAAGAGTGGCAGTGGAAAGTCAACCATGCTTTCACTTATGGCCGGGCTGGACTTGCCCGATGAAGGGGATGTGATTTTTCAGGGAACTTCCACCCGCAGCCTTAACCTTGATACATTCCGTCGGAACGATGTAGCAATGATCTATCAAAGCTTTCGACTATTTCCACTTTTAACAGCTCTGGAAAATGTGATGTATCCTATGGAGTTACATGGGATGAGTCCGCGAGATGCAAAAAAGCGGGCTGAAGAGTTTATAAGAAGTGTGGACTTGGCCGACGAAGTGTTTAACCGTTTTCCTTCCATGCTTTCTGGCGGTGAACAACAGCGAATAGCCATAGCACGGGCGTTAGCAATGGATACCAGTATTATTCTAGCAGATGAACCTACAGGCAACCTCGACAGCGCGACCTCCCGAAACATCATGGTATTACTTGCCCAACTTGCCCATGAACGAAACTACTGCGTTGTTGTGGTTACCCACGATACCGGTGTCCTAGATATGATGGACGTTACTTACCATATGCGGGATGGTATCTTGGTAAAGGAATAGCTTCAATAGATATGGTTACAAATTGGTAAATGTAGCAACCTGCGCAGGTAGCCCCTCCTTACGGAGGGGCTTTTTATTAAATATAATCACAAAAGACGGGGTAACATTATTGAAATATACAAATAGGTGATATATAATAAACTCATAAAAGCGGAACATATATATAATTATGAATATAAGTTTCAAAGGAGGTATTTACAATGTATAGAATGGGTCAAGAGGAAGTCGATGCTGTAGCAAGGGTAGTCAAATCAAGAGAGCTTTTTAGAATTGCTAGTAAAAATCATGAGGTAGATAATTTTGAAAAGGAATTGGCAGAAAAGATAGGAGTGGACTATGCTCTTTTTTTAACCGGTGGCACAACAGCCCTTATGACAGGGCTTATGGGACTGGGAGTTGGCCCTGGTGATGAGGTTATCGTACCTGCATATACATTTATGGCATCTGCTTTGGCCGTAACAGCTGTGGGTGCAATACCTGTAATAGCTAATTGTGATGAAACTTTAGCCTTGGACCCTGTTGATGTAGAGAAGAGAATCAGCTCAAATACTAAAGCAATTATGCCTGTACATATGCTGGGTTTTCCATGTGATATGGATAGAATCATGGAGGTTGCAATCAGACATGACTTAAAGGTGTTAGAGGATTCCTGCCAAGCTGTTGGAGGAAGTTATAAAGGCAAAAGATTAGGAACTATTGGGCATGCAGGAGCATACAGCTTCAATTATTATAAAATAATCAGTTGTGGCGAAGGGGGAGCTCTCCTAACAAATGACAGAGATGTATTTGAGGTAGCAGTCTACCAACATGATGGAGGATCGACTTTTAGAGACGATTATGTTGAGCTGAATAGAGATAGGTTTGAAGACAAGGATACCAATTCTCTATACCCTATCTATGATAAATATAAGACACCTGTATTTGCAGGCATCCAATGTAGACAGAGTGAAATAAACGGTGCTTTCATGAGAGCTCAATTGGAAAGGCTCGACGGTATATTAGCAGACCTCAGAAGAATTAAAAAGCAGATCATTAGAGGACTTAGTCATGTGCCAAATCTTCAACTTCTAAAATCCAATGATCCTGACGGAGATTGTGGTACACATATTGGTTTTACTTTTCAGGGGGAGGAAAAAGCAAGACAGTTTGCAACTAGTGAAGGTGTAAGCGGTAGCGTACCAATTGACAGCGGCAGGCACGTTTTTACTAATTGGGCTCCTATCACAAATAAAAGAGGAGCACATCATCCTTTAATGAATCCATTTGAGATGCCAGAAAATCAGGGTTTAAATTCTAACTACGGTAAGGATGTGTGTTCACTTACCCTGGATTATTTGAGTAGAACAGTAGTTGTCGCTATCAATCCCGATTGGACAAAAGATGAAGTGCAAAGCAAAATTGAAAGCATAACGCAAGCCGCGAAAAATTTATAAAAGTCAAAGGTGACTGAAAAACAGAGGTTTCTAGAGTTCAAAGCGATAATGTAATAAAGGAGAAAATGTGTAATGTATAATCATTTGATGGCAGGTGTAGGCAGGGTAGATATAACCCCTGAAATAGGTGGATATCTATACGGTTATAATCCCACTACAATCAGTGATTCTATCAATGATAGACTGACAGCTACAGCGATTGCTTTTGAGTATAGAAGTACGCGTGTTGTTCTGATATCAGCAACTGTTTGCCTAATTAATACGGAGATTTCCAATAACATAAGGAAACAGATAAGTGTGGCATCGGCTATACCTGTAACTAATATTATTTTATCCTCAACTCACACCCATTCTGGGCCTAGAACAAATGGAACTACCGGGTGGGGAGATATAGATACAGAATACTGCAATACAATTTTTATTCCTCAGATTATAAAAGCTTCTAAGGAAGCTCTTAATAGTTTAAAACCTGCAAAGATCGGGGTTGGAACAACTGATAGCTATGTAGGCATAAATAGAAGACAATATGATGCTGATGGTATTATAAGATTAGGGCAAAATCCATGGGGTATTTTTGATAAAACCATGACAGTGTTAAGCATAAAAGGCGAGGACGATACACCTATTGCTAATCTCATTCATTATGGTGCACATTGTACGGCTGCAGGTAACAACACTGAAATCTCACGTGACTGGCCTGGTGTAATGATAGACAGGCTAGAAAAGGAAAGCGGAGCAATCACAGCATTCTTTAATGGAGCAGAGGGGGATGTAGGACCTCGTTTAACCAATGGTTCTACAGTGGGAAACATTCATTATGCTATGGAGCATGGAGCGGTTGCGGCTCAGGACGCATTACGTGCATATAAAACAATTAAAGAATACAAAAGCGTGTCAGTTGATTGTGTGTCAGATATTATAAAACTACCATATGAGCAGAGAATACCACTTGATGAGGCGGAAGATAAGATAAAGGCACTTACAAACACTACAGTAAACACAGGCGGATTAAAGCATAATTACTTGAGTAATGTAATTGCATCTTATAAAGCCGGAGTACCTGAGAAAACATATTTGGAAATACCACAATCAATAATTCGTATAGGAGAGATTGTTTTTATACCATTTCCATTTGAAATGTTCTGCGAAATGTCGATCCGTTTGAGGCATTACAGTCCATACTCCTACACGCTTTGTTTGAGTAATGCAAATGGTTCATATGGATACCTGCCAACACAAGACCAGATTTGCCGTGGCGGCTATGAAATTGAAGTATTTATGCACCAAAGTGTACAGCAGCTTTCTAATGATGTGGATAATTACATTATTAATGAGAATCTGAGGGTCTTGAAAGGTATGTTAATTTAATATTATCTCACGAAGTATAAGTGCGCTATTGGACGCTAATATTTACCGGTAGTTTACAACCTGAAACTTAATGTGTTAGAATTGCGTGTAAATTATAAACAGAAAAGGTGGCCGTCAGTGGAATTATATAGGTATCGTGATGAATCTGAAAACAAGAAGAGTGTACTGAAAACAATATATGACTATAATCGAAGAGGGGAATTTGTTACCAGGAATATTTTATCTGAGGTAACCGGTCTGAGCTTTGCCACAATCATTAGATTTGTAACAGAATTGCTGGCAGATGGTGTTATAGAGGAATTTAATGAATTAGAATCAACAGGAGGCAGAAAGCCGATATCCTTACGCGTAAATTCTGATTATGGGTATATTATCAGTGTTGACATAGGAACCTTCTCTGTGAAGATTGGCGTTGTAAAAATGAACGGTGAGTTGGTACATAAGCAAATACACCCTTCAGACGGACATAGTATTCCTACCAAAGGTCTAAGTATAGATGAACTTTATGAGAAGTTAGATGATGTTATTAGTTTGTTTGGCAATGAACGTCTCTTAGGTATTGGAGTCGGCGTAAGTGGTATGGTTAACTGCAAGGAAGGTAGAATTATCTTTTGTCCAAATATCAGTGGATGGGATAATATGCTGATTACTAACCTGTTAAGGGAAAGGTTTAAGGTTCCAGTTTTTTTGGACACCAGTCCAAGATGTATGGCACTTGCAGAGCAATGGTTTGGGATTGGCCAGAATGTCAATAACCAGATATTCGCGTCCTTCGGCTATGGCAGCATTGGTTCCGGTATTATTATCGAGTCTAAGCTCTTTCGCGGCAGCGGTGACTTTGCAGGTGAATTAGGTCATGTACAAGTGGTAAGTGACGGTTTTCTTTGCACATGTGGTAATCGTGGATGTATCGAAGGCTATGTTACTATGCCTATGATTGTATCTGCAATAAAAAATGAGGTTCGTGAAAACTTGGGATTTTCCCCGATAAAACTTATGGTAGATAATGTAGAAGATATCAATATAGATATTATTGTTAAAGCGCTGGATGAAGGAGACAAAATAGCAGGCAGAATTATAGCAGAAACCGGAAAGTACATGGGGGTTGCCCTTGCTGACATGGCTAATTTGTTTAATCCGGACTTAATTGTCTTAGGTGGAGGAGTTATAGAGAGTTTTCCACAACTTATAGATGAAATAAAACGAGTGATTAAGAAAAGAAGCCTGGTTACAATTCAGCAAAACTTAACAGTTGAGAAGTCTGATCTAGGTTTGGACTCATCTATCATAGGAGGAGCAATATTAGTGTTGCAGGAGTTTTTTTCGTAGGGTCAACATAGTTGCTCATAGAAAATATAAAAGTACCGTGGATAACGGTACTTTTTTACGAACAGTGATAATGTGGGATGATTACTGAAGTCTAATGCAATAATAAAAGGTATTAATAGTTTCTATGAAGAATATTAGTAATGGTTAAAACAAGCATATAACAGGGTAATAGATATAACGGTAGAGTTATATTGAAGGGCAAAAAATAGATTGGAGTGATACCGTGCAAGAACCTTTATGCAAATATATGAAAGTTGGCTTGATACATTTCATGGCTTATCCCGAAACAATGGGAGGGACAGGCCCGATTGAGGAAACTATACGAAAAATAGCTGTAGATGATTATTTTCAAGCTATTGAAATTTCGTGGATTAAGGATTCGGAAACCCGAAAGCGAGTAAAATCCATGTTAGACACATCTCATTTGACTGTAGCTTACGGCGCACAGCCAAGGTTGCTGACTACAGGCCTAAATATTAATGATACAGATGAGGAAGGCAGGAAAAAGGCTGTTGACATCCTGAAAGAAGGAATTGATGAAGCTTATGAGATGGGCGCAGTGGGGCTTGCATTCCTTAGCGGAAAGTATAAGGAAGAGGAGAAAGAACAAGCATATCAAGCCTTGTTAAGGTCAACAGAAGAATTGTGTACCTATGCTAAAACCAAAGGTGACATGAAGATTATTCATGAGGTATTTGACTTTGATGTTGATAAAAAAAGCCTTGTTGGTCCAGTAGAATTAGCTAAGAGGTATGCAAGGGACATGAAAGCAAAAACAGACAACTTCGGTTTGCTGGTTGATTTAAGCCATCTACCATTGATCAGAGAGACTGCAGAGCAAGCAATTCTTCCTATAAAGGATTATATTGTACATGCCCATGTGGGAAACTGTGTTGTAAAAGATCCTTCTTTGCCCGGGTATGGGGATGCTCATCCCAGATTCGGATTCCCCAATGGAGAAAATGATGTTGATGAGCTGATAGATTTCCTCAGGGTGCTATTAAAAGTTGGATTTTTGAATGAGAAGAACCCTCCTATACTTAGCTTTGAAGTGAAGCCTTATGGCAATGAGGATTCGGATATAGTTATAGCTAATGCAAAAAGAGTGCTAAATATGGCATGGAGCAGGGTATAGTAATAGTGCTGTTACAAAAGAGAGGAAGGCGATAGAAAAATGAAAATGGTAGTATTAGATGGTTTGACCTTAAATCCTGGTGATTTAAGCTGGGATGATTTACGACAGTTAGGTGATATTGAAATTTACGATAGAACCTTTGGAAATCAGATTATAGAGAGGTCAAAAGGAGCCGAAATCCTTTTCACCAATAAAACTCCTTTAGGAGAAAATGAATTTGCTCAACTTTCAGACCTTAAATACATCGGTGTGCTAGCAACTGGATACAACATAGTCGATATAGAAGCAGCAAAAAAACGGAACATAACTGTAACGAACATACCTGCCTATTCGACCAATTCTGTAACGCAGATGACATTTGCTCTAATACTTGAGCTATGCCTCCATGTACAGGACCATAGTAATGCTGTACACAGAGGTGATTGGGTAAATAGTCCAGACTTCAGTTTTTGGAATACACCATTGATAGAACTTGCTGGAAAGACCCTTGGTATTGTTGGATTTGGAAGCATAGGGCAGCAGGTAGCCAAGGTGGCTGAAGCCTTTGGTATGAAGGTACTGGCGTCGAAATCATCCAGTAATAACCCTGATGATAATGAAAATATCAAAAGAGTTGAGCTGGATGAATTATTCCAGGTCTCTGACATCATAAGTCTTCATTGCCCACTGTTCCCGAGTACCAAGGGTATTATCAATAAAAGCAATATTGAAAAGATGAAGAAATCTGCTTTCTTAATCAACACAGCCAGGGGTCCATTGATTGTTGAAGAAGATTTAGCAGAAGCATTGAATAATGGCAGAATAGCAGGCGCTGGTGTGGATGTTTTGTCAACCGAACCGCCAAAGGCCGAGAATCCTTTACTTACTGCGAAAAATTGTATAATTACACCTCATATCTCATGGGCTACATTTGAAGCAAGAACCAGGCTTATGAAAATGGCAGTAGATAATTTGAAGGCATTTTTACAGGGTAATCCAATTAATGTAGTGAATAAGTAACAGGCGCATAATGCTTATAGTAAGGATTACAATATTCCTAATAGTTATTAAGTTAAAAAGCATTATATATTGCAGTATTATAGGTTTGAAAATAGATGAGGGGGGTCATTTTTATGTTAAGAGTAGCAATGTTAAGCGGATGGCATGTACATGCCAAGGATTATGCAAACCAGATTATGGAGCTGGAGGATACCAAGGTTACTGCTGTCTGGGATGAAGTACCTGAACGGGGTAAGACTTGGGCAGAAGAGCTCAGAGCTGACTTTGAAGAGGACTTACATGCTTTACTTAAGCGTGATGATGTGGATGCTGTTATTGTGGACACTCCAACAAACATGCATCCTGAAGTCATAATCGCTGCTGCTAATGCTGGAAAGCATATATTTACTGAAAAAGTTTTAGCTTTTACTGTCAAGGAAGGCGAAGCGATTGCTGATGCTGTTGAAAAAGCAGGAGTGAAATTTTGCATTTCTTTCCCGCACAGGACTTTCCCTGCCAACCTTTTCGCGAAGAAGGCAGTGGAGGAGAAATGGCTTGGAGATATCACTCTACTGAGAGTGAGGAATGCTCATAATGGTGCTGTTGCCAATTGGTTGCCTGCCCATTTTTATGATCCTGTGGCTTGCGGCGGAGGTGCCATGATGGATCTTGGTGCACATCCCATGTACCTTTCAAGGTGGCTCCTAGGTGAACCAAACAATATCAGCTCGGTATTCAATAGTTTCACTGATAGAGCTGTAGAAGACAATGCTGTCAGCTTGATTGAATTTAATAATAAGGCTATTGC
>CAYFSR010000085.1:7321-10475 GCA_964345785.1 uncultured Eubacteriales bacterium | reverse complement strand
TTTTTCTAGTGTCAATTTATTTGCTGTTGAATTCTATTAAATTTTAGCTTAAATTTTGTAACAAGTTTTGTAATAATTTAATTAAATGTAAACCATCATTTATACCAAAAGCTTAGCGCCTAAGCCATGAATGTATTAACACTTTAGTAAACAAAAACCTAATGTCCGCTGTAACAGAACATTAGGTTTTGCTGAAATCTTATTCACCAAGTTCTTTGAGAATAATGTCCTTATAATTTACCCTTTCAAATCCACAATATGAACAGTTGAAATACGATCTATCGATCCAATTGCCAACGTGTCCTCAGCATTATTAAGAACAATGCTTGAAAGCTCATTAGAGGCTGTTGTGCCATAGTAACCATGGGTATTATAATTTATAATTCCCAGCTGCCTTAAACCAGTTTCATCGTCATAATAGAATACATATCCCATATCCTCCGGGTCACCTGCTACGCCCCAAAGCTTGGTTTTTGCCTTATTGGTACACATACAATGAATTGGTCCATATGCAGCAGCATTACCCAGTGAAAACACCTTATCATTGCTATCAACTATGGCAAGCAAGGCGTCCTTGGTACCTACTATCTCTCGTCCACCATTCCACTCAACTGAAGCTGATGCTACTGCGCGATATCTTCTTCCAGTTGCTTCTGGTAACTTTACATTCCTATTAAAATTCAATTCACCTGGCAATATATTCTCAAGCAGCCATTTCTTATAATCTGGCTCAAGAGCGCTGAAATCCAGTCGTTCAACAACTTCCCTATACTTTATTTTGAATACATAAGAAGCAGTATCAGCAGACAAAGATGCGCCGGTAAGAACGTGAAGAATATCATCTTCGTCATAGCACATACCTATTACTTTGGATTCCTCTATTTCAGAATGAGGAACTTCTCTCCAAATGCGCACTGGATAACAATCCTGAATGGGGAAAGCCTGGAATGGATTATCAGCAGTAACCTCTTCCCCTGCATTTTTCTTTAATCGTATATCCCTTGCTATTTTTTCTTCTTCAGTTAGCTCACGGGGACGCAATGTTGGATCTTGTGATACTGGTCCTGGCTCATACATTTTATCTCGGAATTTTGATAATTCTATTGAAAGTACACATGGACCATCTTTACCAAATCCACGGCCTGCATCTACGAAGAAAATGACATCAGCATCAACATCGATTTCTATCTCAGTGGAAATTCTATGGGGTCTCTCTTCAGTTCCAATAACACCCATACATTCCGGTTCTTTGTTGTTTTCTATATCCCAACGAATCAGATAATTCAAGCCAGCATATGTGATATCTTCTGTTCGCTTAACTGTCCATACATACAAGTTGTACCACAGCACATTATATTTATCGATAACAAATGCATCACTGGCATGAGATGAGAACTCATTAGGAAATTCAAACAATCCATCCTTAGGTGTTCGATTGCCAACCTTTGTAATCTCCAAAGTCTCAAAATCAAGTTTGAGCAAATCATCTGCACACAGGTTCATCATGTACATGAATTTGCAAGAAGGATGGCTGCGAGCACAGGTTAGATAACGATACCATGTATTATTTACATAATTTCCTGGGTACTCAGGAACGCGATAGTTTAAGTCTTCCAGCTTATTAAGTTCTGTATTTATGCGGAAGAAAAAGCCGCTCTTAGTACATCCATATATATTGCCATCAGCACCTAGAGATAGCCTGTAACAATATAGCTCAGCAGCCTTTCCTAAATCGGTTACTTTTTTTGTGTCAAGTGAATAGCTGTATACATGACCACGCATAAAACCTATCATATATAGACGATTATGCTTCGGATCATATTTTGCACCATAGATAGATTATTGAGGAACTGGAATCCCCCAGTTTTCTGATTTACCAGTCTTAGGATCATAAACTAGAATGTGTGAGCCTGGGAAGCCTTCCCATACATGATTATGATGACCAAACGGCATCCATTCCTTGTGTTGAGGAGCTCTGTCCGTGGAGTGAGTCGTACAAATAACCCTACCATCATTTAGGAAGTTAATTGAAGTATGCAGCTTACTTGCAGGTAATCTGCGTTCATTGGGTAAAATTAAATCCCTCGCTTGGAAGCAATCAACGATTTCAACTTTGTCAAAATCGTAGCGGTTAAGCTTTGCATGCTCCGATCTACCGGCTTCAGAAGATAGGGAAAAATAAAATTCTCCATCAGGACTAACTGCACCATCCCAGCAGGTATTAAATTTTTCGTTTCCTTCTTCTTTAGGTTGAGCTTGTTTGACACCTGTTTGATTGATTAAGCGGTAGTAATCATCTGTAAACCTTTTGAATACGTAATTTGGCATTTCGACACCTCTTTTTTAATTAGTGACTTGAATCCTTGTTGTATTCACATGAATTTTGCATACATACATGTACAATAATATATTCTTGATAGCTTTTGTCAATCCTTTTTGTTAGTTATTTAAATTAACCTTACCCTTTGTGTAATGCCTCTTAAGATAAAGAAAGCAGATGGTTCTCCAGTAAGAGCTATTGCTATTAAAAAGATCTGCCTCAATACTGAGACAGACCTTCTATTATCACCTTAACTATTTAACTTATTTCTTAAATTTTCTTCTAAAATAAGCTCCAACTGCTACCAGTGTAGCTCCAGAACCATAGAAGAGTATTGGAGGTACCTCACCAGTCTTCGGTAATTCTGTTGAACCACCTGGAATTTCTTCATCAGGTATTTCAAGTTCCAGCTCAACTGGACCTCCTGGGATAATCGGATCTGGAATCTCTTCTATCACATCATCAGTAGGAGTCGGGGTCGGACTTGGTGTAGGTGCTGGAGTCGGTGTCGGCGTCGGACTCGGTGTTGGCGTTGGCGTCGGGGTCGGCGTCTCCACCGGCCATGGCGTCACGAGCGGTGCGGGCACCTGCCCCTCCTCGCCGACGGCCACGCCGCCATTCTCAAGCGTCACAAAGGCCTTGTGCTGCAGAAGTGCGGCATCCACGGTCGTGATAAGTACATCCGTCAGCAAAATCGCGCTGCCGGTCTCGCTGAGCACCTCAAATGTCAGCGTCAAAATCACGCCATCCTGCGTCAGCCCCTCGGCGGACGCAAACGCAAACACAATGGTGCCCGGCTCATCGGTGTTGCACACGTGCAGGCCACCCAAAAGC
>CAYFSR010000085.1:0-7311 GCA_964345785.1 uncultured Eubacteriales bacterium | reverse complement strand
CTCGGGGTTGGACTCGGTGTCGGCGTCGGACTTGGACTCGGGGTTGGACTCGGTGTCGGTGTCGGAGTCGGAGTCGGTGTCGGCGTTGGTGTAGGTGTAGGTGTAGGTGTAGGTGTCGGCGGCGGCGTTGGCGTTACGGTCGGATTTGGATTAAAGTAGAACGTTACATGACTAATATTTGCTTGGTTCCCTTCATTATTTTGGTTTTTTGGCGAATACAAATTATTGTCAGAATTAACACCATTACTTCCATAAGAATACAGATATCCACCATTCCCCGCTTTAACAAATACATATAAAACAGAGTAATTGGAAGTAAAGCTTACACTCTTATTATCATCTGAAAATATTGCATTAACCTGTTTGGATCCATCTGACTTTGTTCCTGAATTAGGTGGATCAAACTTCACGCTTTCCAACCCATTAGGCGGGTTGGGTAAATCATTGTCATTGCCGGAATAAAAAACCGGAGTCACAGATGCTGCATGCGCTTTTGGAATATAGCCCGTAACATACAACAATGGAAGAACAAAAATTAGTATTAAAACTATCCCTTTTCTTAGCTTATCTTTTAACATACCTTGTTTCACTCCTTACTTTTAAATTAGATTTATTATTAAATCGCACAAGCGACATGCATTCATTATTGATTATGTAATATAAAAAGGCCGCAAGATTACCTCCTATCCTGCAGCCTGACTGTCATTGTATAGTTCAATACATTAGACTCATAGCTTTGCGTCCTATACTTTCATATAGTTTGCCTTTATGTTATTATCTTAATATAATGATAAGCATTGTTAATCGATAATGTTTATCATTTGCATATAGATAAACAGGAGAAATGCTTTGAAACAAAATTTTAAAAAATTTGTTTGTACTTATTTCTATATAAAAAATACCAAGAATCCTCTTGGTATTTCCTATCTATATCTTTTTAATTATGATAATAAATCGGTTTTACTAATCACGGTGCTACAGCATGAACTATCAACCTGTGGGTTGCTGTATAAAGCGGAGTACAAGTTATTAAGGTTAAAACTTTGTCTTCTTTGCTACGATATAATACCGAAATATCATCTGGCTCTACTACAAGAATCTTATAGATTGTGTATTCGAAGGTACCGTCATTGGTAGTCACTTCAATTTTATCCCCGACTTCAAGTTCTTCCAATCGGTTAAACATCCTGCCGTAGGTATGACTTCTATGAGCTGCTAATGCTGCGTTACCAACAGTTCCTATTTCAGAAGTTCCGGTGACGTGGCCAGCACCTACCTTTAAATTTGCTTTACTTGTTCCTTCAAGAATAGGAATATTAACATCAATTGTTGATATTTTAATCCTTCCCATTGCCTGCAATTTAGATTTTTTGCCCTTCTCGGGAGACTGACTTGACGCTGGGGATGGTTCCTGAGTAGGTGCATTTGTTGGTTCGATTGTTTCTGTAGGCTGTACATCCTCATCATCGGAATTAACAGTTTTAAAATTATCAACCACTTCAGGCAAGTCTAAATCTATTAAATCAGCATCTGTCTGCCCTTCATCAAATACTAGTTGAAGCTGTTCAAATTCATTTGATGATTCCTCGGATACTTCTTCAAAGAATAACGGTTCCTCCCATTCATCAATTAGCTGAGATTCCAGGTATCGAGTGTATAAACCATCGGCTACCGGATACATAGCAATGGTAAGTCCTATTATTATCATAATGGTCGCAACAATCTTCATACAATGCCCTCATTTCAATTGGCTTAGTACTTAGCTATAAATCAACTTAAATATTTATAAACAAAACTTAAAGCACTAAACTTGTATTGCATATTATTTAGCGTTGGGATCTAGTGCCTCATCCGTGCTAAAATCATAATCAATTGTAATATTCGAACTTATCAGCTTTTTCATCTCATTTGTCTCCATAACAAATTCTGGGTTGAATTCATTACTGTTAACATATGAAACCATCCTATTCAACAGGTATTTTGCTGCTGGATCCTTCTCTGTAAGGTTTAATGTACAAACAAGTAGTCTACCTTTCCCAATCCCTAGCTCAAAAATGCTTGCTTGTTTTCTAATCAGTTTGAATGAGCTGACAACTTCAATAATAGGTTTGAAAGGTATGTTTAACTCATTGAATACGACTGCTTCCCCACCTTCCATCATGTTATAAAACTGCCAGTCGCAAAAGCCTTCATGAGGAAAATCATTCATAAGAGGATGGTCTTCTATTACTGTAGCCAGGTTTCCCTGAACACGCCCTGTGACTGATAATTGGAAACTTGTCGGCAATGACGGAAACGGCTTGCTCCCTAGAAGTATCACTCGTCCACCATTTGCAATATAATTGACTGTATCCTCATTAAGCTCAGATACCAGTTTTATATCAGCTGATCCACTATAGTTTACGGTGCCTATCTTAGGGAATACCCAAAAATCCCAATCGTTATTGATTTCATATTCTCCTCCAGATAAATGTACATACAGTGTTAATTTCATTGGGCTTTTAAGCTTAGGAGCTGTAAGCGAAATTGTTGTTAACTTTTCTATTCTCCCATTTATAACATCGTTTACTGTTACTTCGCCTCTTTGATGAATCTGATGATTGCTGTCAGCCAAATACCAATAAACTTTTCCCTCTTTGAGTGTATCTCTGCCAAACAAGGATGAATACAAATCTAAATCAAGCTGTTCACCTGATGTTATATTCCGATCATTGGTATGATCCAACAATAATAAGCTTTCTCCATTATACTGCAATACATCAGAAACTGATTCACCGGGTTTTAGTTCATAGAACTCATTCATGATACCACAGGGATACCCGCATCTATGCCAATGATAATCAATTGCACCTAACAGGTCATACCCTGCATTATATTTGCATTTCCTGGCCATCTCCACAGTGTGTTTACGCAATATCCTCATCCACGCACAAGAATTCTTATAATATAATGATGCTCTTGGCAGCAATCCTTCTTTTATTAGATTCTTTCTAGCAGAAGCAAAGATCTCAATTCCTATGCGTGTCCCTTCATATCGATGTTCTAAATCGAGATTGAGATAATTTCCATGTATCGTAATTTCATGAGACAGGCACGGCCTTTGATAAATTTCCAGTCGCTCATTTAGTACTCTCCAATCCCCTTTTGTTGAATTGTAGCTAAGCAAGCCTAAGGGGTATTGCCCGAACACGTCAGAAAATCCTCTTACCTTTTCCAAACGCTCTGGGTTATGAGGAAAGGGTTCTTCAACATTATTCTCCTCTTCCCCTGACACATTGAGCATATATTCAATTCCCCTCATGGCCTCTTGAGGATTAAAAAGTGCATCTGGAGCTATTGTATGACATAGACCAGCCATTTCTTTAAGTTGAGCAATCTTTTTTGAATCCAGCATTTCTTCATTACCACAACAATAAATAACAACACTAGGATGTTTGCGACAGGTATAGAGTATGTCCAACCATTCCTGCTTTCCAAAGCCTAGAGGCGGTTCAACCTGGATCATCATTCCCATTTCATCAGCTGCTTGCATATATTCCTCGGATGGTACCCAAGTATGGAACCTCAGCCAGTTAAAGCCTAGTTCTTTTAATTTTTTTATGTTCTCTTTATATGTTTTTTTATCTTGAGGAGGCGTACATGTCAAAGGGAAGTATGCATGTTCAGTCCCGCCTCTTAAAAACACTGGATATCCGTTTAGCCGTAGAGAAATTCCGTTACGTTCCAATAAACGAAGCCCAAATTCCTGAGTATGTGTATCAATAATGTCTTCATTCTGCCTTAGGGTTAATTCAATGTCATATAGCTTAGGGGATTTATCAGACCATGGTTCTAAATTAGAGGTATTTGTTGTCCATTCTAGAGAATTTTGGGCTATTGGAATTGAACCTTGATATGCAATATAACCTGTCTGTGGGTCTATAATAACCCAATCCAAGACCAGTTCATCTATACCCTTATTTAGACCATCTAATTCAACCTGGCATTTTAATTCCTTCATGTCTTTTATTGGGTACATGTAGCAGTCCTTAATCCTGGACTTACCAGCAATCTTTATACTAACTGGTCTATATATTCCTGCGCTAAAACCTTTATACCCTCGAATTACGCATCCCAGCCTATCTGTTCGAGTATTAGCAACAGCTATCATAATTTCATTTTCTAATCCATATTTTAGGTGCTTAGCTATAGATACTTCAAATGGTGTTGAATGTCCAAGATGATATTTAACTAGCTCACCATTTATCCACACCCATGCTTCTAAAACGACTCCACCTATGTTTAGAGTTATTTGTTTTTCCTTCCACTCAAAAGGCGCCTCTATAGTTTTTCGATACCAGCCTACTCCCAGCAGAAAAGGAAGAGCTGCATCTGGTGGCATTTCATCGCCCATAGGAAAATCTATATGTCTAAATTCCGGATTAAATTTTGCAGTAGAGCCCCAAAATGTAGAACTTTGCATTCTATCCACATTATCATCCCAATAACCGGGAACTGGCATTTTTACTGTAAATTCTGTAGCTTCTGGTCTTGTAGGGTCCTTACAATCACCTATACTTGGTGTGTATGTAAAATCCCACTCCCCATTCAAAGACATTGTAGTTGGTATAGTGATACAATCTTCACTTGTTGTAAACATTTTTTCTTCCTTTCTGTTACACTAATCCAAAATTATCTTCAGAAACCAAAATAGCTCTACAAAATAAATTTGCAAATACCGCTTTTCGATTATCAGATGACCTATGGATTGTTTTGCTGTTCTTTAAGATCTAATATAGTTTTTATTATTATAGCAATGACAGGCCCTAGGACAAGTCCCCAAGGCCCAAATAGAATACTAGCTACTATTGTTGCTAAAAATGTATATAATGGTTTGACACCTATGCTCTTTCCATTGATTACTGGCTCCAATACCTGCCTGCCAATGAAGATTATTAAATACAAAATCAGCAGCGGAACTGCCAGGTCCGATTTTCCCATTATCAACAAAACCACAGCCCAAGGTATCATGATTATTCCGCTGCCAATCAGCGGTATTAAGTCTACCAGTGCAATTGCAAACGCTATGAGTCCCCAGTATGAGATACCAAGAATGGCGAATCCTATACAAAGAATGATGAAAGTTAAAAGAGATAAAAGCAGCTGGGTGCGAACGACACTGCCCACGCCTTTAAATGTGGCTGATAGTACTTTTCCGATATTACCTAAATAGTAATCAAGCTTTTTCATTCCATGAAGCCTCCAATAATGAAGCAGTTGATAAACTTAGAATAACAAGACTAATTCAGATCTACTCCATTTTCTTTCAATACTTCTTGAATAGTTTTTACATCCAAATCCCTGGGTATAACATTCTGCTTAACTGCTAAAGCTGATGCAATTCCAGCAGCCTGACCCATATTTGCACAGATGGGCATGACTCTATAGTTTGAATGAGCCAAATGGGTACCTGAAATATTTCTACCTGCCAATAGCAGATTATCAATGTTTATTGGCACTAGGCATCTGTATGGGATGGTGTATCCCTGAGCTTGCTTGAAATGCTTTTGCACACCAGTTTCATCCAATCCGCTGCCTGAGATATTGTGCACATCAAAATTAAAATGGGCTTTTGTAACGACCCAATCATCAAATATTCTAGCCTGTAAAATATCTTCCTCTGTTAACGTATATTCTCCTTCGAAGTGTCTTGTTTCTCTTACACCGATAATCGACGCTGAGCTAATAGCATAGCAATTTTCATATCCTGGCACAAAATCCCTTAAAAACCTTATTATAGGTTCAATCTGTTTTCTTGCTGTTATAGTAGCTTTCGTCAAGTCTTCCGACTTTGTTCCGTCTACCTCAATTACGTTGGTCATGTTACAGGTAACCACTCCAGGTATTGTAGATGGGTAAAGTAATACATGCCCAGCAGGATGAGGAATGTTTTTCTTGCCTAGATCCTGTATATAGCCCTTTTCAATTTTAATATTGTCTTCAAAACTTCCAGGAAAAACAGCTCTCTCCATATCAACCCCCGCCACTTTAAACATAAGGGTCATAGGCTGCATCTTACCGTCTGTGTCCCTACCTTTAACGTAGGGCACTCCAGCTTTTGCAGCAATATCTCCATCTCCAGTACAGTCAATAATAACCTTTGCCAGAATAACTTCTCTACCTGATTTACTTTCAATAATAACCCCTTTTACTACATTGTCTTCTACAATGACATCTGAAGCAAATGTATAAAGCTGCAACTTAACCCCTGCCTCATCCAGCATCTCTAGCATTAAGGTCTTAAGCTCTTCCGGATTTATCAACCGCTTATTTGGGCCCCCGCAACGTTTCAGGATTTCCTCATAGAATCCTCCCTTGGTATTACCGGTCCAATGGCTCATAAGCCCAGTTGTTGCTACACCGCCTACATCACCAGCCTGCTCTACAAGCATAGTTGTAACGCCTTGCCTTGATGCATTTACAGCAGCAGAGAAACCTGCAGGACCTCCGCCCAGCACTAATACATCAACTTTAGCTTTTACAGGCAGCTTTCTAGATGGTTCGAAATAATGTTCCATACTCCTACCTCACTTCTTAGTTGTTATTCTTACAGTAACATTCGCTTATAAGTCTTTTTTACCAAAATAGTTATTTCCTTAATAACTATTACAATTGCGCTTAGTATTTATCGAATAAAGTTTGTTACAACCCTTGATTCTCGAACAGGATACTGAATCCCAGCTTCCTTCCCTGCTTGAATAGATTTTAACAACCATGCCATATTTTTTCCTAAGGTTCTGCAAGTCTGCATACCTTCTAAGTCCTGTTTAACTTCTTCCGGAGTATTTCCATGAATCATATTCCAATACTGAGAGGAAACTACTGGCATACCACAACCAGTAAAATACTTATTCAGCTGGTCGAGAGCAGCAGAAGCCCCGCCCCGTCTGCAACTAACAATGGCAGTTCCAGGTTTGTTGGCAAATCTATCTCTAGATGAATAAAACATACGGTCTAAAAGCGACTTTATATGACCTGATGCACCACCATAGTGCACAGGAGATCCAAACACAAATCCATCTATTTCATCCACCTTATCTAAAACTATATTAACAGGGTCATCATCAAAAATACACCTATCCATATTACTACAAGCTCCACAAGCTGTACATCCACGGATTGGGTCACTACCTACTTGAAATATCTCAGTATTAATACCTTCCAGCTCCAGCACCTTAGCTATTTCACTCAATGCTGTGTAGGTACAGCTCTTAGGCCTGGGACTTCCATTAATAAGTAATACCTTAAGCAAAAGATCACTCCTTGTCTCTT
>CAYFSR010000084.1:0-10491 GCA_964345785.1 uncultured Eubacteriales bacterium | reverse complement strand
GATACACTAATTGACCACCACACACCATTCAGTTCGAGAACAGTGGAGGATAATATAAGTGCAGCTGGTATTCTAAGTGCATTAAAAGAAATTCCAACAACCGACGGTGGTATGGTTTTTCCCAATCCATTAAAGGCGCCTGCGCTGGTCGACTCAAGGCACATAAACAGCTGTGACAGTCCCAAAATTCTAAGATATATTACACCCTGTCTGATGGTTTCTTCTTCTTTTATGAAGATAGTAAACAACGGTCTGGCTGCAAAAATTAGAAGGAGAGACGCAAGTATTCCGATTATTGACATTATCGACATACCAACAAAATAACCTTTGAATATCCTTTGCCACTTTTTAGCTCCAAAATTTTGTCCTACAAAGGTGGACATGGCTGTCTGAAAGCCTCCTGCTGTCATCCATGAGATTGCTTCGATCTGTGAACCTATTTGCTGTACTGCTATTGCAACTGGACCCCACTGGGCAATTATTCTGGCTATTACCATTGCAATACTGGCAAACAATCCACTTTGCAGCGCTACTGGTAAACCTAGTTTTGTGATTCTTCTAATATGATCCATGTCGGGTGGGCTAAATATGTTTAGCTCTGAAAAGAGTTCTGGTTTTCTCAATGCTTTTATTATAAAGACAGTGGTGACTGCTGCCTGCGCAACGATTGTTGCGATAGCTGCGCCTGCAACTTCCATTCTTGGAAAAGGACCTATGCCCATGATCAATAACGGATCTAGAATCATATTCACTGCCAATCCAATCGAATTTATTAGAAAAGGGGTTCTACTTTCTCCATATCCGTTGAATATAGCTGTAAAGACAGGGTTAATAAAGTTAAATATTAATCCACAGGCTATGATTACCAAATATATTATTGCATCACTAATTATCTTCTCGTCTCCAAGATTAAAGAAACCTATCAATGGTTTTCTGAAGATTACAAGTATAGACGCATAAAATAATGCAAGGCCAAATATCATTTGAAGGCTATGTTTAATATATACCTTTGCTTCAATCATGTCTCCTCGACCAACGGATTGTGCAACCCCTACTTCTGCACCTATTTTAGGTATCAGAATAAAGGCCATGGCTAACCAAGTGAAAAATCCGGCCGTTCCTACTGAAGCAACAGCACCAGAACCGATTCTACCAATCCAGATCATATCCGTCATGTTGTATGCCATCTGTACAAAAGAAGTTCCCATTATAGGAAGAGCGAGCCTAAACAGCGCTTTTATTATACTTCCTTCTGTTAAATTATTAGTCTTTGTCATTTTCCCAATCTGCCCCTCTAATGAAGTCGTACAATATCATTTTCTTCGACAATTATATCTATCATAGCTCTATTAAGCAATAGAAAAACGTGGGGACAGTTCTCAACTTTTCCTCAACTTTTCAACTTTTGCACATCAAGAGAACATGGGGACAGTTCTCAATTATCACAATTATCACACCGTCCATTTCAAATAATTCACAAGTCATTCACAAACTTTTGCTATAATCATGTATAATGGTATTAATTTTATAAACGGAGAGTGACTATGAAAAACATAGAAAGACTACTAAGTTTACTACTAATCATTACTTTTGCTGTAACTTTATTTGCAGGTTGTAACAATAGCAATAACGACCCAGCAGGAGGTCAACCTTCAGCAGACCCTCAAGCAAGCAATTCTCCTACTGAAGACCCGTCCTCAGCTACTATATTTAACTATAGTGATAGCATTGATGAGAACGGGTTTTGGGAAGATGTTACAGCTCTAGACCATGTTGAGCTGTCAGAGTATATCGGTATAGAAGTGCCTAGTGAAATTCATACTGTACCAGATGAGTATGTTCAAATGGAGATTAACGCTATACTGGCTGGATATATGGAGCAGATTACTGACCGCGCTGTTGTGGATGGTGATACCATTAACATGGATTATGTTGGCAGCATTGATGGTGTGGAATTTGATGGTGGCAACACAAACGGATTAGGTGCAGAAGTAACCATTGGTGTTACAAGTTATATCGACGATTTCCTAGAGCAGATTATAGGGCATACACCAGGTGAATCATTTGATGTTGAAGTAACATTCCCAGAAAATTATGGAGTAGAGGACTTAAACGGCAAGGATGCAGTCTTCGCTGTAACACTGAACTATATTGCAGAATTACCCGAAGTAACCGACCAATTTGTTGCTGATAAATTGTCAGACGAGTATGAATGGAATACCGTTGAAGGAATGGAGTCAGACATTAGATCCAGAATGCAAGAACAGGCCATGTTCAACTATATTCAAGAATATTTGCTTCAAAATATAAGCGTTAAATCGGTACCAGAAAGTCTTTTAGTTTACCAGCAAAATCAAATGATCCAATACTTTCAAGATAATGCAGACCTTTATGAAATGGAATTGGAGGAATTCTTGACCGATTATGCAGAGATTTCAAGTGTAGATGAGTTAATAGAGCTGTATCGTGAAGATAATACACAAATGGCTGAAATGTTTCTAATACTGCAGGCAATTGCAGAAGATGCAGATATAACCGTTACCGATAATGATGTGGTGGAATACTTCTCCAAATACATGGGGACAGAAGATTACTCTGAGTATGAAGAGTCGTTTGGTATTCCATACATCAAGTTGAGTGTTCTTAATGAAGAAGTAATGATTCATCTTCAGAAGAATGCTACTTTACAGTAGAAATAATTAAGCTGCAATAATTTATACGAAAGAAGCAACAAGCATTTACAGGGGGTTTATTAGGATGGCAACATATGAAACGAATGGAGTTTGTTCCAGTAATATAGTTTTCGAAGTGAAAAATGATACATTGCATTCAGTAGAATTCACAAACGGTTGTGATGGGAACCTGGAAGGTATCAGCCGCTTAGTAGAAGGTATGAATGTTAATGAAGTAATCAAAAAGCTTAAGGGGATTGAATGCCAAGGCACTACATCCTGTCCTGATCAACTAGCCAGAGCCTTGGAAGAATATTTGCAAGATAGAGAAGAAGTGAAAGAAAAGGTGAAAGAAAAACTTAAGGAGCTAGTAAAGTAGCTTGAATACTTATATAGAGGTGAATCATTTTGTTTCAAGAAACCAGCTTTTCACAATTACCGATGACTGAACTGTTTAGAGAGGAAGGTTTTCCCTGCAAATGCGGAAAACACCACTTTTCGGATGTAAAGGAAGTATCTCTTGGGCATGGCGTGCTTAAGCAACTCCCTAATATGGTTCGTAAATATGGTGGCAAAAAACCGTTCCTTATAGCAGATCGAAACACATATCATGTTGCTGGGGAAAAGACAGAATCTTTATTAAAAGAGAGTGCTATGGATTTTGTCAACTATATTTATCCTCAAGAGCACTTGGAGCCTGATGAATTTGCTGTAGGACAAGCCGTTATGAACTTTGATAAGAGTTGCGACTTTGTTGTAGCAATCGGCTCTGGCACAATAAATGATATTGGCAAAATTCTAGCGATGGTAACTGGCCTGCCATACATTATTGTAGGCACTGCACCATCCATGGATGGCTTTGCATCTAATACTTCGTCCATGATTTCCGATGGAGTAAAAGTAACCTTGCAGAGCGTCTGTCCTGTTGCCGTATTGGCTGATTTGGACATCGTGTGCCATGCGCCTAAGAAAATGCTTCAGGCAGGGTTGGGAGACATGTTGGCTAAGTATATCAGTATTTGTGAATGGAGAATTTCCAATCTTATTAATGGCGAATATTATTGTGAAGAAGTGGCCTCACTGGTACGACGCTCATTAAATAGGTGTGTACAATCAGTAGAAGGACTGAAAAATAGAGATTCCAAAGCAATCGAGAATGTTATAGAAGGTCTGATTTTATCTGGAATTGCCATGGGCTTTGCAGGCATTTCTCGTCCAGCATCTGGAGTAGAACATTACTTCTCCCATGTTTGGGATATGCGCTCCTTGGAATTTCAGACCAACAGTGACCTTCATGGTATACAGGTTGGAATTGGAACAGTATTAGCGTTAAAAATTTATAGTCGAGCTATACAAATCAAGCCAGACAAGGCAAGAGCCCTAAAATACGTTGACCGGTTTGATCAAGAGAAGCATAACAATTTTCTGAAAGAATTCTTAGGGTCCAGTGCAGAGAACCTGATTCTTCTTGAAAAGAAGGAAGGCAAATACGATAAAACAAAGCACAAAGAGAGATTGAAAACAATTTTTGATAATTGGCAGGAAATTTTGAATATCGTTGATGAAGAGCTTCCTACAGTTGATAATGTGATTAACCTATTGTCAACCTTGGATGCACCTATCGACCCAAATGCACTAGGCTTTACAAAGGAAGATGTCAGAAAGGCGTTCATTGCTACCAAAGATATTCGTGATAAGTATAGTGTAAGTCGACTATTATGGGATCTTGGAATGCTAGACGAAGTAGCTGATGTTTGCTTCTAATGCAGAACTATATTTCTGACCGTAAACTTGTAAATAAGGATAGGAAATAGTATAATCAAGTAAAATATGCAAAGTAACCTCTAGTAATGATATCGCCTAATTATAAGACATAGTTATCATACATAGTGCCTGCTAAGGCTGTTCAATGGCTATATCTCCGGGCTAGAGGGCTTAGAAGAAATATATTGAGATACAGGAGGATAAGTGGATGAGTAAAGTTGATCAGTTAACTATTAATTCCATACGTATTCTGTCTGCAGAAGGCGTAGAAAAAGCAAAATCAGGCCATCCTGGTCTGCCGATGGGGGCAGCACCTATGGCATATACCTTATGGGCAAAGGTTATGAAGCACAACCCTGCCGACCCTAAGTGGGTAGATAGAGATCGTTTCATTCTCTCTGCAGGTCATGGTTCCATGTTAATCTATTCCTTGCTTCACTTGTTTGGATATGGTTTGAGCGTAGATGATCTGATGAATTTCAGACAATGGGACAGTAAAACCCCGGGACATCCGGAATATGGTCATACCGCTGGCGTTGAAGTAACCACAGGACCTTTAGGACAAGGAATTGCCAATGGTGTAGGAATGGCTATGGCAGAAAGACATCTGGCTGCTAAATTCAACAAACCAGGTTATGAAATCGTAGACCATTATACATATGCACTCTGTGGTGATGGATGCATGATGGAAGGCATCTCCAGTGAAGCTGCTTCTCTAGCTGGTAGTCTAAAGCTAGACAAGCTAATTGTATTGTATGATTCAAACTCCATTACCATCGAAGGCAGCACTGATCTTGCTTTCACTGAAAATGTAGGAAAAAGATTTGAAGCATATAACTGGCAGGTTCTTAAGGTAGAAGATGGCAACGATATTGATGCTATCGAAGCTGCATTAGCTGAAGCTAAAAAGGAAACAGGCAAACCTACATTAATAGAGATTATAACCGAAATTGGTTATGGTTCCCCTGCAAAGCAAGGTAAAGCTTCCGCACACGGAGAGCCGCTAGGAGCAGATAACCTATTAGCTGCTAAGGAATTCTTGAAATATAACACAGATGAAGAGTTCCATGTACCCCAGGAAGTTAGAGAACATATGAAGGACATCATGAAGGAAGGTAAGCAAGCACAGGAAAAATGGGATGCATTGTGGCAGTCCTACAAGAAGGAATATCCTGAGCTGGCTGCTGAATGGGAAGTGTGGCACAATCCTGAGCTGCAAGTTGACCTTGAAAATGATGAATCCTACTGGAAGTTTGAAGGTGCAACAGCCACCCGATCATCTTCCGGCGACGTATTAAATAGACTGACAAAGTACTTGCCAAACATGATTGGTGGATCTGCGGATTTAGCTCCTTCCAATAAAACCGAGATGAAGGGTAAGGGAAGTTTCTCAGCAGAAGACTATTCCGGATCTAACTTGCACTTTGGTGTACGTGAGCATGCAATGGCAGCTATAGGCAACGGTATGAGCGTACATGGAGGTTTAAGGCCATATGTTGCTACTTTCTTTGTATTCAGTGATTACATGAAAGGCGCCATGCGCTTATCCGCTCTTATGAAACAGCCAGTACTTTATGTTTTGACACATGACAGCATTGGTGTTGGGGAAGACGGACCTACTCATCAACCTATTGAGCATCTAGCTGCTCTTAGAAGCATACCTAACTTTACTGTTATTCGTCCTGCTGATTCCAGAGAAACTGCTGCAGCATACCTCTCAGCATTGAAGAGAACTGACAGCCCGACAGCGCTTGTGCTGACAAGACAGAACCTTCCATTGCTTGATGGAACAGGTCCTAATGCATTGAAGGGTGCCTATATCTTATCCGATTCTGATAAGGAAACCCCCGATATGATCCTAATGGCCACCGGTTCTGAAGTTCAACTGATTGTTGAAGCACAGAAACAGCTAAAAGACCAGGGAATCGATGCAAGAGTTGTCAGTATGCCTTCTTGGGAAATTTTCGAGGAGCAGTCTGAGGAATATAAAGAGAATGTACTTCCAAAGAGTGTAAGACCAAGACTGGCAGTAGAAGCACTTACTTCATTTGGTTGGCACAAATATGTAGGCCTTGATGGAGAGGTAATATCCAGAGACGATTTTGGAGCATCTGCGCCAGCTGAGATTCTCTTTAAGGAATTTGGATTTACTGTAGAAAATGTTGTTGACAAGGCTCTAAAGGTGTTAGGTAAATAAAACCACTTCTACACAAAAAAATTAAGGCTAAAATTAATAAGCGGGATGTCATTTTAAAAATGACATCCCGTTTTTGTTAATCTTTGTTGATAAGTATGATACAATATCAATAAAATAAAGATAAGTCAATTGTAAAGCTAGAGCATAAAAAACAGAATGTGAAAAAAGGGATGTATGAAATAATGGTGGATAGCGTAACATTTGAAGATGTTAGAAAAAATGAAACAATAAGCATTTATATACAAAAAGCAGATGAGTCCTTATCCGCACTTGGGTACACAGAACACAGTTTTCCCCACGTTGCCCGAGTTGCCAAGGTTGCAGGATATATTCTTACTACTTTGGGTTATAAAGAGCATGAGGTAGAGGCAGTAAAAATCGCTGCCTACCTCCATGATATAGGGAATCTAGTTAATCGAGTGGACCACTCACACTCAGGAGCAATCATGGCCTTTCGAATCCTTACCGATATGGGGATGGATGCAAAGGATATTGCCACAATTGTTACAGCAATAGGCAACCATGACGAGGGCAATGGCATTCCAGTTAACGCTCTTGCAGCAGCATTGATTCTTGCGGACAAATCTGATGTACGTAGAACTCGTGTAAGAAATACGGATATTTCTACATTTGATATTCACGATAGGGTCAACTATTCCGTTCAGCGTTCACTGTTGGAAATAGACGAGGAAGGCAGTCAGATTAAGTTGAATCTGGATATCGACACCAAGTATGGATCGGTTATGGACTATTTTGAGATATTTCTTGAGCGCATGGTGCTGTGCCGCAAGGCAGCAGAAAAACTAGGTCTGGCCTTCAAGCTCTTCATTAACGACTATCCAATTTTATAATTAAACGTGTTAGAAGTGACAACAAGTTTCTGCTTTTTACCTGTTATATTCGTCTTGTCTCTAGCGTTGATAATGTTTTCGAGCGAATATTGATTGACACTAACTATAATGAGGGTGATATAATGACAGGCAACTATAGGATTATTCATGTGGATGACTTTGGAGCGTGTCCGAACTCTGGTTAGGATGCGATACCTTCTATACATAGTGCTCTTGAAGCGGCTTCAGGCTTAGATGAGCTGGTTATACTTAAGTTCAGTAGAGGACAGTATGATTTATATCCAGATAAAGCAATAAAACAGCGATATTATATTTCAAATACGGTATCGGAAACTGAGGCTCCGGATGTCACTAAGACTATTGGGCTGTTTATAAAAGGCATAGACAATATGATCATTGAAGGGGATGAGACTCTCCTTATGTTGCATGGTAAAATGACCTCGATGATTATAGATCAGTCGGAAAATATTGAAATCAGGAATCTTAGTATTGATTTTTTTCGTCCAACCATGTCTGAAATGACGGTTTTGAAGGCAGCAGAAGACTATATTGAATTTAAAGTTAATGAAGATTCGTGGTACAGCCTTAAGAATGGAAAATTGGAATGGGTAGGAGAAGGATGGCGATATACAGATGGCCCCTCACAGGAGTATGATGCAGTAAAAGACATTACGTGGAGGACGTTTAATCCCGTGACTTCAGCCACCAGAATCGAGGAAGTTCGGCCTTCCATTCTAAGGTTTTATTATGAAAAAAGGCCGGAGACTGTCCCAGGAAATGTGTTTCAAATGAGAGATGGGATACGTGATCAGGTAGGAATGCTTATAGTACGAAGTCGGAATGTTTCCCTGAAGAATGTGAATATGCATTATATGCACGGCTTAGGTATAGTAGGACAATATAGTGAAAATATTTATATTGATGGTATAAGCTGTGTACCACGCCCCGAAACTGGGCGAACTAATGCTGGCTTTGCAGATTTTATACAGATATCCGGTTGTCGAGGTAAAGTAACTGTGTTGAATAGCATGTTTACCGGAGCTCAAGATGACGGGATAAATATTCATGGCACTCATCTTAAAGTTGTTGACAAACTATTCCAAAATCAGGTTATTGTACGTTTTATGCATCCTCAGACCTATGGTTTTGAAGCATTCTATCCGGGAGATGAAATCGAGTTCATAAGGCCTGATACATTAATGCCATTATGGGGTGGGAAAATAAAGGCAGCTGATATGATAAATTCTAGGAAAATTTTGTTGACCACTGATAATCCCATACCTGAAAGTGTAGGCGTTAATGATGCAGTGGAAAATGTTACTTGGACCCCTGAAGTGGAGATAAGGGGCAACCGCTTTGCTCGGATACCTACTCGTGGAATTCTTGTAACTACCCGTCAAAAAGTGGTTATAGAAGACAATGATTTTATTGGCTTGATCATGAGTGCAATACTCATTTCCGATGATGCGAAGAGTTGGTTTGAATCAGGTATGGTAAAAGATGTAGTAATAAAAAGAAATCGATTTACTGCGTGTGGTATGCCTATGATTTGCATAGCTCCTGAAAACTCTGATATCCATGTTGATAAACCGGTTCACAGCAATATAAAGATAGAAAATAATGAATTTCAGATCTCTTGCGAAGCGTTGTTACACGAATTTCGAGTAGCTGATGGAAGGATATTGTATGCAAAAAGTACAAGCAATTTATCTTTTGCTGACAATGTTATAAATAGTCTCTGTGGTACTGAGGATAAAACGGATTTATCTTCTATCTGCCTGGAGGCATGTAGCGGTGTAACGCTTAGTGAAAACCGCTTTATTGTGGTCAAGGATTCGGTACAGTATAAATCCATGTGAAAACGGCCTTGGGATCTAGTAAATAGGAGGTAAGATTAGATGAAAAAATTATTTCCACGTACAGAGGTTGCCGGAGTTTCCCTTTCGCGTATGATTATTGGCACCAATTGGCTATTAGGCTGGAGTCATACAGGAAAAGCAGCAGATCATATGATAAAAAACCGATACGATAGTAAAGAAAGCATGTTTCCGGTTTTAGACGCTTATCTTAGCTATGGCATTGATACTCTTATGGGCCCAGTAAGTCAGAATCAAATTATGTTGGATGCCATTAGGTTTGCAGAGGACAAGACAGGTAAGAAGATAATTATAATAGATACTCCAATTGTTAATGTTTCGGACTCCAGAGAGGCACGCGCGGATGCAGAAGCTACAATACGCAAGAGTTCAGACATTGGTTCTGCTTTCTGTCTTATTCACCATTCAAGTGCCGAAAAACTTGTAAATAAGGGAAGCCAGACAATTGACCGTTTGGGCGACTATACATCAATGATTCGTGCAGAGGGGATGAAACCTGGTCTATCAGCTCATATGCCTGAGTTAGTAGTGTATTCTGATGCCAATGATTACGATGTAGAAACATATATACAAACATATAACTGCCTTGGTTTCTTGATGCAAGTAGAAATCGAAACAGTAGCTTCAATAATTAACAACGCCAAAAAGCCTGTTATGACAATTAAACCCATGGCAGCAGGTCGCTGTACTCCTTTTGTTGGTTTGACTTTCTCATGGAATACTATAAGAGATTGCGATATGGTTACCGTTGGATGTTTCAGCGCAGATGAAGTTCACGAAGATGTTGAAATATCTTTAGCAGCTCTTGAACGGCGTTTCCCTAACATAGAAAAGCGTTCCAGCCCTAACCCGAACCAATCCGCTTTTGGAAAATAGAAACCATTATATCAGCTAGTTTTTCAAGAATCCACCAGGTTAAATAATATAGCCATTTGAAAAGAGCATGGGCATGATTTTTATCAGGCATGCTCTTTTCTCGTTTTGAATGGTATCATAAAGAATCAATTACTTAGCGATGGATAGACTTTTTTCTATCAGACAAACTATTTAATAAGATATTATCTTTATTTAATAAGAGAGGGTTTGCCATGAAGATTGTAGAAAAATCCTATGATTATTTCCTGAAGCTA
>CAYFSR010000083.1:0-10533 GCA_964345785.1 uncultured Eubacteriales bacterium | reverse complement strand
AAGCTGTTTGGATAACTGTGCCCTTAACCCGGAATTATGTTAAGTATATAGGGAAGGGATCCATCTTTACCAGCCTAAAACGCCCATTTGGGGTAAAAAATCGGTTTGTGTTAAATTTTCAAGGTACAGACTGCAAAAAAATTATTGATTAGCGTCTTTCGACACTCTAATCATAAATATGATTGGATGGTGCAACATGATTGTAAGCATTATTACAGCAAAGCTTCATGCTCCTTGGGTACATAGCTTAAAAGAAAAAAGAGCAATTGTGAAGAGCCTTATGTCCAGGATTTCCAAAAAGTTTAATGTTTCTGTAATAGAGAGTGACGCTCAGGATGTTCATCAGACAATTATCATCTCCATTGCTTTTCTTGCAGCCAATCAGGGGTTAGCAGATAGTATGGACGAAACTATATGCAACTTTATAGAAGCTAATACAGATGCTGAAGTTTCGGGCTATAAGATTGAACGCAGGTAGGTGATTAGTGTCTTTTCAACAAGATTCCTCCTAATTTCTTTTGTTATTTTATTTTTAGACAGGGTATATATATGGTGGTTATTAAAGACACCTAATAGTAATACACAATATAAAAATAAATTTTAGGGGGGGTTACATGGACAAAAAGAATGCAATAAATGATGGTCGAAATGATCAGGCGAAAAAGCCTTTAACAGGAGTTAACGGTCGTCCGATTGCAGACAATGAAAACATTAAGACAGCAGGTAAACGTGGCGGTGCTATGCTAGAAGACACTTGGTACCTGGAAAAGATGAGTCATTTCAATAGGGAAGTAATACCAGAACGCCGAATGCATGCAAAAGGCTCAGGTGCATTTGGAACCTTTACAGTAACACATGACATCACACAGTACACTAAAGCAGCTATATTTTCTGAAGTTGGTAAACAAACTGACATGTTCGCGCGTTTTTCCACAGTTGCTGGAGAAAGAGGGGCAGCAGATGCGGAGCGAGATATCCGTGGTTTTGCCTTGAAGTTCTATACAGATGAAGGTAACTGGGACTTAGCCGGGAATAACACCCCAGTATTTTTCTTCCGGGATCCTATGCTGTTTCCTGATCTTAACCACGCTGTAAAGCGGGATCCCCGTACCAATATGCGTTCAGCCCAGAACAACTGGGATTTCTGGACTATGATTCCAGAATCACTACACCAGGTAACCATCACCATGGGTGACAGGGGAATACCTAAGAGCTTCCGTCACATGCATGGCTTTGGATCTCATACCTTTTCGCTTCTCCATAAGGCTAATGAACGTGTATGGGTCAAATTCCACTTTGTAACACAGCAAGGCAATGAATTTATAACAGACGAGGAAGCGGCAGAAGTGGTAGCCCATGATCGCGAATCCAACCAAAGAGATCTTTACGAGTCAATAGAGCGTGGGGATTATCCAAGATGGACTATGTACATTCAAGTTATGACTGAAGAGCAGGCAAGAAACCATCCTTACAATCCTTTTGACCTAACTAAGGTATGGTACCATGGAGAATTCCCACTAATTGAAGTTGGATATTTTGAATTGAATCGTAATCCAGAAAACTACTTTGCAGATGTAGAGCAAGCAGCCTTTAATCCTGCTGATATTGTTCCAGGCATTGGATACTCACCTGATCGTATGCTTCAGGGTCGCCTATTCGCCTATGGTGATGCACAACGTTATCGCCTAGGTGTCAACCACCATCAGATTCCTGTAAACCGACCCAAAAATGAATCTAATTACTTCCATCGCGATGGTGCTATGCGCGTAGATGGCAATTTCGGTAGCAAATTACATTATAATCCCAATTCCCATGGAGTTTGGAAGGATCAGAATGATTTACGGGAACCTGCTTATGATGGAGAGGGTCCAGCAGATAATTACGACTTCCGTGAAGACGATGACAATTATTACGAACAGCCGGGTAAGCTCTTCCGCTTAATGGATGACGAGGCACAACAGAGATTGTTTGAAAATACTGCTCGAAACATGCAGGGAACAACAGAGCTGGTTCAAAAACGTCATATACGTCATTGCTATTTGGCAGACCCTGCTTACGGAGAAGGTGTAGCGAAAGCTTTAGGTATCGTCATCGAATCTGTTGATATGGAGGATACTTATGGAGCCCGAGCTTGAATTCCAGAGTAAGCTTTATATCAAAGCGTTTTTTCTAAATTTAGGAGAAATTCAGTTAAAGTCGTGATGTACAGCTTCGAAATTTACGTTGTTAATTTAGTGCTAAAAAGGGACTGGCTAAACTGTAACTATACAGTATAGCCACTCCCTTTTTATAGTAGTATGTAGTAAAATATTTAGCAAAGGTTTAGGAGGAGCAATATGCTGTTTATTCAATATCCAAAATGTACAACCTGTAAGAGGGCAAAGAAGTGGCTGGATGACAATGGAGTGGAATACACGGGTCGTCATATGAAGGAAGAAAACCCGACATATAATGAGTTAAAAGAGTGGCATAAAAAAAGTGGTTTACCACTTAAAAGGTTCTTTAATACCAGTGGGCAGTTATATAAATCAATGCAGCTTAAGGATAAACTTCCTGAAATGACAGAAGATGAACAATTACATTTACTTGCAACTGATGGGATGCTTGTAAAGCGGCCGATAATAGTGAAAGATGATGTTGTACTGGTAGGCTTTAAGGTGGATTCTTGGGAGAAGGAATTGATTAAGTGAGAGTGATCAAAGTTGAATTATAAAAAGCTAGAAGAAAAACGATATAGTAAGCTAAAATACCTGATATATTACCCAGATAGTTTTGATACAGCCAAACGGTATCCTTTGTGGATTCACCTGCACGGATCTGGAGGGCGTGGGGAAGATATAACCTTACTGAAATCAGCTGGGCCGATTTACCAAATCGAAAATGGGAGAAATCTCCCTGCTATCGTTGTAGCGCCTCAATGCTATGCAGATACTTGGTTTGAAATTATGGAGCAACTTCTGGAATTTATTGAATTCGCATTAGACAGCAAGAATACAGATAAAAGCAGAGTTGTTTTGTCTGGTTCAAGTATGGGTGGGTATGCATGCTGGTTTGTTACAATGTCCAGGCCACAATGGTTTTCTGCGGTAATCCCAGTATGCGGTGGTGGGATGTATTGGAATGCGTCAAAGCTAAAGGATGTTCCAATATGGGCTTTTCATGGAAAACTGGATCAAGTCGTGTATCTAAGCGAAAGTGAACATATGGTGACTGCAATAAATAATGCTGGCGGTAAAGCTAAATTGACAATATATGAAAATGCATATCATGACAGCTGGACAGAGACATTTTCAAATGATGAGGTTTATGATTGGGCATTGCAACAACGTAATATAGCTGTTACATGAGTATAATATGGTGATGAGCTCCTTCATTGTTATAGGATGACAAACCCATATAAGGTAGCATAGTCACTTGAAATAAGTTGATAAAAAGGGGAGGAAAGAAAAATGACTAAGAAAATAGTTACCCGAGACAGTATAGTTATTGAGAATAACGACAATGTATTCAACTACTACGCATGGCCCAGCGTTACAAGGCTACCAGATGGAAGTCTTGCTGCTGTAGCATCTGGATTTCGAGTAGACCATGTATGCCCTTTTGGCAAAGCAGTAATTAGCTACAGTAAGGATGAGGGAAAGACTTGGACCAATCCCAGTGTTGTAATTGATACTCCTTTGGATGATAGGGATGCCGGAATAACTGTGTTCGGTCCCGATAGGGATAAGGTTATTGTTACATCTTTTAATAACAAAGTTTCCTTCCAAAGAAAGTATGTGGACCTTCGACCTAATCATCCAAGACATGATCTAATGGATAGTTACTTAGCTTGTATTGAAAATGATGCTGATGAATTATAAGAAAAGTATTTAGGTTCGACATATAAAATCAGTGATGATGGTGGGTATACTTTTGGGGAATTAAAAAGGATACCGATAACAGCAAATCATGGACCTTGTGTAATGGGGGATGGAACTCTTCTATATGTCGGAAGGGTAATCAATGCAGAAGATCAAGGGATTCCTGACCGATTAGAATGCTATAGGATGAATGAGCAGGGAGAATTTGAGTTTTTGTCCAGTATAGAAAATATTAGTATTGATTCAAATCCTGTTTTAAGCTGCGAGCCTCATTCTATTGTTCTTCCAGATGGGAAGATAATTGTTCATATCAGAGTACAAAGTCTCACTTCACCTCAAACTGTGTTTACCATCTATCAAAGTGAATCATATGATGATGGTAAAACATTTACCAAGCCTCGTTCAATTGATTTGGAACATGGTTCACCTCCACATATTTTACGTCATAGCAGCGGTGTACTCATAGCTGTTTACGGATATCGCTTGGAGCCCTATGGTCAAAGGGTTATGTTTAGCACTGATAACGGGGAAACCTGGGATAAGGATTATATTCTAAGGGACGATGGACCGTCAGGTGATCTAGGTTATCCTGCTACTGTTGAGTTGCACGATGGTTCCTTGCTGACGGTATATTACCAACAGGAATCAGGTCGTAAAAACTGTGTCATTATGCAGAGTATTTGGGAATTACCTGACTTGTCGTAGCTTAGTAGGTGCCCTTATTCTTCATATGATGTGGGAGGCTTTGCAGGTTTAACATCCTTATGTTTCTTTAGATAAATATTGGTTATATTAATAGTATCGATAAAATCGAGAAACAAAGAAAGGATGAAAGTAAAATATGTCTAAAGTCGCTATATTAGTTGGAAGTTTGAGGAAAGAGTCTTTTTCTAAAAAAGTTGCAAATAACTTAGTAGAGTTATTTCCTAAAGAATATGAAGTAGAGTTTATGGAGATCGGTAATCTTCCTCTATATAATCAAGATTATGATGATGAAAACAATACACCTGCTGAATATGATGCATTTCGTAATAAAATGAAGGGTGCGGATGCAGTAGTCTTTGTTACACCAGAGTATAACCGTACTTTACCAGCTGTACTGAAAAATGCATTAGATGTTGGCTCTCGGCCCTATGGATCTAGTGTTTATGATGGAAAGCCAGCCTTGGTTGTTAGTCAGTCTCCCGGAGCTATTAGTGGATTTGGTGCAAACCACCACTTGCGCCAAGCTCTTACATTTTTAAATATGCCTGTTGTTCAACAGCCTGAAGTTTATATTGGTCAGACCCACGAGCTGTTGGATGAGAATGGTAAAGTAAATGATCAGGAGACCGTACAATTCTTACAGTCTGCTGTAGATGCCTTTGTTCAGCTAGTTAAAAGGTACCAGGCTTAAGAACTCACTGTACAAACTAATTGGATAATAAGGATATGGTCTAAATACCTAAATGCCTCTAAGCTAATAAAAGATATGGGTGAATAAAAAGAAGCCAGCATAAATATAGAACATTCTGTATTTATGCTGGCTTTGTTTTGTTATTTGCTTGCGTGCCCCGTGCACTTCCCAAGTGCGAAAGCCAATCTCTTGTCTTAATTTGCGGTATAGTCCTGTATGTATGCTTTTACTCTGTCAATCGCTAAACGGCTTCCACCTCTGTCTTTGACATTTTCAATCATCATTGATGTTATATAGGGCGTATTATCACTTTTATCTATGGCAACAAACCACCCTAGCTCATCTATTGTATTTGCTTCTAAACCAGGAACTTCAGCAGTACCTGTTTTAGCTGCTATGGTCTTCCCAGGTATATAAGCATCATGACCTGTACCTTCTTCATCCTCAACAACTTTAATCATAAGGTTGAAAACTTCATCGGCCACTTCTTTAGAAACTGCGTTTGTACTCTCTGTAGCAGAATCATCTACGATTAACTTAGGGCTTATTACATTTCCATCATTTACAAAAGCTGAGTAAGCTTTATTAAGATTTAGAATATTAAGCTGCACTTCACCTTGGCCAAATCCAGTATCAGCAAGTAGAATATCATTTGATATCATATTTCCAGTAGCTAATTGTGAGTCTTTAACTCCATACCGTATATTCAGTTTTTCGCCTATCCCAAAATCCTTTGCTCTCTCAAGAAATGTCTCCGCACCAATTTTTAATGCTGCTTGAGCAAAGTAAATATTGTCCGAATAGATCATTGCTTTTTCTAAATCAACAGACTCACCTGGATCTTTGACTCTTGTAACTGAATAGCTGCCCCAGGATGCATCTTTCTGCCATTTCAAACCTTCTACGTCTATACTAAAATTCCTATCTATTACATTTTCACTTAAAGCAATAGCAGTGGTGATTGGTTTCAAGGTAGAACCGGGAGAATAGATGTTAGTAAATCTATTCATGAGTGGTTTCTCTATTGACTCTTGCAGGCTTTTAAGCTCATCATCCCGTATTCCTAAAATAAATTTATTAGGATCGTAGGAAGGCGAACTAATTAGAGCAAGCACTTCTCCTGTATTATAATCCATAGTAGCAGCTGTTCCCGATTCTCCTTGTAGCTTATTATGAAGCTTGGATTGCAAATTTATATCAATTGTAAGCTGTATGTCTTCTCCATTTTTAGTTTCCTCTTCTAAGAGAATTTCCTTTTCTGCACCGTCTTTATCTACTATAGCAACCTTCTTGCCTGGTAACCCCCTTAAGGCTTCGTTGAATATGAACTCTAGGCCATTTCTACCTGTTTTATCGTCGGCGGTAAAGCCTAATTCTTCTACTTGCTCCAGTTCTTCTTTGTTTATGTATCCTAAATAACCAGTAAGGTGTGCTGCAATTTCCTTGTAGGGATAGACTCTTTCGTTGATCTCTTTATAGGTTGCTCCTTTATTCTTAGCATATATTTCTTCTATCATGTATTGCTTATCCTTAGGAATTTTCAGTAAATCTACAAAGGTGTCATCTCTGACCCAGGAAAGACCTAAGCGGTTATTAATGAATTCTTTAGAAATGTTGAAGGTTTCAGATAAATCACTTATGATCTCATCCTTCATATCCCCTAGACGGCCCGGGACAATACCTACTTGGATGGCAAGCCCATTCTCTGCTAGCTTCTTACCATTGCGATCTAAAATTTCGCCTCTTACAGGCATTGTTGTAAATGTTGTTTCAATCGTATCGCCTTCAGCCATACCATCGTAGACCATATTGTAATCCCATTGAATTGTCCAGACATCGTTATCTTCAATTTCTTCTTTGATTAAATCTATGTCTATGTCATAGGATTTGCTTCCATATACAGTCTGAATCTCCACTTTAACAGGCAGGGTTAAAGATTCTTCTTTTTCTATTTCATCTTTTAAGTCCTCTTCATCAACTGTGTGTTCAACCTTAATCGATTGAACTTTCAAAGCGTCATAAAAGTCTTTGTAAGCTTTCACAAAATCTTCTTCGTACATCAGATTTTTATCTTGGGTAGAAATACTAGCATACATGGTCGTAAAGTCTTGGTCCGACCATAACTCAGCATATCTATCGATTACTACAATGGGACTTTCCACCTTTGTGCATCCGGATATAAAGATAGCTAATAACATAAGTGCAAATAATATGATCCATTTTCTTTTCATCAGTTTTCTCCTTTTTGGTAACAGAATTATGTTTAGTGATGTTTGGAAGTTTTCAGTTAGTATTCGACATCGGTTGCTCTAGAACTTAGGTTACTTCTATTATACAATATACTTATAATGATTTGGAGCTAGATTTCCAATATAATGTATTTAACTTGTGATAATGTTCGCGTGATTTAGCTTATTATAATAAAGTTGCGTATACAAACAATAAAAAATGTAAGCTTGTAGATTAACGCGACAAAATTAACGCGATAAAATGTCACCTGTGAAAAGTGAGGTAAGTTTATGGTTTTGTATTACAGTGGAACTGGAAATAGTCAGCATGTTGCAAAGAAAATAGCGGATTCTATAGGAGATGAACTGATTTCTATCAATGATCATATTAAGAATTGTAAGAAGGAAGAACTGGTATCGGAGCGACCATTTGTATTTGTGTCGCCTGTTTATGCATGGCAGATGCCGAGGTTAGTTGTGAAATGGATTCGGGAAACCACTTTCGTTGGGAATCGAAATGCATACTTTGTGATGACAGCTGGTGATGATTGCGGAAATGCAGCTCATTATGTTCATAAGCTTAGCCTGGAGGAAGGTTTCAATTTCTGCGGTCTTTCTCTTGTTATATTGCCAGAGAATTATATAGCGATGTTTCCTGTACCAGATAAGGAAGAAGCACAGAGGATTATAGAAAAGGCACAGCCGAAGATTGATGAAATTGCATCCCATATAATTGATTCCAAGCCTTTGCCTAAAATAACACCTTCTTTGATAGGAAGGTTAAAAAGTGGACCTATCAATTCACTGTTTTATCGCTTTTGTGTTAGTGACAAAGGGTTTACAGTATCGGATAAGTGTATTTCGTGTGAATTATGTGTCAAACGGTGTCCGCTTAATAATGTAGTAATGAATAACAGCAGACCTGCATGGAGAGGAAACTGTACTCACTGTATGGCGTGCATCTGTGGTTGTCCTGTTGAAGCAATTGAATACAAGAATATATCCAAAGGAAAACCTCGCTATGATATTATGGAATAGATAATATATACTGCTTTTAAATGGATAAAAATAAAAGTCAGGGTTTACATATTAAAGTGGTTGCGTAATGCCAAGTGAATAAGATAAATTTCAGAATAAGATAAATTTCATTTGCATACAGCTATTGTATGTGTTATATTAGAAAAAAATAAAGAAGCAACGACAAGAACAAGTAGCAGTAATAGAACCAAACAGAAAGCAACCGGTAGATGAGAGGTGCATGGGAAGTTTATTGCGAATACATCTTCGAGCTCCGCGCCAAAAGCCAAACAAGTGGTGTTAGTTCAAATGAAACCCAAGCAGGCAAGTAGGTTAGCGGCGGATTCCCGCACACGTTATAGTGCTATGGTATCGCTTATTCTCTTAAATAAGTCGTACCTGAAAAGGCAGGCAATGCGAGTTGTCTGTAAACTTTAGGTGGTAACACGAGTATAACTCTCGTCCTTTGGAACAGGATGGGAGCTTTTTATTTTTAAAATTCTTAGAAGAAGGGTGATTAATATGAAGAAATCGGTAGATGAGCAGCTTCGAATCATGAAGAAAGGTATTGATTCCATAGTCAATGAGGAGGAATTAAGAAAAAAGCTTGATAGATCCGTAAAGGAAGAAAGGCCTTTAACCATCAAATTAGGCTTGGATCCCAGTGCGCCGGATATTCATTTAGGCCACGCCGTGGTATTGAGGAAAATCAGGCAGATGCAGGAACTGGGCCACAAAGTAATTATTATAATTGGTGATTTTACAGGTATGATAGGAGATCCCACTGGAAAGGTCAAAGGAAGGGTTGCACTAACGGAGGAGCAGGTTAAAGAAAATTCTTTGACTTATCAAAAACAGATGTTTAAGGTGCTAGATAGAGAGAAGACAGAAGTTAGATATAACAGCGAGTGGCTTTCCAAATTGACATTCGATAAAGTAATTCAACTTGCTATGACCACTACAGTAGCGCGCATCCTAGAAAGAGATGATTTTCAGAACCGATATAATAACAATTTACCCATAGGGCTACATGAGTTCTTTTATCCTTTAATGCAAGCTTATGATTCTATTGAGATCGATGCAGATATAGAATTAGGAGGCACTGATCAAACCTTCAATATCTTAATGGGTAGAACTTTACAAAAGAGTTTGGATAAAGAGCAACAGATAGCTATATTCATGCCAATACTTGAGGGTCTGGATGGTGTGGAAAAGATGAGTAAGAGCCTTGGTAACTATATAGGGGTGGAGGAAGAGGCTCATGTAATGTTTAAAAAGGTTATGGAGGTTCCAGATGAGCTGATTATTCGCTATTTTGAGTTGGCTACCGATGAGCATCCTGACAGAATAGAGGAGGTTAAGAAGGAATTAGAAAATGGAAAAAACCCTAGAGATGTTAAATATGAATTGGCAAACGCCATTACTTCCTTATACCATACAAGTGAGGATACTAGAAAGGCAGCTGAATATTTTGATAAAGCTTTTGGGACAAAATCCATTCCTGACAATATACCAGAACTCAAAATTGACAAAGACAATGATAAGCTTCTAGATATAATTCCTATACTTGTGGGTAAGTCTTTTGTGCAATCAACAAGCGAGTTCAGGAGAATGTTAAAACAAAACGGGGTTCAGATTAACGGAGAAAAGATTAATGACCTTGATTATATGATAAAAGATGGTGATGTAATTAAGATAGGAAAGAAAACTTTTATACGTTTTAAAATCCAATAGTAAATTGCAGTATATATTAATTGCTTATATATATAGATAATACCCCAGATAGTAATTGCTATAAAACACCAAAAAATAACACACTAAAAAATAACCACTTGACACTTGTATCAGGACATGTTAAGATTTATTTCCGGTCGCAAGATGACTGGAGGCGAAAAGCAATATAATATATTTAAATGTATATTGCTAGCCAAGTAGATGAGCAAAATTGGTAATAAAAAAAGTGTTGACAATTGCTCTGAGATTTGCTAAGATATAAAAGTCGCCGAAATGAGCGGCGGGAATTGGTCCTTGA
>CAYFSR010000082.1:0-10541 GCA_964345785.1 uncultured Eubacteriales bacterium | reverse complement strand
AGAGAAAGTAGATGTTGATGGTTTGAATTTACTTTATAATACAAGTAGAAGATATAAAAAATTCGGAAAAACATCTAAACAAACTCAATTGCACTGTAAGTGTAATAATTATAAAGAAAAGTAATTTACAATCTAAATTTTTGTTTTAAGAAGGAGGGCCCAATTTGCATTACGATCTAGTCATTATTGGTACAACCGTAGCTGCTTTAGGCTTGGCACACACGGTAAAAAAGGATTTAAAAACGCTCATCATTAATCCTACAGAAATGGCAGCCTACGAGTATATGAACACCTTTAAGTTGCCAGATGTATATTCCAAGGGAGCAGAGTACTATAAGAAGTTTCAAGACCTAGGAGTGGATATCTTACTAAACGCCGAGGTTTCCAAAACCCAAAAAGAAATAAATGGTACATATTGTCTTGAAATCTTTACTGGTACTGGTTTTTCAATCATAAAGACAAAGACTTTAGTGGACACTACAGAACGGGATGCTGATGTCATAGGAAAATCACTTAATTGCTTGCTGATTAACAAGACTGATGAGAATTCATCGGATTACATAGAATCTGCAGCTGATTTAAATGCAACAGAAATTAATGATGTTAAAAAAGCTCCTGATTGTGAGAATGCTAATGTTAATACCTCTAATGACATCAATGAATCACTTAATGAATGCTTCGCAGACATCACAGGAGTGAGCTTCGTGCCTCAGCCAGATGAAAACCTCGAACTTCAGATTATGAAATTGGAATGTCCAGTTGAAATGAATATGTTGGATGCCAGACATAAACTAATCAGCTTCTGGCGAGGTAGACCAAAAGACTTGCACTCATGGAAAATAGTAACCATTGGATTTTGTTTTGAACATAAATTAGCATTTGGTTTAAAAGAAATTAACACCAATCACACACTGCTGCCATCCGCTTATTACAAGACCCCGGAAGAAAGCTTCCAAGCTGGGGTCGAACTGGGAAGGAGGCTCCTAGGATGATTTATAGAAGAATAGTAGATGGAATTCCCCAAGAAAAAACCGTAGATTCAAGTGTCTTTAATAAGCACTATGATGTGATTGTTGCAGGTGTTGGAACCGCAGGAATATACGCTGTAATAGCTGCAGGAAAACATGGAGCCAGCGTTCTTGGTGTAGATCGCCTGTCTTCTGCTGGCGGTATGGGAACAGTTGGTTATGTTTCAGGCTATTACTATGGTAAAGGCGGCGGCCTTCATATGAATGTGGACGAAGAAGCCGAAAATCTAAAAGATGAATCTTTTCTTGATACAGTTGAGCCTAAGAAGTATTTATTCGAGAATTTAGCTGCTGAAAATAACTCTGACTTGCTTCTTGAAACTGTGATTACAGGGGTATTTATGGAGGGCAAACAAGCAAAAGGCATCTCTGTTTTATCCCAAGGGGAAACTTTGAATTTTTCCTGCGATATTTTAATTGATGCTACGGCAGATGCTTCTATCTGTGTTATGGCTGGATGTGAAACCAATTTGGGGAGAGAAAATGACGGAAAAACAAGGCCTTTTACCAGTGTTCAAGTATCTCTTAAAAGCGATGGAGTTATTACCAGAACTAATCATGATAGCGGATATGTTAACCAATATGATCCTTTTGAATTATCTGAAGGTATTCTTCATGCTCATAGCAGCCAGCTTCTAGACGAGTTCAGCAGACCAGACCAACGTGTTCTTTTCTACGCCCCTTTCATCGGTATACGTGAAGGACGGTTGATTGAAGCTGAAAAAGTGATACGTGCAAAGGATGTCATTGATGGCAGGCCGGAAAAAGAAACTTTGTTTTATGGCTACAGTGATTTTGATAAGCATGGTAAGGATCATGCACTGGAATCGGAAGATCTGCAGGATTTATATATAGCTGCAAACTTGAGTACCGCTTGCTTCTCTGTACCAGTTACCGTCCAAAGTCTTGTACCTAAAGATTATGAATCATTGATGGTAGCCGGACGTCATTTAGGCGTAGATCACGATGTAGCCAGTCTGCTTCGTATGAAACAAGACATGCAAAAATGTGGAGAAAGTGCTGGTGTTATCGCTGCATTAGCTGTCAAAAAGGGAATTCAGCCTACTGAAGTACCCTATGAAGAGATCAAACCCATATTAGAAGAAACCGGTTGCTTAACTGAGGATCATAATCTTGGAGTTAGATTTGATGATTATTATCGTAGAGAACCAATAGTTTGGATAGATTCTCCAGAGCAGATTAAGGCTGAACTTGCAACGGATATGCCGGGAATTGCAATATACTCATGTAAAATAATAGGAGAAAGCATAACCCCCTACTTAAAGGAATGGGTGAAAGACACCAATGAGATGTTGCGATATAATAGCGCTATTGCTTTAGGCCTTATAGGTGATAAAGATAGCTTGGAGCTACTACGCGAAATTGTAGAAAATCGAAATAGCTTTTATTATAAGGACTGTCGAAGGACCAATCAGCTTCGTACTGCAATAGCTATTTATCTCTTAGGCAAGCTAGGTGATGCGGAGATCGTCCCTATTCTTAAAGAGATACTATGCAACCCAAATGAATATAAAAAAGCTCTATACCACGATATAACTGAGCTCAACTATCATTTTAGTAATACTAAAAATTTCAATGAGGTTTATTTCCAGGTGATTTCACAAGCTGCAGTTGCTATCACTAGAATCATGAAAAAACACCCCGAGTTCAATAACGAAGGATCAGAAATCCTGCGGAAAGCTTTCCAAGATAATCATCACATTAAAAATACCACGACAATGCCTGAGATGACTTATGAATATGAGTCCATGGAGAATGTTAAGAACTACGTTTTGAGTAAGATTTAAACTAAGAAGAGAGAGGATGCGGAAGCCATTAATAACGGCCTGACCTGCATCCTCTCTCTTTATCTATTATTTTCTATTTAATTGTGACCTCAAACTTATCTTAGGGTGATTATAATAGTACTCATATATCTCCTCAATTTATGCATTATAAAACTTCTGTCCACCCATATTCTCAAAAACAAACTGGGTATAAATCCTAGCACCAACCTCAAGACATGATTCATCTACATCAAAATCATTATTATGGGTCATCGACACAATGCCTTTTTTTGTATTACGGCTTCCTAGAAAGAAGAATGCTCCTGGTTTTTCGCTCAGGTAATTAGCAAAATCCTCACCATACATAAGGGGAGTTTCCCTAAAGCTTGCATTAATTCCTGCATTAAGTGCTGCATTATAAAGCTTTTGGGCAATCTCACCGTCACTTATTACTGCTGGTAATCCCCTACCAAACTCCAAACTACAGCTGCCGCCTGCCTGTAATGCTGCATTCGAAATTATCTCATCCATTCGTTTCTTAATATAATTAGCAACATCGTTGGAATGAGTACGTATTGTTCCCCCCATTACGCAATGGTCAGGTATTATATTATTGGCATTACCTGCCTGGAAAATCGTAACACTGAGCACACGAGATATTAATGGATCAATTTCTCTACTCACCATAGACTGGAGTTCATTATATATCTTATGACCAATAGCGATAGCATCTATTGACGCATGAGGCGCTGCTGCATGTCCCGATTTACCAAATAAATCAATTTGAAATGAATCAGATGATGCAAATGTAGCACCTTTTCTAAACATAGCATTTCCTACTTCTAAGGTGTTATCAACATGACAGCCTAAAATAAAGTCAAACTCATCTGTCACGCCATCATCGACCATACTTTGAGCCCCATCCAGACCTTCTTCAGCAGCCTGGAAGAGAAATACTAAGCGACATTTTATCTTATCCTTCACTTGATTCAATGCTTTCAACGTACCTAAAAGCACAGCTGTATGTACATCATGACCACAGGCATGCATCGCACCGTCTATTCGCGACTTATACTCAACATCATTTGTTTCATGTATAGCCAATGCATCCATATCCGCCCGAAGCCCTATACTAAAATCTGTCATGCATTCATTTATATAAGCTACTATGCAGCTCTTGCCAAACCTTTCGGTATATGCAACCCCCATCTTATCCAATTCGGATTTAACCAATTTAAGAGTGATAGGCAGGTCAAAGCCGAGCTCTGGATACATATGGAGCTGCCTGCGAATAGACACCATATATTTCTGGTCTATGTAAGGTAAATAATGATTCATCATCCAAACCTCCTGCTATATAATTCTAATTAATATTTACCAGTTACCTCATGGCATTTTTCCAGAACTTCCATTACAGTTAGTGTGTCTTCTAATGGAACAAATGGATCTTTTCCTAACCCATAGTACTCATAACATAAATCATAATAGTTTAATGCATATTCCTCTTTTATCTCAAAATCTTCTATCTGCCACGGATGCTCAGCAGGTTCGTTTACAGTGCCTGTTGGAAGGTAAACCGACTTTTCCAATTCTACATCTGATTTGCAGTATCTTGCACGGATTACCGGTTTCCCTTCATCGTTGACTGTATACATTGCAGTACCACGAGTTCCTTGAATTACCCATGGTGTTAGATTCATGGATGAAACCATATTCATTTCTATATCCAGCAGCATTCGACTGTCTGTCTTGATCATTATTCTTGCACAATCGTCTGCATCACCTGTTGCCACTACTTTTAGCAGCTCACAGCTTACGTTATCCGGTTTACCTCCAGAAAGATACAACATCTGATCGATGAAGTGAGAACCGTGATTATTCAAGGTTCCGCCACCATTTTTCTTGTAGGCTTGCCAATTAGTTCTAATGAAAAAACAGGACATTGTACGTTTAATCATGTAGACCTGCCCTAATATCCCCTTTTCCAGTATGCTTTTCACAGTAATAGTATCAGCAAAAGCACGATGAGGTTGGAAAACCATTAATTTTCTGCCTGTTCTCTTCTTAACTTCGTAAATTTTCTGTGCCTCTTGGGTATCTCTAGCCATAGGCTTCTCAAGAAATACATCAATTCCCAGCTCCATCGCTTGGATGGCCTGCTCTGCATGAAATTGAGTAGGAGACGCTATAACAGCCAAATCCGGTTTTTCATTTACCATCATTTTATATGCATCCTCATACCCTAATACATTATATTTTTCTTTTGCCAGCTCAAGCTTTTCCAGGCTCACATCAGATACCGCTATTAGTTCAAAATTTGGATGAGAAATTATTTTAGGCACATGATAATTTAACCCCATGCCTAGACCTATAACTGCTGTTCTTATCATTAATAACATCTCCCTATCTAATGGAAGCAGGAGAACCGTCCCCGCGCTTCACGTCACCGCGCTTCATAGGGTTTTTTCTATACTATTTCTCGTTAGTGTGGTTCCATGTTTTACAAAGAGTCCGCCAAACATCTGTATGAGCCTCACAATCCAGATAATGAGCAAAGTGATGGTTATTGCGCTCGTCACTTTCTTCTGTGTAAGCCTTACTAATTGCTGATATATAAGACTCTCTTACACTTTTGCAAAATTCTTCCCAGCCTGCCAGCCACTGATCTGTTTCAAGCTGTTTGTTTCTTTCTTCAAATTCAGTAAGCAGTTTCTCCTTCTCTTCCCCAGTAGCAAGGTCAATGCCAGTGCCTTCTTTGTTCTCAACAATAGGTATAAAAGAAATTTTTATATCGTCTTCAATATCAAGGGTAACTACAAAACCTGAACGCCATCCCTCAGATTCAATATACTCTACAAAATGGAAATTACCCTGCCCATAAAGTATATGAGACCCTTCATATTCTTCATAACAGCCTATGCAGTGACTGTGCTGACACAAAACAACATCAGCACCGTTCTTAACCATAGCTTGACACAGCTTTCTTAAGCGCGGTGAAGGATATCTGCAATGCTCCTTACCGCCATGATACATTACGATTACATGGTCGGCTTCCGATTTTGCCTTCCGAATATCTTCCATGGTAAGGTATTCATCATATGGATTGGCGCCCATACGATCAGGTAAAGCATATGTATATTCATGCTCGCAGACTGTGATTAGAGCTATCTTCTCATCACCTATCTGCATAAAATGAGGTTTACGGGAATCAGTATCGTTTTCCGCTACGCCGGTCCACAGTAATCCGTTTTGTTCCAAGTGGCGAATTGTATCCGTTAATCCCTCTTTACCAAAATCAAAGGTATGATTATTGCTTAGTCCACAATCAGTAACTCCTACTTCCTTGAGGACCTCTGCACAGATCGGGTCTGCCTTTAGGTTTGGACCGAACTTTTTGATGGCATTGTCCGATGTCGTCAATGCACACTCTAAATTGACTATCACCCGGTCCGCTGTACTGAACACCTCTGGCACTCGTCCAAATAAGGTTTGAATATCTTTTTTCTCGAAGTAGGGTTTTGTATTATCAGTTGGTGTAAGATCACCGCATAATACCAATCTCATTTTTTTCTTCCTCCTATAAAATTGCAACTTATTTTCAATGTCATCCTGACCAATTGGGTCGGTCTTTTCTGTCTAGATTCCTCGACATACTGATAAGATCTAAGTTACAGAATACTAGTTTATTTCGTATTTCTTACGAATCGATTCATCACAGGCCAGGACTGATCAGCATAAAATCTATGACCTTCTTCTCCAATAACAAGTGCACAACGATCTTCTACGTCCGCTGCTTTGTAAAGTGACTTGGTTAGTTCAAAAGTCGCCTCAACACCATGCAAAGGAAAAATCATGTCTTCTTTTCCGCAAACTATGACCAGATATCGTGGAGCAATCAGCCCTGCCAGATCACCCATTTCAAAATACTTTCGAATATCAGGTACATAATTGCATGAGCAGTGTCTCATAGCAGCAATCGAATCCTCATATGTACATACAGCACAACTTGGCATGCAATACTTAATGCGAGGTTCCAGGCAGCCAGCATAAAATGCCGCAGTTCCTCCACCTGAATTACCCATGCAAACGATTTCGTTGGTATCAACCTGGGGGAAGTGCTTTTCCAGAACATCAATTGCTCTTTGTATGTCCCATACTCGTTCGCCAACTGTGGTTCTTCCTATCAGTAAAGCTGTCATTGATGAATTGTAGCAGTCAGGTCCTTGTTCATTTCCCCCGCATTCACCAAAGTTCCTTTGCTCAATAACCAAGGCGCAATAACCTTCTTTGACCGCTCTAACGGCAAAATCCCTATCCCCGCCTTTTATTGTCTCCTCATCTCCTTCATATTTAGGTCTTCCTAATGAAATATGCATTCCAGTGGAATGACCTTGAAGACAAATCGTAACAGGTATGGGGCCTTCGATCCCTTTGGGGATTAGTAGGTGACAGGGTACAAAGTATCCTTCTTCGCTTTGAAAGCGAAAGCGAATCTCTAGGAACTCCTCGTCCTCTTTTGTGAATTCCACTGATAATTTTTCATCACATTTAATAAATGGAAGTCCTAACAACTCCTTGAGTTTTTGTGTGGCCCGTATCTGCCAGTCTTCGAATGGCTCTGAACCGTCATAGCGCATTGCAGGCGTAACATTGGCCAGCAGGGATTGGTTATGTTGATATGGTGTGGTAATGTTCATTTTTAAAACCCCTTCCTCTATTTTCTCTAAGTGTCTCTATATTTATCTTACTTTTAGAATTCCGACTTCTATTGGTTAGATTCCAGGTTAAGTTCTACTTTTTAAGTTTATTCTATTATAGCATTAATCAAGTGCCGTGGCTTGTAAAAAGAGTAAATTTGTTTTATTATAGCCTAAAGATGATTCTTATCAAAGCAGTATTCAGGTGAAAAACTTTCACATGATGCGAAATCGATTGATAGGAAATTGTGCGAAAGTGGTAATCTAGGCGCAGTAATAGATAGATATAGATAGTTAGTTAGTTAGTTAGACTGGAGGAAATAACATGTCAGGTTCGATTTTTGGTAAGAATTTCAGCATCTCCACTTGGGGTGAATCCCATGGTAAAGCATTGGGCGTAGTCGTCGACGGATGTCCTGCAGGAGTACCTTTAACCATAGAAGATATTCAGAAGGATTTAGACCGAAGAAAACCTGGTCAGTCTCCTTTCTCATCCCCGAGAAAAGAAAATGACCAGGTTGATATATTATCAGGCGTTTTCGAGGGTTATACTACAGGTACCCCTATTTCACTTGTGCTATATAACACCAATCAACGTCCTTACGACTATACTGAAATATCTAAAATTTTTAGACCAGGGCATTCCGACTATACCTATAATCAAAAATATGGTTTTCGTGATTACCGTGGAGGCGGACGTTCCTCTGGGCGTGAAACTGCTGCTCGGGTGGCCGCAGGAGCTATTGCCAAGAAAATTCTAAGTGAATTTGGTATACAGATTACCACTTACACACTTTCCATTGGTGACGTGGAAATAGACAAAAATAAATTTGACCGAGAAGAAATTTATCGAAACTTTCTTGTGATGCCAGATAAAGAAGCCGCTGCTAGAGCGGAGGCTTTGCTTTACAAACGAAAGGACGCAGAAGATTCTGCAGGGGGCGTAGTGGAGTGCATAGTTGAAGGGATGCCAGCTGGGGTAGGAGAACCAGTGTTTGAGAAACTGGATGCCGCTTTAGCTAAGGCTATTTTTTCAATAGGTGCCATAAAAGGTTTTGAAATTGGCAGTGGCTTTAATGCGCCAAAGAATCCTGGTTCAGTGAACAATGACAATTACCGTTATGACGATGAAGGGAATCTTACTAAGCTTACAAACCATGCTGGAGGTATAGTAGGCGGAATAAGCGATGGATTTCCTATTATCTTTAGAGCTGCATTCAAGCCGACTCCTTCAATTCATGCTGCTCAAAAAACAGTTGATAAAGAAGGTAACAATGTGGAAGTACAAATCGATGGCAGACATGATCCAATTATAGTCCCCCGTGGTGTAATTGTAGTAGAAGCTATGACTGCTATTACTTTAGTGGATTATCTGTTTCAAAGGGTACTGTCTAAAATAGATTTAATAAAAAAGGCTTATAAATGATGGGTTTTAAAATAATCACCCTGCACGGCAATGCAAGGGTGATTATTTTTTATCATCCAAACTCATTATAAACTCAGTTAACTCCATAGCCGAGTTAGGGCGAGCAACTTTAGCCATCTGATTAATCATAGACTGGACCTTGTCACTATTAGATAGTAGCTGATATACAGCTTCATCAATTGGAAAGGTTTTTGTAATCTTCATGGCTAGCCCATTATTTAGTAAAAATTCCACATTTCGATCCTCTTGACCTGGGATTGGATTAACTATGGCCATGGGTAATCCCTTGGCCATGCTTTCCGATACAGTTAGTCCACCAGGCTTTGATATCATGCAGTTTGCAGCATCCATCATAATATCTACATTGTTCACAAAACCATAATTGTAAACCTTTTTACGAGGAATCATCTCTTCTATCTTCTCATGCAAGCTTTTGTTGTTGCCACATACCGAAAGAATCTGAAAATCCATATCCAGATCGTCCAGTTGTTTTATAACTTTAGTAACATTACCAAAACCCATGCTGCCGCTCATAACAAGAATTGTATCTTTGTTTTCGATGTTCAACATTGCTCTAGCTTCTTCAGCCGGAATCTTTTCAGCAAATTTCTTGTGAATAGGAATTCCAGTGGGCATCAGCCTCTCCACAGGTAAACCTTTCTTGACAGCTTGCCTGGTAAGTAACTCGTTTGCAATTACATAATAATCCAAATAAGTATCCTCCCAGAAGGGATGGATGGTATAGTCGGTTATGATGCCGATGCTTTTAGCTGTTACATACTTGTTTTTAAGCTGTGTAAGAATTTGCGCAGAAAAAGGATGAGTGCATACAATTACATCTGGCTGGTATCCCTCAATATAATTGATTAATTTCTTGGCTAGTGCCGAATTGGTTAATTTGTTAATAGAAAGCTTAACATCATTCTCCTCAAGTTTTTCTGCCAATCGATACATCCTGCCAAATAATTTTGGTGTCAGCTTGGTAGAAATCAGATATCCTTGAGAAATAGATTCCTTTAGGACGGGATTAATGTACTCAAAGGTATCCAGCATCACACAATCTATAAGCTTATATTGAAGGCACTCCATAACAGCTTTACCTGTCTGATTATGACCTTGTCCCGCTGTAACCGATAAAAAAAGAACTTTCATGCATTACTCTTCTCCCTCTTTGTTCAAGTCTTTACTATTATATACTTATACTAAGTTAAGCTTATTCCTTATTCTACCCTATTAACACTTTTACTTCTATCGAAACTTTTGTCGAGTTATGACAAAATGATTTATGGTTACTGTTCGCATAAAATAATAAATCATATATTATTACTAAGATGAAGCACGAGAACCGTCCCCATGCTTCACTTAAAAAAGAAGAAGCCACTTAGATGTGACTTCTCCCTTGTTCTTTATCTTTTGTATAAATTACCCTTGCGCTAATATCACCAGCTGTTAGTCCTTATGCCTCAGCTACTCCAAAGCCACGGAATAAAGATCCACCACTGAATAGAACTACTAGAATCAAGAAGAAGAACAGTAGCTCAGAGCCAGATCGGAACAATCCGCAGTTACAGAAAATAATTACCAGTAGTAGGAAAAAGAACAG
>CAYFSR010000081.1:0-10661 GCA_964345785.1 uncultured Eubacteriales bacterium | reverse complement strand
GAGTTCATCGCTTTTGTGTTCATTGCGAACAAAGTTCATTACGGGCAGAATTCATCGCGAGAAGCGGTCAAATACCGTATTAGCGGTCCTGAATCTATAAGAACCAAGCCAGTTTGTGCAAATTTTCAAGTAGTGTATTGATTACACTTGTAATCTAGTCATTTATAAGCAAAAAATCAAGTAGTGCAGGCTTTTGCTGCAAGTTTGGGTGGTTTTCGAGGTTTTTTGAGCATTTTTTCAATTAATGCAATGTTTTTAATGAAAATTCAATGCATTAGTCGATTTTTTGCTCAAATATCGTCAAAAAGCAGCTTAAAACGGTAAATATCCATGCACTAGTTGACTTTTTGCTCACTTTTTGCAAAATATATTTAAAGCTAGTTAAGTACACTCTGCAATAATTTACACTAACTTTAATATACACTGATCTATCCATATGTACTTAAGAAACTATTATTTTGCGACAAATTAAAAAGCCAGTAAAAATCATAAACTGATGGTGTTGCTTGTCCAAAGTTTGATAGTGTATAATGACCGTATATATTACATGGAATGAAAGGAAAGTATGCATGTTTATCAAAGAGCAAATGAGTAATATTGAAACCAACAATAAACAAGAAACAATGGAGTTTCGCAATGCGAGCTTTGATGATCTTCCAGCTATAATGGAAATTATTCGGCAAGCTAAAATATATATGAACCATAATAATCTGGACCAATGGAAAGATGGATATCCAGATGAGCAAATAATCGGAAATGATATAAAGCAAGGTTGTAGCTATGTGTTGGTACACAATGGAACACTGGCAGGAACTGCAGCTGTGTTTTTTGATGAAGAGAAAACCTATCGTCAGATATTTGAGGGTGAATGGCTGACCCTTGGAGATTATGCCGTGGTGCATCGAGTTGCAGTGTCATCTGCATATAGAAATACAGGTGCTGCAGCTAAGATGATGGAATATATTGAGCAGCTTACTTTGAGTAAGGGTGTGCGTAGTGTTAAAATTGATACCCATGAGGATAATCTACCTATGAGGAGATTCCTTGGTAAATGCGGATATCAGTATTGTGGCATTATATATTTAGAGAATGGAGATAAGAGATTGGCTTTTGAGAAGATATTACAGTAGCTTTCCGATCCTCTCCCGGTATGCTTGAATCACCAAAGAATAGATCCAGTCATATATGAAAAACACTATTTGTAATGCTATAATAATCAGCCATTCAGATATCGGCAACTCAACTCGGGTAAGAAATAATTCTTTGACTAAGAACCAAGCCGCGACTAGACAAAGATTAAAATAGACATATTTAAGTACAAACTCTACTACTTTGTTGCGGATTTTCTCACAGTAATGTTTTATAAGTCCATATATGCCAAAAAACAGAAAATATGGTACCAAGCCTAACTTATCTGGTACTATGAGAAAGCTCAACAAGGAAGAAGCCAAATAAAACAACCATCCTGCCCTTATGCCTGATTCCAAGACTATAAATGATACAAAAAACGAACTTAGAGCATATAGAGAAAGCCTGCCTGTGGGAGCCAGAGATTCCGCATACAAGACTATGACAGAAAGAGCCAGCATAATGCCACCTAGGGCTATTTCTTTTGTGCTCGTTTTATTTAGCAGCATGTGATGAAGTCTCCTCCCATACATTCACAGCAGCAATCCGTACAGATAAGGCATTGGCATATATCGCAGACATCCATACCACTATTTCCATAATGTCCAGACCGATCTCGATACGCCTGATTGTTGTTACTCATAGCGTTGAGTGCGTTACGATACTCCGGATTCCCCGGCTCCATATTGACCGCTGTCCTAAAATGATTTACCGCCTCGCTGTACCATCCCTTCCTCTGCAAGACAATCCCCTTAAGATAATACCATTGGGCAGTTCGGTTATTCATTTGATCCAGCATCTGCTCAGCAGCACTAAGATTCCTGTTATTAATATTTACTCTTATCTGTTGATAAAAAGAATCAGAATAACCCGAATTTGCATTTCCGTAATTAGTATTTCCGGAGCTCCGTGATTCGTTGCTGCTATAGCTTCCAGAAGTATTGCCATTTTTCATCAACATGTCATATGCTGCATTGATCTCAGCTAGTTTTTCTTCCGCAAGTTTAGCCAAGGGATGATCTCGGTACTGATCCGGATGATATTGCTTAACTAATTTGCGATATGCTTTTTGGATTTCCTGTTTACTTGCCCCCTTATTGATTTCCAGCACTTCGTATGGGTCTCTCAAAGCACTTTCCCCTTCCCAATATTGTCTCTGTCTTCTTCTGCATCCCCAAATATATTATATTACCGACAATGTCTTTATTCTGCTTAAAATCCAATAGCTCGAAGCTTCTGCCTATTTCACTCAAGGTGCTGATTAGATTGAATTCTGCATCTCTTTGCAATCCAGCTCGAAATTCTGCAATATCTTCCCCTTGATACGTGTATTGATATAAGAAAGGATTATAGGCTTTGTTTTGGATGTCCTTTTCCAGGTCGTCAAAGGCATCTATGGTATAAATCCATTTTCCAACATGATAACCTATCCATGGAATCACTTTCTCGTTTCTTTTATCCCAACTTAAGTAGTCAAACTGAATAATTTCCTCCATTAATTTGGCAAAAGGCTCTGCTGCCTCGTCTATGGAGTCGCAATGTTCGTCTTCCAGTTGAGATAATTTTTTTAGATGGTTTATAACGACCTGACTTTTATGTGGATACTTGGATTTTACCCGTTTGTAGGCTGATTTTAGTGCCAACATCCCTGTATATGCAATTTTAGATTTATCATCATTCCACTTATCCTCAAGATTGAGCCAGGAAAGCAGGACATTCATATCTGCAACATAGTCCATTATTTGGGTGTTTGCTACAATTTTCCTTTTTTTCATTGGATGCAAGATACACCTTACGCTCTTTGTAGAATTTTGTTCTTCATAAAGCGAAGCTAAAAAAAGTGCCAAAAATGCAGAATCATAAGTTAAAGTAAACCTTGGGAGAATCCCGTGGTTTACTTGAATTGCCTTGCATACACCGCAATAATAAGCTCTATATACTTCATACTCCCGAATTTTTAGCTCTGGTTTGTCAGGCAGAATGTACCCAAACATGTAGCCACCCCTATACGGCTTTATCTACTATATTTCCTTCCATATCAGTTATTTGACCATCGATAATCAAGTAACCGTCTCCTGCTCTTAAGGAATCGATGAAATGCTGACTGCTCTTAATTTGATACGGAAAAGCTACCCCACCCAATCCTACTATGTCGACACTATGAATATCTGTACCGGAAATCCGCAATAACTGAGGGTTAGCCCGAGCCAGTTCCCAAGCACGTTCATTGTGATTGTGAGGCGAATCCGATGTCGTATTGTTCACTTCTACCCCATCGATTAGATCCACTTTGGGATTTGGTTCATAAAGGATGTAATCCGCTGTTCGGTATGGATGTGCGTGAATAATATATCCACCGTTTTCTCTAACTACCCTGGAATATTCCTCAAAGGGAAGCTTGTACAGCTTTGGATGGGCAATCAAAAAATCATAACCCAGATTATAGGTTAAATAATCCTCTCCATAGGGGCTATTGACATACTCCCATGCAAAGAATACATCCAATCCTATCTTTTTCCCCTCTTCATATGCTAATTCATAGCCTTGCATGAACAAATCTATTTGGTCTTTCCAGCTAAGATGTCTAGGTACTGTACAGTTTCCATTAACAAAATGGTCGGTAACAAAGACACCAGTGTAGCCAGCTTTTTTATGTGCTCTTACCATTTCCACAGCAGTGCTTCTTCCACACTTACTAACCTCAGATGTATGAAAATGGGTTTCATATTTATAAAACATTGAATCCTCCATTCAAGTATATACCACCCTAACAGTATCTTACAAAAACACAAAAATCACTATAAAATAACTATCTAATTATATGTCTTGAGTGAGGCAAAGTCAAACTATCCACAGCTCATCAATTGCTCCAAATTACTATGCTAATTGCTAAGTATGGTTTACATTGGTATAATTAAAAAAGCAATAGAAACAGCATTGTGCGCCTATCCTAATACTGGACGCTTTTTCCTAAAATGAAACATATGTAAGTTGTTTCAATTAGCTTTATAAAATTTGAAAAGGTAAGAAGCTTATAAAAGTAAAACGATAATATTGGAGTACTTATAGTAAACAATTCGGGAGGTCATCCATAATGTTTTTAGCAAATGATTGGAAGGACTATGAAATAATAGATTTGGGCAAAGGTGAAAAGCTTGAGCGCTGGGGTGATGTCATTCTCAGAAGGCCTGAACCTCAAGTAATCTGGCCGGCTTCAGATGAAAAGCTCTGGAATAAAGCCCATGCTCACTTCCTACGAAAAGATTCAGGCAAGGGCTCTTGGAAATACTTTCAAAACCTTCCTGAGGAGTGGAATATCACATACAAGGACTTGGTTTTTCATGTAAAACCCATGGGTTTAAAGCATACAGGCTTATTTCCAGAGCAAGCTGTAAATTGGAGATGGATAATTGAAAAAATCAGAAGCCGTAAAGAACCTGTCAAGGTATTGAACCTCTTCGCCTATACTGGTGGTGCAACTGTGGCTTCCGCTTTTGCTGGAGCAGAAGAGGTGTGTCATGTAGATGCCTCCAAAGGGATGGTTAGCTGGGCAAAGGAAAATATTCAGCTGTCAGGGCTGGAGCACCGGAAAGTACGGTTCATAGTAGACGATGTGGTTAAATTTGTGCAACGAGAAATTCGTCGTGGTCGTCAATACGATGGAATAATAATGGACCCTCCTTCATTTGGAAGAGGACCCAATGGTGAGGTATGGAAAATCGAAAACGAGCTTTATGGACTGGTGGAGCTTTGCAGCCAGGTACTCTCTCCTAATCCCTTGTTTTTCCTCATTAATTCCTATACTACTGCATTAGCTCCTGCTGTACTCCATAACATCCTAACTATCACGTTAAATAAACGATATGGTGGAAAAACCGCTGCTGATGGAGTAGGTCTACCTGTTACTGGTAGTGGGCTGGTGCTTCCTTGTGGGGTTTCAGGGCGCTGGGAGTCGCTTGAGTAAAAAAAGCGCTTTACAAAGATTCATTTTTGTGATAAGATGTCTAATGTATATCAAAATGCATTGACAGGGAAAACACCATGTAAACGGAGCTTCAGAGAGCTGTTGCCTGCTGCGAAACAGTGCCCGAACCATGAGTAAACTCCCCCTTGAGCAGTCCACCTAAAACCATTTTCTATGGATTTGGCAAGTAAGTGTGAACGGGTTTCTCACCGTTATCAAGAGAAGGCATTATATTTATTATCGATGCCTATAAGCTGGGTACATAGGGTATAACTATACCTTATTACCAATTAGAGTGGTACCGCGGAAGTTTAAGCTTTCGTCTCTTGTATTAACTATGCAGGGACGGAAGCTTTTTTATTTACCCAAAACTATTTAAATTGTATGAAAATTGAGAACCGTCCCCGGCTATAAAGTTCAAGTTTTCTGGATGAAGTCTATGCTTTGAAGACTGAAGGAAGAGAGACTTGGGCAAAAGGAAGCAAGAGAACCGTCCCTCTGCTTCAAGAAAAGGAGAGTAAAATATGAAATTAGCATTTTCAACATTAGGATGTCCAGATTTCAGCTGGACCGAAATCTATTCCATGGCCAAGGATATGGGATATTCTGGAATCGAAATTCGTGGCTTGGGCAAGGACATCTTTGCTGTGCAAGCCCAACCCTTTACATGTGAGCAACTGGATCACACTATCGAGAAGCTGGATTCACTACGCTTGGAGATCCCCTGCCTCTCTTCCGGTTGCTGTCTAAAATTTGAAGATAAAGCAGAAGCAAATTACAATGAGATTCTTCAGTACATTCGGCTGGCATCCAAGTTAAACACCCCCTACATCAGGATTTTAGCTGACTTGGAGCCACATGTAACTGGCGATGTAGATGACCAGGTGGTGTTACAACAGTTAAGACGCCTTATACCCGTTGCCGAAGAACATGGAGTTACCCTTCTAGTGGAAACCAATGGTGTATATGCAGACACTAATCGACTTCGTGAATTATTGGAGCAAGCAGCCAGTGATTCAGTTGCTGCACTTTGGGATGTACATCATCCCTATCGACATGCAGGCGAAGCCCCAGGCCAGACAGTACAAAACTTGGGTGCATATATAAAATATGTTCATATTAAAGACTCTATTGTTGACAACGGCGTAATTAAATACCGCCTTATGGGAGAAGGAGATCTGCCTATAGAGGATATGATGAAAGCCCTCCAGTCTATCAACTATGAAGGCTATGTTTCCCTCGAGTGGGTTAAGCGCTGGGCTTCCGTCCTGGAAGATGCCGGTATTGTATTCCCCCACTTTGCAGATTATATGAAACGATTTCAAAAAGGAGCTATAACCCGAAGCCGCCTTTATGACAGCAACAGGAAAACAGGAAAATATATTTGGGAAAAAGACGTCCTAATTGACTTAACATTCCCACAAGTTCTCGATCGAGTGGTTGAGGAATTTCCTGACCAATATGCCTTCCGCTATACGACTTTGGACTATACTCGAACCTATACTGAATTTCGTGATGATGTGCAAACCTTCGCTCGTTCACTGATAGCCATGGGTGTAAGATCTGGAGACCATGTAGCAATTTGGGCAACTAATGTGCCACAGTGGTATATTACATTCTGGGCTACCACAATGATCGGGGCTGTACTGGTCACAGTTAACACTGCCTATAAAATATATGAGGCAGAATATTTACTGCGACAATCGGATACCCATACTCTGGTAATGTCTGATGGCCACAAAGATTCGGACTATATCGGGATTATGAAGGAAATCTGTCCTGAATTGGAAACTGCAGAAGCAGGCAAACCTCTTCACACTCGACGTCTGCCCTTTTTGCGCAACATCATCACCATAGACTCTGAGCAAAATGGTTGCCTTACATGGGAAAAAGCTGTTAGCATGTCCGAACAGGTTCCACTAGACAGAGTATATCGTCGCATGTATTCCATTAACAAGCATGATGTTTGTAACATCCAATACACCTCTGGTACCACAGGGTTCCCAAAGGGTGTCATGCTCACCCACTATAATGTAGTAAACAATGGTAAGTGCATTGGCGATTGTATGGATTTATCCACTGCTGACCGTATGATGATTCATGTACCTATGTTCCACTGTTTCGGAATGGTTTTGTCTATGACAGCTGCCATGACTCACGGAGCTACTATGTGCCCCATCCCAAGCTTTTCTCCCAAAAGGTCGCTTGACTGCGTAAACAAGGAGAAGATCACCTGCATTAACGGTGTACCCACTATGTTCATTGCCATGATGAACCATGAAGACTTCGCTAGTACTGACTTTTCGCACTTACGAACAGGTATAATGGCAGGCAGCCCCTGCCCTATTAAGGTTATGGAAGACGTAGTTGAGAAGATGAACATGTCTGAGATAACTATAGTATTTGGTCAGACGGAATCATCTCCAGGATGTACCCAAAGCCGAGTAGACGATCCTCTTGAGCTAAGAGTACAAACCGTAGGTAGACCACTCCCTGGAATTGAGTGCAAAATTGTTAACCCTGAAACTGGCGAAGAACTGCCTGATGGAATGGATGGAGAGTTTGTTGCCAGAGGTTATAATATCATGAAGGGCTATTATAAGATGCCAGAAGCGACTGCGGCTGCAATAGATGAAGACGGTTGGCTGCACACTGGCGATCTGGCTCAAAGGGATGCCAATGGATATTTCAAAATTACCGGCCGTATTCGAGATATGATTATCCGTGGTGGTGAAAATATTTATCCAAAGGAGATCGAGGATTTTATCTATACCCATCCTAAAGTCAGTGATGTTCAGGTTATTGGGGTACCCGACAAGCAATATGGTGAGGAAATAACTGCCTGTGTCATTTTGAAGGAAGGCGAAAAAATGACGGAAGATGAACTAAAAGAATACATTCGTTCTCATATGGCTAAGCATAAAACTCCGAAGTACGTTATTTTTATGACGAGCTTCCCCATGAACGCAGCTGGTAAGATCCTTAAATATAAAATGCGCGAGGATGCTGTAGAACTACTAGGGCTGAAATCTGAATCTGCTGTATAAGTTTTTTACAATTTATTTGCTACATTGTCAGCAGAAAAAGATTTTTGCAAGTTAGTTGTTTGAATTTATGGCAAGCTGTTGATTATTATACAGGTTAATATTTATTTTTATATGTCTTGCATTTTGCAAGCTGGAATTTTCCATTATAGAATTATGGATTTTTGCTTGTAAAAATGCCAGTTTTAAGATATAATGTTGTTGTTTTATTGGCAATATTTTCACAACAAAGATTTACGTAAAATGAAACTTTTGAAACCCGATTATTCACTTTTACATATTCCAAATCATCTGTGATGATATTTTAATGGGATAACTGGGCTTTGAAGCTTCAGTAGTACATAATCTTTCAAGAGCTGTGGTATCTTGATATTGTCAATTATTTTTTAATGTGATTCCTTATGTCTTGCATTAAATTTTATAAGCAAATAATAAGAAAGTGGTGAAGAAATGATTAAACACAAAAAGCTACAAGCATGGGTAGATGAAATTGCTTCAATGTGTCAGCCTGATCAAATCTACTGGTGTGACGGCTCCCAAGAAGAAAATGACCGTCTTTTACAAGAGATGGTTGACTCCGGTATGGCTATCAGACTAAATCAAGAAAAAAGACCTGGATCTTATTTATTCCGCAGTGATCCATCTGACGTTGCCCGAGTTGAAGGCAGAACATTTATCGCTTCCGAAAAACAGGAAGATGCTGGTCCCACCAATAACTGGATTGATCCCGTTGAACTAAAGGCTACAATGACAGATTTATATACGGGTTCAATGAAAGGTAGAACAATGTATGTAATCCCATTCTCTATGGGTCCTATCGGTTCTCCTATCTCAAAAATCGGTGTTGAAATAACTGACAGTCCTTATGTTTTTGTTAATATGCGCATCATGACCCGTATAGGCAGTGCTGTTCTTGATGTCCTAGGTGAAGATGGCGAGTTTGTAAAATGCCTGCATTCAGTTGGATATCCCTTGGAAGAAGGTCAAGAAGATGTACTATGGCCTTGTGCACCTATTGAACAAAAATACATCAGTCATTTCCCAGAAACTAAGGAAATTTGGTCTTATGGTTCCGGTTACGGCGGCAATGCTCTATTAGGTAAAAAGTGCTTCGCACTTCGTATTGCTTCTGTACAAGCTAAGGAAGAAGGCTGGTTAGCTGAGCATATGCTGATTCTTGGCCTTACTGATCCAAAAGGAAACAAAAGATATATTACAGGTGCTTTCCCAAGTGCATGTGGAAAAACCAACCTGGCAATGCTTATTCCTACAATTCCCGGCTGGAAAGTTGAAACTGTTGGCGACGACATCGCTTGGATGAAGTTTGGCGATGATGGACAACTATACGCAATAAACCCAGAAGCAGGTTTCTTCGGTGTTGCACCTGGAACCTCTATGGATTCTAACCCTAACGCTATGCATAGCATAGAAAAGAACACTATATTCACCAACGTTGCATTAACAGATGATGGCGATGTATGGTGGGAAGGCATTGGAACAGATGCTCCTGATCACCTGATTGACTGGCAAGGAAATGACTGGACACCTGCTTCAGATAAGCCTGCTGCGCATCCAAATGCTCGTTTCACAGCTCCTGCCAGCCAATGTCCTTCAATTGATCCCCAGTGGGAAGATCCTGCCGGAGTACCGATTTCTGCTATATTAGTAGGCGGACGTCGTCCAAGTACTGTTCCATTGGTTCATGAAAGCTTCGACTGGAACCATGGCGTATTCATGGGCTCTATCATGGGTTCTGAAATCACAGCTGCTGCTATTTCTGACAAAATCGGTCAGGTTCGTCGCGATCCTTTCGCAATGTTACCCTTCTGTGGCTACAACGTTAATGACTACTTACAGCACTGGTTAGACATTGGAACAAAAGCTGGAGCAAAATTGCCCAGATTGTACTATGTAAACTGGTTCCGTAAAACCGAAGACGGCAAATGGTTATGGCCCGGTTTCGGCGATAACAGCCGTGTACTAAAGTGGATCGTCGAAAGAGACTTAGGTGTAGCAGATGCAGTAGCAACTCCTATTGGTAATATGCCTACCGCTGACGCCATTGACACCGAAGGCCTTGATGTAAGTGACGAAGATATGGCTGAACTGCTTAACGTAGACAAAGATCTATGGCTAAGAGAAGTTGAATCTATTAAAGAGCATTATGCCAAACTAGGTGATAGACTTCCAGAAGAAATGCATAAACAGCTGGATGCTCTTGAGAAGAGACTAAAGGCTTAGTTCAGAAAATTATGATCGCTTAATCTAAAAGAAACCCACTAATCTCAATGTTTAGTGGGTTTCTTATTTTTTTATTTTGCAAATACTTCCCTGAATTTTAGGATAACATCATAAGCCTCTTCTGATTTTTTGAAGGTGTCATCAGAATTTAGTATAAATCGCTTAACTGATTCTTGATTACTGTCCAGTCTGTCTAATCTAGTAATGACTTCATTATCAATCTTATTAGGCTCATACGGGAAGACGATGAATAAATAGCTGGCCAACAAGACCTTTTTGTAATC
>CAYFSR010000080.1:6606-10697 GCA_964345785.1 uncultured Eubacteriales bacterium | reverse complement strand
CGTTTGCCGGGATCTGTTTAGCCAATGCCTGTAAATATTTGATTGGATGGAATTGGGCCTGATTGTTAAAACGCAAAGCCCCTTTTATCTTAATAGGTAGAGGGATTTCTTCCATAAAAGCTGCAGAAAATCCCAGTCCATGGGCAAGCTCAGCGCTTTGCTGATCCATTTTACTCTTTATAGTATAGTATATGATATCATGTTGGGCTGTGACCTTCGCAGTGGTATGACCAGTTGTTCCATGGAGTATCCGTGTCGCTTCAAGGAGGGCTACCTTAAGACCACTTTGCTTAAGTAAAAACGCCGAGGTAATCCCCGTTATTCCCCCGCCTACAATTACAACATCCACGTCAAGATTACCCATTAATGGTCCGTACTGGGAAAATGGTACTGAAGCCATCCAATATGATTGTGGGGGAGTGTTGAAACCATTTCCCCATTCTTGTGATTGCATAATCTAACTACCTCCTGTATCTTGTTTATTTAGTTAACTATCTAAAAGCAAGTTACTGACTATTCGATTACGATTACAGCGCCGTTTGCAGGCTCTATCCAATTGTAAAGAAACTCTGCATGGCTTGAGAAGTTTCTAACACACATATGAGAGCGTGGGAAGGTTCCAATGGTTTGCAGATATTCAATGATGCCTGGATCTAGCAACTCTCCATCCTTTTCTTGATAATTGACAGGCACACCGTGAACATATGCACCACCACAAAAACGGATAGCATAGGGGGCATAACCTGCTATCTCGCTGGAGTTACTCTTGAGATATTGGAAACGGTCTTTTTTCTCCAGAGTTTTATATGTGCCAAGAGGAGTTTCAAAGGAAGACTGACCTTGGAGGCCGGTGGTGGCTAGGGTGTAGGAGACCATTCGAATTTCATCACCAGATAGCTCAAAGGCTGCTTGATTTTGTTGGTTGCGGTCTATGACAATTGCATGGGTAAAATCGCTCAATGCATCATTAGGATCAATAAAGTTTTTTGGAATATAAAGTTCTTGGTTAAAGGTATCTACCTCTGTCCGATAAAACTCACCAGCGTCTTCCAATATTCTAACAAGCATGCCGTCTGGAACATATCTAAAATCTGATTGTGTATCAGCTTTTAAGTATCCTGGAGCACTTTGGTAGATTCGCATTCCATACTCATCAGTTGCTCCTTCTCCTTTTTTAGGTGGAGCACCATTAGCGTTCTTATAATTACTTACATGATTGAGTTTGCCCTTAGACACCTGCTGCTGTAAATCTTGTATTGCTTCAAGCATCTTCTCAAACTGAAAAGTTCTTGTGATGCCAGTAGAGGAATGGATGTAACCCGTTACAATGCTGCCATCATCCTTACATGAAACTTTATACCAGACATCAGAGCCTTCTACGGATTCACCTGTTAGCTTTTGATGTAAAGCAAGCTTCTCACTGTTTAAAGCCGAGCATACCTTATTGGAGTTGGGGTTTGGGCTTTCATAGATAGTAACTTCATTTTCACTAGTTATTAGAAAATAGTCGTAGGTGAGATTATATTTCTCATATTTGACTCCATAGGTGATTTTTTCAGGAAGCTGCTTCTCATAAACCATTACAACATCACCACTGGGATTGTCGGGATTCCCCTCAGTTAGCTGTGTGATTTCCGTTTGGTCTATAGCTGTGTTTATTTGAGTCATCAATAATGATTCAGCTTGACGAGTGATATCATGGTCATTGCTGATATCAAAACTGTTAATGTTTTCTTCCACAGCTTCTTCGTCGGACTTTGGCAAATTATCAGTCATATCAGTCTGCTGTGTCGGTGCAGGTGTTGTCTGATTTTGTTCGCCTTCCTGCTGTGGCTGGGCAGTCGGTGGTAACTCAGTGTCTGGAGGTTGCACCCGAGGAAATGAACAAGCAGCAAGGCTTATAACTAATAGAGCAGTTATTATAGACAATATTTTTTTAAGCATGGAAAATCCCTCCTCCTCATATATTTCTTCCAATTTCATCGAAAATATACATGAGCAACGGAAGGATATAATTTGAACCACAATGGTGCAATAAAGAAAACATGTTTCAAAGTGTGAATTATGATTAAATATTAAGTATAAGATTGGGCAGTATATTTTAAAAATATTTATACATATTGCTTATAGGAAAGGATGAAATACTATGAACTCGAACAAGAAGGTTCTTATTCATTACATATTCCATAGTGGATTTGCTGTTGAAGTAGATGATTATTTTCTTGTGTTTGACTATTATGATCCACCTGGCGTACAAACGGAAACTGGGTTTTGTAATACAGATATTCTTGAAAGAATTGCTAATTGTAAATATCCATTCGTATTTGTCAGTCATGGTCATCATGATCACTTCAGCCCGACAATTTTCAGCTGGAAGGATAAAAACCCACAGCTGACTTATATGTTCAGCAGCGATGTGAATTTAGAAGATAGTATTTCAAAGAACAATATGGATATCAGCTTTACAAGTATGTTTCCATATGAGTATGTTGAGAAAAATGGTATAGGGATTTCTACTTTTGGCTCAACTGACTTGGGTGTATCTTTTCTTGTGGAGGTAAATGGTCTTCGAATTTTTCACGCTGGAGATTTGAATTGGTGGCATTGGGCAGATGAATCTACGAAGGAGGAACTTGAGGAAGAGGAATGGAAGTTTAAAAATGAAGTAGCAAAAATAAAAGATGAAAAAATCGATGTCCTATTCTTTCCAGTAGATCCTCGACTGGGAGAGCATTATTGGCTTGGTGGAGCCTATATGTTGGATCTTTTTCAGCCAAGCCTGTTTGTTCCAATGCATTTTGGTGATAACCCTGACATTACCAGGAAATTCGCGCATAAAATGAATAAGTCAGGTGTGCCAATTTTTGAAATAGCATCCCAGGGACAAACATATGAATTTAACAGGAAATAAGAACTAAAGGACAAACATACAATAATTAAGCAGGAAAATAACAACTAAATAACTAATATATGGGTTGAGTAAGAAACAACTTTTTATAATTATAAGGAGGAGTTATTCTATGAAATTCGCTTTTGCACACAACAACTTGAATGTACTTAATTTAGAGAAAAGTCTTGATTTTTATAAGAAGGCATTGGGCTTGGAGGAGGTCCGAAGGAAGGACGCATCCGATGGTAGTTTTACTCTGGTTTTCCTGGGAGACGGGGTGACTGATCACAGATTAGAGCTTACCTGGTTAAAAGATTGGGACAGACCATATGATCTGGGGGACAATGAGTTTCATCTTGCTTTCGTAGTAGATGATTATGAAGCAGCTCATGAGCTTCATGCTGAAATGGGCTGTATCTGTTATGAAAACCCGGGAATGGGAATTTATTTCATCGAAGATCCCGATGGGTATTGGTTGGAGATAGTTCCAAAAAGGTAGACACTTACGAATTTATAGGAGGGTTGCAAATGACTTATTATCCACTAGACAATCGCTATGATATCATGAAGTACAATCGTGTTGGCAGAAGCGGCTTAAAGTTACCAGCTGTTTCATTGGGTCTTTGGCATAATTTTGGAGGAGTAGACAGCCTGGAAAACAGTCGCGCCATAATACATAAGGCTTTCGACTTGGGAATTACCCACTTTGATTTGGCAAATAACTATGGTCCGCCACCAGGTTCAGCAGAGGAGAACTTCGGAAGAATCCTGAAACAGGATTTAGCAGCTTACAGAGATGAGATGGTCATTTCTACAAAGGCAGGTTATCATATGTGGAAAGGACCCTATGGTGAATGGGGTTCTAGGAAATATATGCTTTCCAGCCTGGACCAAAGTTTGAAACGTATGGGTTTGGATTATGTCGATATCTTTTATCACCACCGCCCGGATCCAGATACTCCGCTGGAGGAGACAATGGGAGCATTGGATAGCGCAGTTAGGCAGGGAAAGGCCTTATATGCAGGTATTTCCAACTATAAAGCTGATCAGGCAAGAGAAGCTATTCGTATTTTAAAGCAGCTAGGTACGCCCTGTCTAATCCATCAACCCTCATATTCCATGTTGAATCGTTGGATTGAGGATGGGCTTCAGGATGTGTTGGAAGAGGAATCATAAAGGCTTGAACTATTTCTTTTTCATT
>CAYFSR010000080.1:0-6596 GCA_964345785.1 uncultured Eubacteriales bacterium | reverse complement strand
CTATAGTATTCTCACCCCTGGCACAAGGCTTGCTTAGTGATAAATATCTCACAGGCATACCAGAGGATTCAAGAGCTGCAAAGGCCCATGGATTTCTTAAGGCGAAGGACGTTACAGAAGAAAAATTGGATAAGATTAAAAAGCTTAATGGGCTGGCTCAGCAAAGGGGGCAGACTCTTGCTCAAATGGCTATTGCCTGGATTCTAAGAGGCAATCGTGTTACCTCTGTACTTGTAGGAGCAAGCAAGGTCTCACAAATAGAGGACAATGTAGCTGCTCTGAATAATCTTGAGTTCACCAGCGATGAGTTGAACCGGATAGAGGAAATATTGGCATAGATTTACTATTCATGGTTAGTGAAGTTGAATATTAAATTATATTCCACTCACTGTTTCGATTTTTTATTGACAAGTTAAGCTTATTGAAATAGGATAGTACTAAGAAACGCAGGCAGAGGAATCAACCTGATTCACTGACTGCGTTTTTCTGTTTTTTATGGTATGTATTTTTTTACTGAAAAAAGTGAAAAGTGAAGATAACGCTATGGTAATGAAAGTTTAAATACAGATTCATAAATGATATCAGGATAAAGAATAAAGAAAAAGAGGTATTAAATGGAGAACAAAAGCTTTGAACAATTGGAGCTAAGCAAAAAAGTCCTAAGGGCAATAGAAGACATGGGATTTGAGGAACCGTCAAAAATACAGCAGGATGCCATACCAACATTGTTGGATGGCAAGGACTTGATTGGTCAGGCTCAAACGGGGACAGGTAAAACACTGGCTTTCGGTGCACCTATTCTCAGTATGGAACGGGAAAATAAAAAAGGTATTGATTGCCTTATATTAACGCCTACTAGAGAATTAGCGATACAGATTAATGATGAATTAGTCAGAATAGCAAAGTATTGCAACGTAAAGGTGCTGCCGGTTTATGGTGGTCAACCTATTGAAAGACAAATAAGTGCTTTACGTAAAGGGATAGATATAGTAGTAGGTACCCCTGGACGTACACTTGACTTAATGCGCAGGAAGATTGTGGACTTTTCCAATATACGTTTTGCAGTATTGGATGAGGCAGATGAAATGCTGGATATGGGATTCATAGAAGATATAGAAGACATACTGAAGGATACCAGCCCAAACAAACAGACTATTCTTTTTTCTGCTACCATGCCAGAACCCATTAGAAAGCTAGCCAAACGGTTCATGAAACCAGATATGGTTCAAATCACTGTACAAAAGAAATCCATGATGGTTCCTAATATCAGCCAATTCTATTATGAAATAAAGCAAAGGAACCGTTTTGAATCCTTATGCCGTATTTTGGATGTTGAGGAACCTACTTCTGCTATTATATTCTGTAAAACAAGGAAAGGCGTAGATGAGCTGGTAGAAGCCATGCAGATTAGGGGATATCATGTAGAGGGAATGCATGGAGATATGAACCAGAACCAGCGGATGAATACTCTCAGGAAATTTAAGGAAGGAAACCTGGAGTTTTTAGCTGCAACCGATGTTGCTTCCCGAGGCATAGATGTAGAGAATATTTCTCACGTTATAAACTACGATTTCCCTCAGGATATTGAGTCCTATATTCATCGCATTGGGCGTACTGGAAGGGCTAACAGAGAAGGGTCGGCTTATTCTCTTGTTACAGCACGGGAATATGTCAATTTAAAACAGATTGAAAGGATGACCGGTGCCAAGGTTCAACGTAAGGAGATTCCTACAGTAGATGATATCTTCCAAGCTAAGTACAGGAGCTTGTTGAATGATGTGAAGGGGACATTGGAAAAAGAAAAATTTAAGCGCTTTGTTCCTTTAGTAACTGAATTAGATGAAGAATACAGCCTGGTAGATGTAGCAGCTGCGTTGATGCATATACTTTACCAGAAAAAAATAAGCTTTGATTATGTAGAAAACAACATAGGAATTAGTACGGGAGCAAATACAGGATACACCAGGATGTTTCTTTCTGTGGGCAAAAAGGACAAAGTGAATCCCAGACTGCTTCTTCGATTTTTGAAAGATACTGCAAAAATTGATAAGGAACACATAGGTACAGTAGATGTGTACGACAAGTTCTCTTTTATAGATCTAAGGGATAACAAAGTTAAGAGCCTAATTAAAGGTTGTGCTAACAAGAAGATAAATGGAAGAAAGATCAGGGTGGAAATATCAAATCCAAAGCGATAGAATAAGCCTTTACTAATGTTTTTGTTACAAATTACCATTGACGCATGATGAGAATATGGTATAATAAACATGTAAAGAAAAGAAAATGTTCTGGGATATACGAATGGTTTCTATTTTGAACCTACGTATTGCATCAGGGAATCCAATACGGGTATTGGATACCAGGCCCATTATAAGTCCAAATATGGCAGGGGACGGTAGAAGATATTCTGCGGGTACCCACCTATCGAGAGATAGGTGTCAAAATCGAAACGACGGTATCTCAGATCTCATATTTAAACATAACTTAGGTTAAAGCCTAAGTTTTTTTTATCTCTATTTTATCCCGTATTTGCTTGTATTGTGCTCTACATATCGATAGAATAGAAAGCGAACTATTAAGTAAAGCAAATATATTGCAGATATTATAATATTATCATTGAGAGGGGTATAATCATGAGTAAATATTCTATAGGTTTGGATTTTGGAAGTCTTTCAGGTCGTGCCTTACTTGTGGAAGTGGAAACAGGTAAGGAAATTGCTACGGCTGTAATGGAATATCCCCATGGAGTAATGGATGAGAAACTCCCAGACGGTACCAGGCTGGAAGTTGACTGGGCTTTGCAACACCCTCAAGATTACCTTGATGTGCTTCGGGAGATAGTCCCTGCAGTTGTGAAGCAGGCTTCTATTGACCCCAAGGATGTTATCGGTATCGGGGTGGATTTTACCGCTTGCACTATTCTACCTATAGATAATGATGGAACACCACTTTGCTTTAAGAAAGAATATAGTTCTCAACCTCATGCTTATGTTAAGCTATGGAAGCATCATGCAGCTCAGGATGAAGCAAATCAATTGAATGAAATTGCAGAAGACAGAGGCGAAAACTTCCTTAGGCGCTATGGTGGGAAGATTTCATCTGAATGGCTAGTACCTAAGGTCTGGCAGATTATAAATGAAGCACCTGATATATACGAAACAGCAGACCGATTTATTGAAGCTGGAGATTGGCTTGTTCTTCAGATGACAGGTGAGGAAAAAAGAAGCAGCTGCATTGCAGGCTATAAAGGATTATGGCATAAACAGGAAGCTTATCCCTCCAAGGAGTTCTTTAAGACTCTTGATCCTGGACTAGAAAATTTGGTAGAAGATAAGCTAAGCACTGATATTTACCCCATCGGAAGTAAAGCAGGTGAATTGACAGATTCAGCAGCTAATCTTTTAGGTTTGAATCAAGGTACGCCCGTAGCAGTTGCCATAATCGATGCACATGCAGCTGTACCCGCAGCAGGTATTACAGAGGAAGGTAAAATGCTTATGGTAATGGGAACATCCACCTGCCATATGGTATTAGGTAAGGAAGAAAAATGGGTACCGGGCGTAGGGGGCATAGTAGAGGATGGAATGATACCTGGCTATTTTGGATATGAAGCTGGTCAGGCCTGTGTTGGCGATCATTTTGAATGGTTTGTGGATAATTGTGTTCCCTTGGAATATCATCAAGAAGCAAAGGAAAGAGGAATCAATCTACATAACCTGCTGACGGAAAAGGCAAATAAACTAGCCCCAGGAGAGAGCGGTTTAATTGCTCTAGACTGGTGGAATGGGAATCGCTCCATTTTGGTAGATGGAGACCTGACTGGGCTGCTTATAGGCTGCACCCTTCGCACTAAGCCAGAAGAAATTTATCGTACATTAATAGAGGCGACTGCATTTGGTACACGAATGATTATCGATACCTTTGAAGAAAACGGCATTTGCATCCAAGAGCTTTATGCAGCAGGTGGTATAGCAGAAAAAAATCAAATGTTAATGCAGATATATGCAGATGTAACCAATAGACAAATACGAATTTCTGCTTCTTCTCAAACATCAGCCTTGGGTTCCGCTATGTTGGGTGCAGTTGCAGCCGGAGCTTCTGCTGGAGGATATGACAATATCCAGGAGGCTGCAAAGAATATGACAAGTTTTAAGGATTTGACATATAAACCAATTCCTCAAAATACAGATAGCTATAATTTACTATATGAAGAATATAAAAAGCTTCATGATTATTTTGGACTTGACGAAAACAATGTTATGAAGCGTTTGAAAAAGTATAGAAGAAAGACTAGGAGATAATAGGAGTAAAATGAACTATATCGTATATGACACAGAATTCAGCCAACCTCAACCAAAGCTATATAATCCCAAAAGCCGATTTCGACCCAACCCTATAAGCCCCTTTGAGGTCATAGAAATAGGTGCTGCAAAGGTAAACGAAAATTTGGAGATTACAGAAACATTTAGCAGGCTAGTTAAGCCTGTTATATATCGTAGGCTTAGCCCTATTGTTATTCGAAAAACTGGTATTAAACCAAACGACCTGTTAGATGGGGATAGCTTTACCGATGTGATAACTGACTTTCGGGAATTTTGCGGTGAGGATTTCCTTCTATGTACATGGAGTACCAATGATGTAGAGATTCTACAGAAAAATTGTATTTATCATAATCTTCCTTATGAATGGATAGGAAAGTACTTTGACATACAACGCCGTTGTACGAAGGTTCTAGGACTTCCAAAGAACCAGGCTATAGGTTTGAGAAATGCATTAAAGGCTTTGGATATTGAAGTGGATGGAAGACTTCATAGAGCTCTGGATGATGCAATCCATACAGCTAAAGTCTTTATTGAAGTATTTACTGATGAAACAAAGGAACAGCTATACAAACATCAGGCTAATAAAGGGATATGAGCCCTATATGGAGAAATCTAGCAAAACAGCAGGGGATATGTCGTTTGACATATCCCCTTAACATAATTTACCATATTGTACCTGCGTAGAAATAATAAATTATATGTAACGAGCCTTTGCGGGAACGATTAACATTCTTAGCGAGTATCAACAGAAAATCCGTTAAGCAACTTCCGCATGTTTGAACGCAGTGAGTTCGGAAGGTGTAGGATTTTCTGATGAGATGAGCTATAGAATGATTCGTGATCGCAACAGCGAGTGGAATACAATTTATTATTTACATAAGACTAGCCTTTTCTCTTATTAGTTTGCTTGTTATCATATTGGCCGAAAAAATGCTCAGTTGCGTTTTCGCCTAATTGGTCGTTATTGAAAGCTGGTTTTGTATTATACTCTGCTTTCTTTTTCTTGTCCTGTTTGCCTTTCTTGCCATTTTGCATATGAATGCTCCTTTCTTTATGTCTTTCAGACCCTATTATTTTATCCAATGCCAGGATGAATATCCTTTTCTTTTGCAAAATCTTGACACTATATTGGAAACAGGATAATATTAAATTGCTATGAGGATTTGGGTCAGGTGAATTAAATGCAAAAGAAAAACAGGGTTTCCAGCAAAGATGTGGCTAAAGAAGCTGGTGTTTCACAGGCGACGGTTTCCTATGTGTTAAATAATGTAGAACATGTAAAAATCCGGCCTGAAACTAGGCAGGCTGTTTGGGATGCTGTAAAAAAACTAAACTATTATCCCAACCATATCGCCAGGGGAATGAAGTTCAATCGTTCTATGTCAGTAGGTGTAATTACCGACCGAAGTGTCACCAATTACAACTTTATGAAAACCTTAGAAGGAATTAAAAATGGTTTGGCTCAATTCAATTATTCCATAACTCTGCTTTTTGATACCCAGGAAGAACATTTTCAGTCTGAGATAATGAGCTACTACAATACAAATCGGCTTGACGGTTTTATTTTTGCTTTTGCTGACTTGGAAGATTCAATTCGTGAAAGATTGGATGACAAGGAAATTCCTTATGTTGTTATTGATTCTCATGCTTCAGATAGAAATGCCCACGAAGTAGCTACTGATCACTTAGCTCATCTGCCAAAACTAACAGCCTTATTCAAAGCTAAAGGTGCGAATAAAATGGCTTATGTAGGGCCTCGTTGGATCCAGCGAATTGACCCTAGACTTCAGGCTTTTAAAAATGCATTGGAAATAAACCAACAAGAAAATTGTGGGTTATGGCTTGGCCTCTTTCAAGATGAAGAAATTTATGAAATGGTGAAGGGTTTATTAACTAAGCATGAGCCACCTCAAGGAATATTAGCAGGAAGTCCCAGGTTCGGTTACATTACCTTAAAGGTAGCTGCTGAATTGGGAATAAGGGTTCCAGATGATTTGCTGGTAGCTTCCTTAGGCACATCAGCCTTCCATAACCTATGCCATCCCGGGATGACAGCTGTTGAGTTACCCCTTTATGACATGGGATTTGCAGGTGCTGAAATATTAGTTGATATTATGAAAAATAAAAGCGTGGAAAGGCTTCGTATTTTACCATCGGAAATCGTATTGCGAGGCTCTTTATAATTATATCATATCACTTCTCGAATTTATTTAACAGTTTGTACAGTAAGATTGATCAATTTTACCAATAGTTTGCAAATATCTCAAAAATGCT
>CAYFSR010000079.1:0-10706 GCA_964345785.1 uncultured Eubacteriales bacterium | reverse complement strand
ACAAAGCCAGCCGCCAACTAGCAAGAAGATGCTTGTAAAACGTAAAACCTTGATAAGATGGGCAGCAGGCTTAGCAGCTGTATTGGCTTTGGCAATCTCATTGCAGTTTATTAAACCCTTTGGGAAAACCAATCCGAGCCGAAATAATGACAACAATACCCTATCTGGTGAATCTACAGATCGTAGAATGGAATCAACCTATGAAGGCGAACTAGCTATGCCTCAAGAAAATCTGGATACCGATGAGGGTGAAGAGCAGCCATGGGTCAGTTATGGTGAAGGTTTCGGTGATGAAGCTGTTGATACTAACATATCAGCTACCATTCACCTATATGTAAGCAACGATTTGGAAGTAGAGTCAAAGGTAGAGGCTATTGTAGCTGCAGCAGAGACAGCCCAAATGCTTGTTTTGGAAAAACAGCTTAATAAGGTGGTTTTACAGATTCCTGACAATGGTACAGATCAGGTAACTGCTATTATTGCAAAGCTTTCTGACATGGGCAGGGTAACATCTGAGAATATTACAAAAGAAAGTGAAACAATGACGATTTTCATTGAAACCGCTGACTAATATGTCGTATATTCAAATCCTGTCATTCCGAGTCTGTCTGGGAATCTGGACAGGAAAGATTCAAACCAGCCCCCTCCATTGCGAGTAGGGGCTTCTTTTTTGTCTATTAATGATGACTTATTGTTCCCTCGTACACTTATTTATACTTAATTGTTATATATTTGAATAAACCTTATCCAACCTGAGAATACTATACATATCAAATTTTGGAATAACAATACAAAAGGAGGAAGCAGATATGATCAGGGAGGATACAGCAGCTGTTGCCAAAAATGAATTACAGCCTGAATTGATGTCAATTATGATTGTACTATTCACTAGAACAAATAAAATAAAAATATATTATTATTTATTATTTTGGTGTGAGCAGTAACAAATAATTTAAAATTAATAAAGGAAAGTAGAAGGTATATGTCGAATATGTGTTCTAGTTTATTGTATTTATGTGAAGGGCGTGAGTATAGATGCATGAAGGTCACCGAGAAAGATTGAAGGGGCGTTTTCGAGAGGAAGGTTTAGATAATTTTAACCAGCATCAAGTATTGGAATTGCTTCTGTTTTATGCTATACCCAGAAAGGACACCAATGAAATCGCACATGAATTGATTAAAAATTATGGTTCTCTATCAGGTGTTCTAGATGCTGGTTATGAGCATCTTACCAAGGAATCAGGCCTAACCCCCAATGTAGCAACCTTCCTTACTTTACTACCTGATTTGTGTCGCCGTTACTTAAATGACAAATGGGGAGATAAACCACAGCTAAACAGCACCAGTAAAGCAGGGGAATATGCAAAAACTCTCTTCTATGGGCGTCCATATGAAGTTTTTTATGTCATATGCCTAGATTCACAAAATCAAGTGAACTATGCAGCCTTAGTCCATGAAGGCACTATCGATTCCGCTCCAGTATACCCTAGGCTAATTGTAGAGGCCGCTCTTAGACACAAGGCTACAAGTATGATTTTAGCTCATAATCATCCCGGTGGCAGCTTGCAACCCTCTTCTGCCGACTTGGATGCTACTAAAAAGATCAAATCCGCTTGTGAGGCAATTTCAGTTTCAGTGGTAGATCATATTATAGTCGCCGGAGAAAAGTATTTTAGCTTTGCAGACCGGGGACTAATCTAAATGAGGAGATTCTTTTATGGCTAAATTTCGATTTATTCATGCTGCCGATATCCATTTAGGCAGCTTTTTACATATAGATGGCATAGAGGCTCATTCCAAACTTCAGGAATTAAGCCGGACTGCTACTTATAGAGCTTTTGATCAAATATGCCAGATCGCTATTTCATCACGATCCAGTTTTATTTTGATAGCAGGTGATCTTTACGATAGAGAAGCCCGATCGGTTCATGCCAACCGCTACTTTGTGGATTCTTGTAAAGAACTTCAAAGAGAAAATATTCAAGTATTGATTATTGCTGGTAATCACGACCCTGTAAAAGAGCATGGTGAAATCTTTCAGTTGCCGGACAATGTTCATATATTTAGGTCAGATATTCCAGAGATGATAACTGTTAAAGGTGAGAATGGTGAGCCTATAGCTGTAGTTTCAGGTCAGTCCTATAAAGGAAGCCGGGAGAGTTCGCCTATACATCAACAATATCCAATGTCCAAAGATAGGATATTTCGGATTGCCATGCTGCATACTCAATTGGAATCTCCTAAAAGTACATATATCCCTGCGACACTAAATGACTTAAGGTCGCATCCAGGTTTTGATTATTGGGCATTAGGCCATATTCATAAGCCTGGTATTTTAAATGATGAAGATCCAGTGGTTGCCTACTCTGGCACACCTCAAGGACGTGATTTTGGCGAGCAGGGTCCAGGAGGATTTTGGCTAGTTGAGGTAGATGGCATAAAAGGAATTGAAATGAAATATCGGATTACATCACCAGTAATATACAAAAACTTATTTATAGATATCGGCTGTCCTGAATTACAGGAGTCTGATAGTTTGGATCAGTTGGAGGAATATCTTATCACTAAAACCCATGAGGCTTTCCAAGATGAAACAATTCAAATAGACCATGATTCTTCCATAGAGGGATATATCATTCGCTGGGAAATTCGAGGGCGAGGGAAGCTGCATCATTACTTATCAGATGATCCTCGAGGCTGTGAGCAGGAAATCTGCCAGGCTTTGAGAGGTGCCCTATTCAGACAAAAACCTTTCTTCTGGACAGATTCTGTAGTTATTCGTACAGCCAGTCCCGTAGGTGATGTGATGAGAAACCATCATCCCATGCTACAGGAGCTGATGGACCAGGTGATTTTATCCCTAAAGGAAGATTCTGAGCTTAGAGATGAGTTAATTTCCAACTTGGGACAAGCTTGGACAACCAATCTGGACCATGAGGATCAAGATGATGAAAGCTTAGCCTTAGATCAGCATACTCTGGAAAGCATTGTGGAGGATGCAACATACTTGATTCTAGAAGGATTGGAAGAAGGAGGGGATGCTTGATGCATATTCAACGACTGCATATAGGTGATTTTGGTATTCTCCGGAATCAAACCCTGGAGGATGTGCATCCTGGCGTGGTGGTCATTGGTGGTCCTAACCGGGCGGGAAAGAGCACATTCATGAAGGTATTACGTTACTTAGGCTATGGAATCCCCTCTGGTGGTTCCATACCACCAGCAAATGTAGAATATATGATTGAGGCTGATATTAGGGATGAGAAGACTCATACTGGCTATTATATTCGATTGGAAGGGCAGTCAGAGCCTGTCTGTATAATTGCAGGAAAAGGCGAGCGTATTCCTATAAGCCACATATACAAGCTAGATGGCTTTACATACAACAATCTCTTTAATATAAATTTAGATCAACTTACTCGGGTTCCCAAGGGAGTTTCCAATAATGAATTTGATAAATTACAGGCAGCTCTTTTAGGAGCAGGCTTGACAGATATAGCAAACATACCTCGTTTGGAAGAAGACTTTTCCAAGTCAGCATCAGCCATAGGGGGTACTACAGGACGACTGCGCAATAAGGGTTTTAGGCCTCATATGCAGTTTATCAGGGAAGGTGTTAATAAGAAAAAGAAATCCTTGGGGCAGGTGGAGGAATATCAGAGACAACAAGGCCATTTAACCTATCTTACTGAAAAAGAGCAAAAGTTGGATAGTGGATTGAAAGATCACTATGCTAAACGGGACTTACTGGAAGCAGTTAAGGGAAGCTATGACATTCTAGAAGAGTTAATCGAGCTAGATCATGTGTTATCACAGCATAAGGGTGGAAAAGTGTCTAATGATCTGCCACTAAAAAATCGGGCTGCAGTTGAAGCTTTATTTGAAAGCTACCAGGATTTGAAGCTTGAGCGCGGACAAGAATATGAAGCACTTGCTTATGGTTTGCCAGAGCAGGAGCAAGTAAGCCAATTGATTGACTTGCTATTAAGTAATCGGACATCCCTTCAAGAGCATTTAGATAAACTATCAGGTTTAGAAGTTAGATGGGATCACCTGAGAGATTTAAAGTGGAATTTAGAAGAGAATCGCCAGGATGTTATTGAAAGAATGCAACGTTTACATAGAAGCTGGTCAACAAAGGATATAGAAAGGATTAGAGTGCTTCCACTGGAGTTTCTAGAGGAAAGTCGTTTAATGGAGTCGGTATCTCGCTTTCAGAAGCTGGAAAATCAGCTGGAACGTACAGATACCAAGCTGGAAGAAGCACAAGCTAAAGTCGAAGGTCTTGATAGACAACGGGTAGAGTGGGAAAAGCAGACTTCCATAGCAGGCTTGAAGATATATTTTGCTGTGTCTGCCTTGTTTGTTCTATTAAGCTTGGCATTATCCTTTATTCATTTGCCATTAGGGCTATTAGTTGGATTGATCGGAATTTTAGGCGCTGCTTTAGTTGTGTTTTATAAGGGGATGGGTCAAAAGGATGCCCAAGTTCGACTTAAGGAAATTCAGAGTCAGTTGAGTTATTCCTTAGATCAGCTGGATAAATTACAGGGGAATAGAAGAGAATTGATTGACGACTTGAGCATGGTTCAAGCAGAGTTAACTAAATTTAGTGAAATATTGGGTTTGGAAGAATTGCCAGCTCCCGTCAGTCTGATGGAATATTACCGAGGCCTTACAGGTGTTCAGGAAGGAATTCACCGATTAGATCGACAGCAGAGTGATCTTGGTGAGCAGACTAGTACTTTGGCAAGACAGTTTCATAAGATTCACCTTCTTATATCCAAATTTGAGAACTTAAGGAACTATAATTTCTCCAAGGATCAGCTGAGCCCTGAAACATGGATGGGGATCCAAAGTGCTATAAAAAAGTGGAATCAGAAGCTGGAAATTGCCATTAAAATAGATCATCTGTCCTTGGATATTCAAAAAACAGAAGCAAGAATTCGTCAGTTGATAGGCTTAAAAGAAGAGGAAAATAATCAGGAAGTTAAATTGGAAGCTCTTGTGGGATATTATATTGAGTTATGCGAAGATCGATCTGACTATATGGAAAAGGAAAATAGAAGAAAACTTATCAAGCAGAGTCTGGAGCGTGTAGCAAGTTCAAAAGGATTAGCTCAAGTCATTGATACTAAGATAGTAGGTGCATCCCAGGATAGCAACGCAAAGGAGAATAGAGCTCTGCAGATTATTTTGGATGTGTTTTATGAGTATCCTGCCCGGGAATCCATTGAACGGGAATATGGAGAACTTATGCTGCAAATAAATAGTTTGGAAGAAGAACTGGAATCCTGTAGAAAGGAAATCCAAAAAACAGATATCGTTCTAGAGCAGTTAAGCTTAACCGATCAGCTGGAGCAAGCCCATGCTATGATCAACAAGGGGCGCAGTGGACTGTATCAGGAATCCTATAGATATGCAGTTTATAAAACTGCTGCTTGGTTGTGTAGAGAAATACGAAATAGATTTTTGGATAAAACTAAAGACGAGCTCCTTCTGCAGTCAGAAAATATCTTGAGGCAGCTAACTGGGGGAGATTATATGCGAATTTTACCTAAGGATGATTTGTCGGACTTCTCCTTTGCTTTGGAGGATGGGGCTATACAGGATAATAGCTCAATATTAAGTAGAGGTACAGAAGAGCAAGTTTTTCTTGCTATACGGATGGGGAGAATCTTGGATAGCAACTCTGGCTTACCGGTAATCATCGATGACTCCCTAGTTAACTTCGATGCTGCCCATCTAAAGAGAGCACTTACAATAATTGCCCAGTTAAGTCAAAGTCATCAGGTTTTTATTATGACCTGTCACCCTCACTTAGTTGACTTTCTGATGGATATGGATATTTCCACCCAGTATTGGAGCTTGGATAAAGGGCGGTTTAACCTCACTAATGGGCCTAATTTAAGAGAAACCCTTCATTTTTCCAGCTTAACATGTTAAAATTATGGGAAGAGAAAAAGGAGGGTTTGGCATGCAGAATGTAAGTACATTTGCCAAGGGGGATACAATCCAGGGCTATTATATGTTGAAGTCGATTTCGCTAAAGACTTCCAATGCCAATAACAGGTATTTCGACTTGACCATTTCCGATCAGACAGGAGAAGTTAACGGGAAAATATGGGATACTGAAATGGTCAGTAATATTGAAATGATAGATGGAATGCTGGTCAAGATAAGGGGATTGGTGAACGAATGGCAGGGGCAGCTGCAAGTAAAAGTAGAGCGTATTCGCAAGGTCAATGTAGCAGATAAAGTACGTATTGAAGATTTTGTGCCATCTGCCCCTTATCCATCGGATGAAATGATGGCTGATATCAGAAGCTATGCAAATAGAATTCAAGATCAAGATATTCAGCAGATAACCAGTACTTTGGTAGATGAGAACAATGAGAAGCTTAAGCATTATCCTGCTGCTATGAAAAACCATCATTCTATACGTGGCGGGTTACTTTATCATATAACTACCATGTTAAAAATGGCTGAACGAGTGCTGGAGGTCTATGATCATCTAAATCCGGATTTGCTTTATGCCGGGGTTATATTACACGATTTGGCCAAGATACAGGAAATGGATGCCAACGATCTAGGCATAGTCTCATCCTATACTTCAGAGGGAATGCTTCTAGGGCATATAATTCAGGGTATTAAGGACATTGAAAGGGTTGGAAGCCAAATCAATGCAGACAGGGAGACCATTGTGCTACTGCAGCATATGGTTTTATCTCATCATTATGAGCCGGAATTTGGCAGCCCTAAAAGGCCTATGATACCTGAAGGTGAAATTCTTCACTATCTGGATATGATGGATGCTCGTATGTTTGACATGAAAAAAGCCCTTGAGCCATTAAATCCTGGCGAGTTTTCAGAGAAGGTCTGGCTTCTTAATAATCGTCAGATGTATCGTCCAACAGATGAATAATAGTTAGGTAAGATCCTTCATTTCATTCAGGATGACATACAGTTTGTCATTCAGAGCGCAGCGAAGAATCTATAGGAGTTGAAGTTTTTGAACCAAGCACAATGGAATATTGAAGAAAACCGCTTACAAAAAGTTTATATTAAAATATTAGAAGAATTAGCTCGTAGGGGAAAAGAAGTTAAAGACTACCGTAAGACTGTTCGCCAGGCTGGTCACACCATATGGGAAGAGGCCGACCATTCCTGGGAATATGGTGACGTTGATGCAGCGGTAGAAGTTAAGCAATACATGGACTCCTTAAGACAGGTAACCCAAAACTACGAGATTGCTAGGCGGCAGTATACCAAGCTGGAGCGTTTGGAGCTGTCTCCCTATTTTGGGCGGATTGATTTTGTGGAAAAAGGATATTCTGATACGGAAGAAGTTTATATAGGTATCAGCTCATTTTTCGATGAGGATGGAAATATTCTAATTTACGATTGGCGTGCCCCTATTAGCGGCATTTTCTACGACTTTGAATTAGGATCTGCCCATTATTTGTGCCCTGAAGGGCTTATTAAAGGTGAAGTAAGCTTAAAGCGTCAGTATCGTATAAGTCAAAACAAACTCGAGCTTATGTTTGATACGGGCATCAATATCGGTGACGAGATATTACAAAATATCTTAAGCGGTAACACCGATGAAAAGATGCACAACATTGTCACCACTATACAGAAGGAACAAAACCGAATTATCCGGGATGAAAATCATCAATTACTAATGGTACAAGGAGTAGCTGGCAGTGGGAAAACATCAATAGCATTACATAGAATAGCCTATCTGCTGTACCAAAATCGGGACTCCAACATGACTGCTGGAAATATTTTGATTTTCTCTCCAAATACAGTATTTAATGACTATATCTCCAATGTTCTCCCTGAGTTAGGCGAAGAGAACATGCAGCAAACTACCTTTGAAGAGTATTTGTCTAAGATTAAGGAGAGAGATCTTAATTTTGAAAGCGCTGCTAGTCACATGGAATATGTTCTATCTGCACAAGGTCGCGATGACCAAGAAAACAGGCTTAAGGGGATAGCCTATAAGTCGAGTATGAACTTTTACCATCTTCTTAATGATTATATTAGTTATATGGAAAAAAACTCAGTTAATTTTGGAGATATAAGCATAGAAGAAAAGATTTACCAGTCTCCAAAGGTAAGTAACTTGAAAAGGCGCGTTCTTATATCAAAGGAATACATCCAAGAAATGTATGATGTTGATTATGCTTATTTACCATTAGCTAGAAGACTGGAAAAATTAAAGCAACGTTTGTACTACCTAATTCGTACACCCTGGCACGAAAGACGTCAGCAATTAGAAAATCAATTGAGTAATAACCCTAACTTTAAGGGTAAAGTAAGGGCATATAGCCGTTTGTTTGTATATTGGGAGTTTAAGCCTGTTAGAGAGCAAATTGAAGCCATGCTTCAGTTTGACAGCTATCAAACCTTTTTGCACTTATTCCAGGATACTGATTTGTTTGCCCAGTTAGCAGGGGAGAACCTACCGGATAATTATAAAGAAATTTGCAATAACACAGCAAGGCGAATTCAAAACAAGTATTTGGGATATGAAGATATCTCAGCTTATAGTTACTTAAAAGGGGTATTGGCTGGAACTCCATCTATGAGCCAGATTCGCCATGTTGTAGTAGATGAAGCTCAAGACTATACTCCAGTACAATATGGCATCTTCAAGCAGTTATTTCCACAAACTCGTATGACCCTGCTAGGGGATTTTAATCAAGCTATTCACCCTTTGAGAGATGAATTCGGGTATAAGCAGGCAGCCCAGATTCTTTTACCCACCAGTCAAGCTGAATTACATCTGACAAAGGGCTATCGTTCCACAGCAGAAATTGTTAGCTTCAGCCGCCATATTCTTAAGGGAAGCAATATTGAATCCATTCAACGCCCAGGTGAAAAACCTCAGTTGATACTGGACTCAGATCCTAAAGTACTTGTGGATAAACTGATATCAGATGTTCAGGCTACAGTTAAGGAAGGTTTGGCATCTATTGGGATAATATGCAAAACTGCTAGGGAAAGCCAATCGCTCTATGATAAAGTCCATCGTCGAATGAGTGTCTCTTTGTTAACACAGGATGATGTAAACTTCAATCGTGGAATCATCATTTTGCCAGTATATCTGGCAAAAGGTTTAGAATTTGATGCAGCTATGATCTTCCGAGCTGACAGAGATAATTATGGCATGGAAGGGGATAGAAAGCTCTTCTATACTGCATGTACCAGGGCCCTTCATAAGCTTCATTTGTTCAGCAGCGGGGAGTTAAGCCCCTTTATAAAAGAAATTCCAGAGGAATTTTATGAAGCTAGATGATGAAAGATAATGTAAGGTAATGTACGATTAAATACTTTTGATTATAACCCTACTGTTACGATAGTAGGGTTTTTGTATTACTTTGGAATAATTAAACAGTCATTTGTGACACAAATGTTACAAAAATGAATCTTTGATTAAATCGCCAAAAACCAGCATCTTTCCCCATTGCTTTTCGTCAAAATCTGATAGAATGGTATATATGGAATGAAGCTACACCTTTGTCCTAATGATACATATTGGACAATCTGTTCCTCATATATTACAGCAGGGTATTAGCATTTTTGGGGGTTAGTTTATGAAACGATCTGAAGTACGAAAACAAAGACAGCAACATCAGCATCAAAATCTTCTGACGGCTGTTAAAATAGTTATATTAGTTCTTATACTAAATTTCACCCTTCCATTTTATGCCGGGGTAATTACCTCAGCATTAGAAGACCTTGATTTCATCCATCATCACGAGAACTCTGATAAGCCGGTTTTCGTTGATGGGCAACAGGGTCCATCTGCCAATGTTGATCATACAAGTACAGAGAAGCCAACTGAAGCGCCTGTTCAGGTAATTCCGCTGCCAACAAAAGCACCTGTTCCTACAGTTAAGCCTACAGTGCCACCAGTGGTTACGCCTTCGCCGAGTATTGCACCATCTCCATCGCCATCCCCATCACCTGATGCTACACAGGAACCAACAAATGGCGAAAATGGAGAAGTATCAACTGGGTTATTGCTCCAAGATCTGCTATCCAAGGTATATAAGCACAAAGATGAGAAGGTTGCATACCTGACCTTTGATGACGGTCCTTTTCCATCTAATACTAATGCTATTTTAGATATCTTGAAGGCAGAGAACATAAAAGCAACATTCTTTACCATTGGCACCAGCATTGAATATTATCCTGATGTTATCAAAAGAGTTTTTGAAGAAGGGCACGGTATTGGAAACCATACCTATTCTCACGTGTTTAAAGATATATATTCCAGCCCAAAAAGCTTTGTTAATGAGCTTCTTAAGAATGAAGAGCTATTACAGACCACTCTAAATACAGATAGGCAATTTCGACTGATTCGCTTTCCTGGAGGTTCCTTTGGTGATAAATTAGCACCTTTTAGAGAAGCTGTTAATGAGGCCGGATTTGGATATATTGATTGGAATAGTCTAAATGGTGATGCTGAATCTGTTAAATCGAAGTCTCCTAAGCAATTGCTTGAACGGCTAAAGGAAACTGTCTACGGCCAGAGTGGTTTGGTTGTATTGATGCATGATGCCCCTAATAAAGAAACTACAGCGGAAGCATTACCCTCTATTATAGAATACCTAAGGTCAGAGGGCTATCGCTTTGATTTACTTCCTGGATCTTGATAAAGATATTAAGTAAAACAAAAAACGCCACCTTGTGGC
>CAYFSR010000078.1:0-10819 GCA_964345785.1 uncultured Eubacteriales bacterium | reverse complement strand
TATATATAATAAATGAGGTGTGTTTATGAAATCTAAGACTTCAAATAAAAAGGTCTTTCTTATATTGCTGGTATTTCTTATTTGGGCATCTGGTAGAGTATATCTATATTCTCGAATAGTCCATTCGCAACCGAAAAAGATTGCTAATGAGTTTATGCTTGAAGTTGTTGATGACGGAAACTATAAGTCTTTTCTAAGTTCTCAGTTAAAGGAACATCCTCTTCCTGGCTTCCTGCAAGATCAGGAAATTAAGAAATTTCAGAGCCTATCAACAGCTGTTATAAAAGCAGGTCAGCCGATTAGTTTCCATGTCATAGATGATCTAATTGCTCTAGTAAAGCCTCTACATCCCGTCCCTTTATCAAAGGTACTCTCCCTTTCCAATACAATGTTGGAAGATGAGCAATTGGGGCTTTTTCCAATCCAAGAAAAGTTAGCTGTATACCTGCAAAAAGGAGAAGGCTATGTTTTTCGAGGTTATTATGCTCTTCCTATAGGCACTACAGATGTGGTTTTGTATCGTTCTGAGGATCAAGAGTCTAGCATGGCTATAATGACAAAGTCTTTTCAGAACTATAATCCAATTAGGGTGCTTCTTAACACCAGCGGTTTTTCTGGCTTTTTACATTCAAAAGTTGAAATTACTAGCCAGGACGGATTTGACGTAATTTCAATCCCTAATAATATCCAGCTATCTTTCAGTAATGGGCAAGTTGCCGAATTTCATTCCAATGGGCAGGAAGTTGAAGTCTATCTAAACGGAGAAAAAATATCTTCTTCACAATTTCGATGGCACATTCGCAGTAAAGGTGAAGCCCCCTTATATGTGAAATCCATACAAAGAAGTCAGACTAACCAATCTACAGGAACACCTTATCCGGGTACTTTGGAAATAGCAATCCAAAAAGAGAATCTAACTTTAGTCAATGAAGTGGATTTGGAAGAATATCTCCTGACGGTTGTTCCCAGCGAGATGCCTACTAATTTTGGACTGGAAGCCCTTAAGGTACAAGCTGTTGCAGCCCGTTCCTATGCAGCTAGAGCAATACAAACTACAGGATTTCGTCCTTATGGCGCTCATCTAGATGACAGCACTGCAAGTCAGGTATATAATAATATCAGCAAACAGGATGTTGCAAGTTATGCAGTTAATGAAACCACAGGTATGGTTGCAGTGTACGGTGATGATATAGTAGATACTCGATTTTTTTCAACTTCTGCTGGCTATACTGCCAATTTTCATGAGATTTGGAGCAATCGAGAAAATGAATTTCCCAGGGATGTAATTCCATATTTAACAGCCAATCCTCAATATGCGGGGAAGATTCCTGATCTCTACCGGGAAGAAAATTTTAGAGCTTTTTTAAATCAGAGGGACTTGGAGGGTTATGACCAGTTTTCTCCATTTTTTCGGTGGGAAACTCTAATGACCCGAGAGCAGTTGGAATCCATTTTATCTAATAGCCTGCCTGCTCTTTCTAAGCAACAAGCGCTGTTCGTATTGACAAAAACTGCTGAAGGTAACTATGAAAGCAGAGAAATCCCTGAAGATATAGGTACCCTTCTCAATATTGAAGTGCTTAAACGAGGGGAAGGTGGCAATATGATGGAACTTGAGATTTCCACTACTCGTGGAATCTTCAAAGTCAGGAAGGAATATAATATTCGCCAGGCATTAAAACCTGTGAACTTTTCAAGTGGTAAGCCAATAGAGCTTATATTAAAAGATGGTTCCATTAGAGAAAACTTTCCTCTTTTACCTAGCGGATTTGCCTATATCAACTTCAATCGAGACACAGATGGCAACATTGTTGATCTTACTATCCACGGCGGTGGCTATGGCCATGGTGTAGGCATGAGCCAATATGGTACATACGGCTTGACCTTAATGGGTAAGAACTGGCAGTCTATTCTTAAACATTATTATCCTGGTAGTGAGCTTCGCAACTTGTATGCAGCTGGGTACTAGATATTACATACTAGATACAAGATACTAGTAGATTAACGATAAGGTTTGCCATTTAAGTTTGCTACGAGATACGGTATACGAGATGGCAGACCTAGGGGCTGATAACTCTGTCAGCTAAAAAATGAGGTGTATTATGAGTTTACCCAAAGCAATAGAATATGTCATAAGAAAAATAATGGATAGCGGCGGTCAAGCCTACTTGGTAGGTGGTGCTCTAAGAGATCACCTATTGGGTAGACCTGTTTTTGACTATGATATAGCTGTATCGCTTCTGCCAGATGAAGTTACGGCTCTTTTCTCCAACCACAGAAGTTGGCCTACGGGAAAGCGCTTTGGTACAGTAACGGTAGAAGTAGATAATATGAACATAGAAATTACAACTTTTAGACAAGAGACCCTCTATTCCGATAATCGTCATCCTGATAAGGTATCCTTTGTTTCAGATATCAATTTGGACCTATCTCGTAGGGATTTTACCATTAACGCTATGGCTTTTAATCCATTTCAATCATCTGGTCTCATTGATCCCTTCAAAGGAAAAGAAGATCTTACCCAGAAAATAATTAGGACAGTAGGTTCGCCTTATGAGCGCTTTGCGGAAGACCCACTGCGTATTATGAGAGGAATTCGATTTTCGGCTCAGCTGGATTTTGAGATTCATGAGGAGACAAAAAAGGCTATGAGTGCCTGTTCAGAAGAATTACGAAAGGTCTCTTCAGAACGAATTCGAGACGAGCTAAATAAGTTACTCCTCTCCCCTGATCCGGACAATGGTTTGTTGCAATTACAGGAAACTGGCACACTTTCCATTTTGTTTCCACCAAAAGGTGAAGCAGGAGAAAATACTATAACTTTGCTGAACCAGCAAAATACGGAGTATATAAAATATCTTGACATACAATTATCACTACGTCTAGCTGCCTTGATGGGCTTGTTATATAAGCATGAGGTGGACTTTACCACACCAGAGGGAGCGAACTTCTTAAAGGACATCTTGTACCATCTGAGATATGATAATAAAACGATAGCTCATGTTATTAAGCTGGCACAATCCTACGAGAGCTTTCAATCTAGTGAAGTCAACCCTTATATGATACGAAAGCTAATAGGACAAGTGGGCATGGATGATGTTATAAGCACCCTGAATTGGGCAAGTGTTAAAAATAAAAATAGCATTCAACACAAGATTTCCAGCTTAAATAAGGACAATCAAGAGGTTAAGCTAAAGGATGCCAAATTAATCTTGAGCAATATCCAAAATAATAACGATCCCGTATACTTTGAACAGCTGACCATCAATGGTGATGATGTATTGAAAGTCGGAATCGGACATAAGGATCCCAGGATAGTAGGCGAAGCCTTAAGATTAGCATACGATTGGATATTACAAAATCCAGAATGGAATCGTATAGATTTTCTATTAGATAAACTTAAAATGCGATACAGCACCGAACAGTAACCGGAAATTTTTTGAGCAGACTAGGCAATTGGTGCAGTGAGTCTTTAGGTTCTTTCGGTTTTCTTCGATTGTGAGCAAAATTTCAACTAATGCATTTTTTCTGAGCTTTTTGGTGTTTATGAGCAAAAAGTCAAGTAGTGTACGGATTTATCTAAAATATCGATGCTTTTAAGCCTTTTCTGTGCAAAAATTCAAGTTGTGCATCAAATTACATGTATATTTCATGCACTACTCGAAATTCTGCTCATTTCTTACCAAAAAGCACCGATTAATAGAGCTATTTCATGCACTACTCGATATTCTGCTCATTTCTGTCCAAATAGTAGTATAATCAAGCATATTCAGAAAATAATATTGTTATTTGGAATTCACTATTATATACTGAGCTTATGAAACTAGAAAAGGGGGTTTATTAATTGAATTTGTTTGAACAATTTACCAATAGCTTGTGGAATTTCCGTTCTTACCGTTCCTTGTCCCAAACAAAGGGAGGCAAAAGTTTTCTTTACATTTTCCTTTTGTTTTTGCTGATCTACCTAATGGGCAGTTTTTATGCAGGGCTGCAGGTTGACACTTTTATAAACTATCTGCAATCTTCCATGGAGGACAATGTACCAGACTTCAAACTAGCAAACGGCAGATTTACCTTTGAAGGAGAAATGCCCTACCGCATTGAAGATAATGATTTTCTTATAATCATTGACACTACAGGACAAACTACGGTGGATGATTTTAAAGGAAGAACCAATGGACTTCTCATAACGGAAAAAGATATTACTAACATTACTTTAGGAAGTTCCGAAACCACATCTTTTTCCATGATGGGTCCTATAGAGATAAACAAGGACCAGATAGTTAAATTTTTGCCTAGCATAAAAGGAATATTTATTGCTATAATGGCTATAGCCTTCCTATTTGCTTTTGCTGGAAAGTTATTTGGTATTTTGATGTTATCCTTAATAGCAATGATAGCAAGCTCCATGTTCCGTCAGCAGCTTAGCTTCTTAAATCATTGGAATGCAGCCATATATGCTTCGACCCTGCCTATGATTATTAAGCTGGGTAACACTCTCTTAGGCGGTCCTTTAGACGGCTTAATGTTCCTTGTTTATTGGGGTCTGGCCATTACGTGGGTATTCCTTGGCATCTATAATATGCCAAAAGCTGATCAAGCTCAATCACCTGTAATGGAACAATCTGATTTAGGTCCACAGGCGGAGTAATCAAAATTCATTGATATTATGTAATAAATTACAGTTCTTAAAGATATTTATAAAAGGTCTTCTAACCAAATTGTTATGGCAAGAAGACCTTATTTATTAACTATCTAACTGAGTACTTCAACGTAAAAACTATAATAGAGTGGTTAGGCAAGCTTAATCAATAAGATCTACTGCAAAATGTCCTTACCAAAATTATAATACATAAAGCAAAACCTATGATTCCTAGAATCGGATAAAACCAGGATACAATATTTGAGAATCCTAACAAGCAAATTGCTAGACCTAATACTGTGCCAACAATTGCAGGTAGTATGGTTTTCGCTTTATATTTTTCCCTGGCTACAGTATGAATGGCAAACAAATTGCCAACAGCTGTGGTAAATATCTCGGCCCAAATAACTAAAGCGAAAAGTGTTACGAAAAGCCTGCCCATTTTATTTACAATTACCATCTGAGGTATTTCCCAGTGTAAAACCTCTGGTAGATTCAGCAGCAAGCCATAATTCCCCATGACCAGCAATAACCCCAATATGCTGCCTCCTAAGAGACTACCCAGAGACAGTGCTTATCAGTCCATTATGATTGTATTGTTTGGAAGGAAAACTTATGACAGGTTAAATTGCTCCCAAAACTCAGCTAAATACCTATTGATTTCATTGTAATTCTTCATTAAAGTGGAATAGGATACTTCCCAGGAAGCAGCCAACTCAGCTTTGTTTACAGGTAACTCACTTTGAATACGATAATAAAGCTCCAAAGCTGCCGCCCAGCCTTCCGGCTTTCGTATTTTGGGTACTCCAGACATTTCCCAATGATTGAGGCATCCTTCCCAAACATCACGAATATCTTCTTCACAATCGTAGAAATAGGATTCATTTAAACGCTTAATAGCCATGTTAGGAATATCCTCAAACATATTACTACCATTTTCATACGCCTGACCATGTTTGACATTTACCTCCACAATGCTATCATCTGTATAAACCAGATAAGGTTCCTTAGCATCCATATCCTTAAGAAGGCTTAGAGCTTCTTTTATTAAGTCTTTTTCTTCAGATTTGCGTAACACAAAGGACCGCAAAAAATGCTCAGCTTTTTCGTCGCGGAAAGAGGCTACCACGTTCAATATTGCCTTTTTAATCAGCGCATCATTTAGATCCAGTCCCCAACGTAACAAGGATTCCAATCCATCGCCTGTTTCCCATTTATCTCTTAAATCCACACTGGATAGCTTCAATAAGTCGTGAATGGACTTTACCCTCCGAATAATTTCTTCATAGGGCACCTGGAAATGATATTCCAGCTCAGTAAACTTATCACCACCCGACATAATACCCTTGACATAATGCTTATAGTAACTACTGATGGTGTTATTAGGATGGATTCTTTCTATTTTATCCCAGTACTTTAAGGCGGTCTTGAACTTCTTTAAGTTATAGCAGGAAACTGCCATATAATGCAGTATTTTAGTATCATAGGGCTTATATTGCATCAACTTTTTCAACAATGAATTAACTTTTTCATGTTGATTCATCTCACATAGGGTAACGGCAATTTTATGCAATTCTTCAGCATCCTCCGTATTTAACCCTAGAACTGTATCCAAGTGCTGGTTAGCTTCTTTCTCCTTGCCTTTCTCGTACAGGAAAAGAGCAATGTTGCAGTTGGCATGGATATTAAGAGCTTGCTCATCAAGAATAGATTGGCTGACTGCTATTGCCTGGTCTATTTTCCCTATACAAAAATAACCCAACGCTAGGTTGTTTCGAGCAAATATCAATTCCGGATCTCTTCTAATAGCCTTTTCAAGCTCTTTTACAGCTCGTTTATAATCACCTTGATCTAATAAGTCCTTACCTTTAGTTGCTATGGCTAATGCTTTATCCCGGTCTGGATCTGCGTCACTGATAAATTCATAATAAAATTCTTGGCTTTGCAAAACATCCAATAAGTTTTGCGCTTCCTCTGCATAGTAGCCGTACTCGTCCAGCTCCAAATACTTCTCTAGGCTCCCTTCTGCCTTTGTATATTCCTGTAGGCCTAAAAAGTTGCAACCTATGGCAAAATGGCAGTCGGTTCGTTCAGGGCTTTTTTGCATAACAGAAAACAGAATCAAATTTGATTCGTGGAAATAACTCATTTCAGAAAAGACTTCAGCCAGATCCAAAGCATACTCCTGGTTATCCGGATCTTTTTCCATAGCCCTTCTGTAATAACTTAATGCATTTATATAATTATTACTCTCTATATATTTTTTAGCCTTACGGTGAAAAAAGGAACCATCCTGTTCAAAAGGAACAACCTTTTTCAACCTGCCGGCAAATAATTCTTTGGCCATTTTCTCCTCCCGACCTTATATTGTATGCATGCATTATAACATAAATGTAAGTCGTGAATCGACTTACCTAACACCGTTTCAATAAATTCATCAAGGCAAGAACCATAGTTCTTGCTTCATATGTAGAATTTATTATAGCATAAAACTTCTCTCTAAAACTACAAATTTGATAGAATTCATAGGATTGTAAAAAAAAGCCTCAATGAGAGGCTTTTGTTAGGCTTGTTCCAATAAAGTGGCTAGTTCTTCTTTATTAAAATGATATTGTGTGTTGCAATAATGACAAGTCAATTCTGCCTGTCCTTCTGTTTGTATAATATCGGTCAGTTCTTCTCTGCCTAAGCTGAGAACAACCCGTTCAAGTCTTTCCCGATTACAATCGCATTGGAAATGAAGGGGAATCGGGTCCCACACCTTCAAGTCAAAGTCTCCAAGGAGAATGTTTAGTATTTCCTCAGGAGAATTCCCCTGGTCTATCATAGTAGTCACAGGTGGTAAGTTTTTTATCTTCTCCTCTATACTGGCAATGATAATTTCATCTGCACCTGGTAGAGGTTGAATGATGTAACCACCTGCTGCCTTTACTGACAAGTCTGGGTTCACTAATACACCTAAAGCAACTACGGACGGTTGTTGCTCTGATACCCAAAAATAATTGGCGATATCATCTCCGATTTCGCCGGAAACAAGGTCAGTCTGACCTACATATGGCTCTTTCAAGCCTAAATCTTTAACTACAGTTATCTTTCCGTCTAAGCCGCCAACAGCTTTACCCACATCAAGCTTGCCATTTTCATTTAAAGGCATGTCTACTTTAGGCTGGTCTACATACCCCTTCATTGTTCCGTCAGCTTTTGCTACGCTGACAACATTGCCAAGTGGGCCATCTCCCTTGACTATTATGGAAAGTACATCGCTTTTATTTTTCATATCAACTGCCATCAATCCAGCAGCTGTTAACACCCTGCCCAGGGCGGCTGTAGCTATGGGATAGGTACCGTGAAGCCTGGCAGCTTCGGAAACTAAATCACTTGTTGTGGCAGCAAAAGCCCGAACACTTCCCTGGCCTGCTACTCCTCTGACTACATAATCCATTTATTACCTCCCGAAATTGAAATACCCCGGTGAACTTCACCGGGGTAAACTTGGCTCAAACTTATCTATTTAAACCAACTGAACATTGGAAGCCTGAAGGCCCTTATCGCCTTCTACTACGTCAAAGCTAACTTCCTGTCCTTCTGCTAATGTTCTGAAGCCTTCTGAACTGATGGCGGAATAGTGAACAAAAATGTCACTGCCGTCTTCTCTTTCAATGAATCCAAAGCCCTTCGTTGCATTAAACCACTTAACTATGCCTTTTTCCACTATAAAACAATCCTCCTAAAAAATAATTCTTGATAATTGTACCATATCAAATTAAACTTGTCAATTCGATATTTTACATTTCCATTTCTATTATTATAAACTTCTTTACCTAGAATCATTCAAGAAATTTAGACAAGCCTCTCAAACTTCAGCTGAAAAATATACCCGATGACTTCGTTTTCCAGGAGGGGTCAAGCCTTTGGAAGCATAGGTAGAAATACTGGAAAACCCACATTCCTTCAACATGTCTAGAATCTCTTCACTTTTCCATGCTCTTTGTATTTGGGTTTCCTCTATTCTTTCATAACAATCCTCTTGCCTCTCAAAGATCGTAAGATTCATTTCAAGCAATTGAGTTTCCTTATCAAAATTATTCAACCAAATTAGACTAAGGTCTTCGTCTGTATCAGCCATAGTATTGTTTCCAAGTATGGAAGAAAGCTTATAGTGAGAGCTAATGTCAAAAATTAAAATACCACCAGGATTTAAGTATAGACGTATTCTTTCCAAGCTTCGTTTCAACTTCTCCTTTTCTAATATATAGTTAAAGCCGTCACACATGCACAATATTGCATCTACCGGATGATGTAAGCTTAGCTCTGATATGTCCTGACAAATATAAGGCACCTGTAATCCGGCTTTCCTGGCTTTTTCTCTGGCAATATAAAGCATATCTTCAGAAATATCTACCCCTATAACTTGATATCCGTGAGCCGCCAGCAGATTTGTAACCCCACCGGTTCCACATGCGAGATCCGCAATGGTTTTAGGCTGCTTGCCATACTTTCGGAAGATATCTTCCACCTTGCTAGTCCACTCCTGATAATCAACATTTTTCATAAATTCGTCATACAAATAGGCAAAATCCTGGTACATATGCTCTCCTTATATAACAAAGGCTTCTATCAAAGCGATTATTATGCAGCCTTTGTTGAAATTTCTTTAACGGAAAGTGTATTATAGGGAAATCTATACTTTCCTAGGAATTATAAGAAAACCTTCAATATGAAGGTTTCCCGTTTATTCCTGCTGTGCTTTAATTTTTTCCTGTTGTTTACGGCGAGCAATCAAACCGCCAATCCTTCCAGTTTCCTTAGCAGATAGACCGCCCCAACCATATTCCCTAACCTTTTCCAACAAGCCAAGCTCTTCAGCTATTTCTATCTTTATGGGATCTTCCGGCTTCTCTTTCTTCTTCGGCTTTGCTTTTTGATTCATACTATCCCTCCTCAGGAATAGTATGGATAAACAAGCTATAGAATATACATTTGTATTATACCGGCTCCCCTTCAGGTTCCCCCAGACTCTGGGTTTCTTCTTCCTCTTCAGCTTCTATCCCTTCAACTTCTACCTCTTCTTCAACGCCTTCACCCTGCATTCTGTTGTTGATGTATTTATCAAATATCCAGTTCACGTAGGATAGTACAATGAATGCCGGGAAGGTCAAGCCTACCAGGAAGAAGGGTATAGAGAAAAGATATATAAGTGACAGAACAACCAACGCAGCTGCCCCTAAAAAGACTATGAAAGTAAATGGAAGCTTAACCATGGTAAGAATAAAGGCGTTGCGTATTAGATGCTTTACTGGTAAACGATAGGTTACCATCAATGGGAAAATAAACATATTCATCATGCCAACCACTACAGCTAGCACAATCATCATATAGTAAAGAATGAGAAACAAACTATTTTCAGCAACCATTGCACCATAGAATTGCAAATTAACATTGAGTAAAAGGAGAAGTACGCCATTTATTAACATCATTATGAGACCTTGCTTCCAGTTCTCTTTCCATGCGTCTTTAAAATCACTCCATACCCATGCATGCTCGTCTCTGGCCCAATTACGTACAATGTACGTCATGCCAGCTGTGGCTGGACCGGCTATCACCAAACAGGGGATCAGTAAAAAAAAGAAGAGTATGGAAACAGGCTCGTTGGTTTCCTGCATTATTAAACCCTGTATATTAAGCAAAAGAACACTTGGAATCCAAAATATTGAATATAGCAGGTTAAGTTGAATTAATTGCCAGAATCGAATAGGCAATACTGTAAAGAACATCTTAATTCTACTGCCCTGTACATCCTCCTTCTTAAGATCCGGTTTTCTAGGGTCTCCATAATACATGCGATTGAAAAATCCAGCCATACAAACAGTCCTTCCTTTTTTACGATATGCGTTACCCTCGTTTTGATAAACTTTCGTTGGTTAGCAAGTTCTTGTTTTTAAGTGATCATTACTTATTGTATCAGGCTTATCCCCATTATTCAATGAAAAATATTCTGCCATTGTGAACAAAGAGTAAACTTTATCACTGTTCGCATGATTCGTGATGGCAGCAGCTAGTGGGATATATTTGTTATTTAAATGGATCTGCGAACAGTAACTAAATTTTATGATTAGCGCATCAACTTAATAGTAGGTTTTTATATAGTTGAATACCTGTCAGTAGGATTTCCTCATC
>CAYFSR010000077.1:0-10998 GCA_964345785.1 uncultured Eubacteriales bacterium | reverse complement strand
AGCAAGTCGAAAGCTAATTTTAACGTTTTGTTAACGAATTGATTTCGGAAGCGAAATATGATAAAATAGTGTTGAAATATTATCCTAGAAATTACAGCTTGCATGGAGGAGTATTATCATATGTCAGATGTTTTGAAATTGGATGACAGACGTGATCGTATAATGGAAATTCTAAATCGAACCGGAAAGGTACGTGTCGCGGAGCTTAGTCAGACATTTGGAACCTCTGAGGTTACCATTCGAAACGATTTGTCGGAGTTGGAGAAAAACGGCTACCTGGAGAGGATTCCTGGTGGAGCTGTCCAAACCATGAGAAATTATTATAATATGGACCTCCAACAACGAAAAAACGAGAATATGCAAGAGAAGCAATCTATAGCATCATCTGTAGTCTCCCTGGTGAATGATGGTGATACGATTTTTATTAACGCTGGAACCACCACCTACTTTACCGCTTTGGAGTTAAAGACTTTCAAAAACCTTAAAATAATTACCAATTCCATAGCTGTAGCCATGGAGCTTACCAACATTCCTTACTACCATGTTCAACTTTTAGGTGGCAGCATAAATCCTCAATATTCCTTTACATATGGAGATTTGGCATTAAAGGAGCTTAGTAGGTTTAAGGCTGACAAAGTAATTCTTTCTGTAGATGGTGTTTGTCCTCAATCAGGTCTTACTACTTATCACGCAGAAGAGGCAGAGCTTAGTAAAACCATGATAGAAAGGTCTAGAACAACTATAGTAGTAGCTGATTACACTAAAATCGGACATGAGAGCTTCTTGAAGATTGCCGATGTTAGCGCCGCTTCTTATTTGGTTACCAATAAAAGAGCAGACTTATCAATACTAGAAGACATTAAGGATTTAGGAATTTCGATTATAACCGATTAACTAAGATAAGCCTTATAAAGGGGAAGGAGATAAGCTATGTATTTACTTGGAATAGATCTTGGTACAACCGGATGCAAAAGTATGGTTTTTGATGAGCATGGCAAAATCCTAGGCAGCGATTATATTGAATACGATCTCATAATTACCCAGGAAGGTATTGAGCAGGATGCTCATGTATGGTGGGATAATGTCAAACAGACCATCAAAAATTCCATGGAAGACTCAGGTGTTGATTCAAAAAAGATCGAAGCCCTATCTGTCAGCTCTCAAGGTATTGCCTTTGTTCCTGTTAATCAAAAAGGTGAAACCTTATATAATGCAATCAGCTGGTTGGACAACCGTTCTACTAAAGAAGTTGAAATTATATTGTCCAAACACAGCCCTGAAGAGATGTTCTACAACACAGGTAAGAACGTTCTGCCTTGTTATGTTTTACCCCAACTAATGTGGATGAAATCCAACAGACCAGAAGTCTATAACAAAACCTATAAGTTCCTCATGGCTCATGACTATATTATCTATCAATTAACTGGAAAGATGATTACGGATTTGTCTATGGCCTCCGGTACCTTAGCTTATGATATACATAATAAAAAGTGGATGACAAATTTGCTGGATGAGTTTGAAATAGATCCTAATAAACTGCCAGAGCTGATGGTATTAGGCCAGGTAGTAGCTAATGTATTACCCCAGGTAGCAGAGGAACTGGGCTTATCAAGCCAAACCAAGGTTGTGGTAGGTGCGCAGGATCAACGTTGTGCATCATTAGGAGCGGGTATTGATAAAGGAATATTTACCGTTTCTCTTGGAACCGCCTCTTCCATAAGTGCCATTAGTGATAAACCAATTATAGATGAAACCATGAATGTTACCTGCTGCGGCCTTGACAAGCATAACTGGATGCTGGAAACTGTTGTATCCACAGCTGGCGTTGCGCTTAAATGGCTAAGAAACACATTCTTTCAAGACCTCACTTATGCAGAAATGGACGCTAAAGCATTGCTATCCGAACCTTCTTCAAATGGTGTTTCTTTTTATCCTCATCTTTCATTAGACACTTCAGGAACGGCTAAAGGCTCTTTTACTGGCATATCTTTGCAAACGAGGCCGGAAGATATTATACGTGCTGTTCTGGAAGGTGTAGCATACCAAATTAAAATTCATATTACAAACATGGAAGCAATGGGTATAGAAGGTAGCGAGATAAGGCTTTTCGGTGGTGGAGCAAATAGTTCTGTTTGGGGCCAAATCATAGCGGATGTAATAAACAAAAGGGTAGTCATTCCGCGAACCAATGAAACAGCGAATTTAGGTGCGGCTATCATCTCCAAAATGGGCTTAGAAGAATCTGAAGGCTATCCTGTAGGAAGTCCTATGATTGGTGAATCAAAGAGAGTATTTATACCCGATAAAGAGAATGTTGCTTTATATGCAAATGCATATTTAACATACAATAAGGTTAACTCGGAAATTCTAGAAAATTAAATTTAAGGAGGAAACTACAATGTCATTTTATTATGGAGAACAAAACACGAATCAAATTGCAGAAGCAATCAAGAAAAACTCTGTTATTATCCTGCCAATTGGTACCACGGAAGAGCATGGAGCACATCTTCCTACAGAAACAGATGCTATTATCGCCAAGTATGTAGGGGATCAGTTGGGGAAAGCCTGTCAAGAAGCTGGTATTCCTGCATTGGTTATGCGCACAATTTACTACGGTTTTTCCATGGGGATTGTTAGGAAATGGCCAGGTTGCCCCAATATTGATACCAGAACCTTTATGGACTATATTTACAGTATTATTGATTCCTTAATTAAGGAAGGATTCAGAAAAATTGTTCTGCTTGACTGCCACGGTAATCATGATAGTTTGCTTCGCACTGTAATGAGGGAAATTGTTGATACACACAATGTCTATATTATGACATTAAAGCCTTTAGGTCTTGCTTCAAAAACGTACAATGAGCTGAAGAAGGACCCTGAAGGTGATATACATGGTGGAGAATACGAGACATCCTGTATTTTACATATTGCACCTGAGCTAGTAGATACATCTGCATATACCAATGTAGACGCAATTCGATGCAATACTATCCTTCGAGGCCCAGTTTCGACTTGGGGATTGCAGGAGACTAAAACTGGACTCTTCGGTGATCCTACATATGCTACTGCAGAACTTGGAAAAGCATGTCTCGAAGCTGCAACTGTGGAAGGCTTGAAATACATTAAAGCATACTATGAACATAATGAACAAAGTGAAGTATAAGAAAGCGAGGAGATTTAGTGAAAGACTTTACTTTTAATCCAGCACCTTGGATTCCATTTAAGGATAAGGAAGTACTGGATCGAGTTCGAAGTATTAAAAGGGAAGACATGGAATACACCAACAAAAATGGTTGCAAGGTAAAAATCGTTCCGGATTTCGGAGGGTTTTATGTTGCGGATTTAGTTATGCGTATGAAAATGTCTGACGACCTTGACCAAACCTGTGTATTGATAATACCAAACCCGGATCCTGGTTCCTACATCCAGGTTGCAGAGTTAGTTAATCAATACAAAATTAATTGCCGTAACGTCCACCTTTTTGCTATGGATGAATGGGCAGATGATGCAGGAAACATAGCACCAATCACATACAAAAATGGGTTTGGATACTCCTTTGTTAAGTATCTTGTAAATAATATTGATGAAACCTTGCGCATGCCTATGGAAAATGTACATTATCCAACCAATGAAAATGCTGCTGATTATACGAAGTTAATTGAAGAGATAGGTAATGGCGGGGCAGATGCTTGCTATAGCGGTCCTGGTTGGGCAGGTCATGTAGGCTTTGTAGATCCCTGCACACCTGAATTTGGTACCGATAGCGTTGAGGAATTCATTGAAATGGGTTCTCGTATTGTAACCCTTCATCCGCTAACCATAGCTCAAAATTCCCTTCATGGAACTTTCGGACAGAGCGGTGATCTAGCAAGTGTACCACCCAAAGCATTCACCATAGGTCCAAGAGATGTTAAAAACTCCAAGTTCCGTTTAGAAATGCATGGAATTACTACCAATGGAACCTTCTCTGCATGGCAGAGGATGATTTCCAGGCTGGTATTGTACGGACCAGTTACTCCTTTGGTGCCCTCTTCTATTTTACAGCTGTGGCCAACAACTGTATATGTAAGTGAAGCGATTGCTGCACCTATTGCACCCAATGAACTGGCAGGGTACTAGAGCAAATATCAAGGAAAACATCATAATAAGACTTATTTTAAGGTAAGCACTATTTCGGGCGGGCGTCAGCCCGCCTTTATTGGTTTAGTCAAAACTCATAGGGGTATTTATAAGTGCATGTCATTCAGAGCGTAGCGAAGAATTTGAAGCATGTCATTCAGAACGTAGTGAAGAATCTTAAGTATTTATCACTTGTAACCCATAAATATATATATGAAGGAGTGTATACTGTGAAAGCAATTATTAATGCAAATGTTGTTCTAGAGGATAGTATCCTGGAAGATGGCGTCATACTAATAGAAAACGGAATTATTAAGCAAATTGATAAACAAGGCTTAGTAAATATTCCAGAGAACTGTGAAATTATAGATGCTAAAGGCTTATTTGTCGGCCCTGGTTTTGTTGATATCCACTGCCATGCTGGTGGAGATGTTTGGGCACATGAAGATCCTGAAAAAATGGCAAGATTCCAACTCTCAGGTGGAACCACATCCCTAAACTGCACCATATTCCATGATATAGGTGAAGAAGGTGCCATAGAGGCTATGAGAAAAGTAAGAAAAACAATGGAGTCTAATATACCAGGTAATATTGTTGGGGTTCACTTTGAAGGACCTTTCATGAATCCTAAATATGGAGCCAATAAGCACACTATCCGCCCTGTAGATAAAAGAGAATATAATCGCTTTTTAGATGAGTTTTCAGATTTGATCACCATGTGGACCATAGCCCCGGAAATAGACGGAGCTAGAGAGTTTATCACAGATGTTCATGCTGCTGGCATACCCTTATCTATTGGCCATTCTGAAGCATCACCTGAAGATGTTTTCTGGGCAGTAGAAAATGGTGTAACCATATGTACTCACATATTAAATGCTACTGGATGTTCGATTTCACCAACCAGATGGGGAGGTACCAAAGAAGTTAGTTTTGATGATGCAGTCATGCTCTGTGACAATGTTTATTGTGAGCTGATTAATGATAGTGAAGGTATCCACGTTCGTCCAGAAATGGGAAGACTGGTCGTTAAAACAGTAGGAGTTGACTATGTTGTAGCGGTTACAGACGCTTGTACTGGTTCGGTAGATGATACCGATGTGAATCTAATAAATGGTTCACTATATGGAAGTAAGCTTCGCATGTTCCAAGCTGCACGTAACTTCAAAAACAATACCCTTCTTGATATGGTAGATGTTTTTAAGGTTTGTTCCAGAAACCCTGCCAGAGCCATTCAAATTGATGATCAGGTAGGTACAATTGAACTAGGTAAAAAGGCAAATTTTGTAGTTGTAGATGATGATTATAATATATCTAAGGTAATATTGGATGGTAAGGTTGAAGTAGAAAACTAAGATAAGGCTTCATAAAACATTTCTTCAGGAGGTAAGCATGAGTCGTTATAAGAGGTATCCTTTAATTGAAGAAATATCCATCCACAATATAATTTCCTTTTTCTACAAAGAAATGGCCAGAGATTTTAATACCATGGGCGAAAAACACGATTTCTGGGAGTTTGTTTATGTTGACAAAGGAAATGTAGAAATATACACTGACAGCTATCAGGCTAAATTAAGCCAAGGTGATATTACATTTTATAAACCAAATGAATTTCATGCAGGTCGGGCGGATAATAACACCGCCCCTAACCTGTTTATTGTTTCTTTTGATTGCAATTCAGCAAGTATGGATTTTTTCAATAGCAAAACTTTTCGGGTAGATAAGGAAGAACAGATGTTACTATCTAAGCTGATGATAGAAGGCAACTGGGCATTCGACCCGCCTGCAGACTCGCAAGAAATGTTATGGCCTAATAAAAACAAAAATGCACCATTTGCCAGTGAGCAATTGATTAAAAATTATCTTGAGATATTGCTCATATCATTCATACGTAAAGGGAGTAACATTCGTAACTACAGCTTAACTCATATAAATGAAGATAATAAAGACGCAGAACTAACTGCCAGAATTATAAATTATATGAAAGAAAATGTTACAAAGAATTTGACAGTAGAACAAATATGTTCGAAATTTTCAATTAGCAGAGCCACTCTCATGAAAACTTTCAAGGAGGTTACAGGCCTCGGAGTAAAGGAGTATTTCAACAAGCAGAAGATAGAACAGGCCAAGAAGCTTATCCGGGAAGAGAACCTCAATTTTACAGAGGTTGCAGAACAGTTAGGATACAGTGGCCTGCACTATTTCTCTAGATGCTTTAAGAAAGAAACCGGTATGTCTCCTTCTGAATATTCACGTTCTGTCAGAGCTAGGGGTTAAGAGAAGTTGGTTTGACGGAGAGAACCATATGTTGTTGAACAGTTTTACACATTGAACAAATATTTGAAGAAAAAGAATAAAAGCATAGGTCGACAAATGGTATTTAAACAGAAAGCCTGAAGAACAAGAAAAAAAGATTAGGAAGTATTCTGAAAATGCTGATAGATATCTTATAGAGGATTTGGTACAATAAAGCTAACAAATGAGTTGCTAGATAAACCTAGGGGGGTTATGAACATATTGAGAAACTATCCAGTTTGATGTTGTCATAGGTAATCCTCCATATCAGGAGGAATCCACTGGCGAAGGGACACAAGCGCCGCCCATTTATCATAAGTTCATGGATGAAGCCTATAAGATCGCAGAAAGAGTTAGTTTTATTACACCTGCTCGGTTTCTCTACAATGCAGGAGCCACACCAAAAGTGTGGAATAAAAAGATGTTGAAAGATGTACACTTAAAAGTCGAGTATTTTGAACAGGATAGCTCAAAAGTGTTTTCTAATACTGATATCAAAGGTGGTGTTGCCGTCACTTACAGAGATACCAATACCCACTATGGTGCAATAGGAACGTTTACCGCTTTTTCTGAACTAAATAGCATCTTGAAAAAGACATCAGCTATAGATAGCGGAAGCTTCAGCTCTATCATCTATGGTCAGGAGATTTATAAATATACAGATAAACTGCACGAAGATTATCCAGAAGCAGAAGGGTTGCTAAGCAAGAGCCATAAATACGATATTAAGACTAGTGCATTTAACAGATTATCTATCATCTTCCATGACAATAAACCTGATGATGAAAACTCATATATCCGGCTATTTGGCTTGCAAAACAGCAAACGCGTATATAAATGGGTGCGTCGAGATTATATATCACAACCTGTAAGTTTGGACAAATATAAAGTGTTTTACTAGTTGTTGATGAGGCTCATGAAGGAGTAGACACATCAAAGACAGATTGGGCCTTTTCTAGGATAATGAGGAAGTTTACCCTACATATGTCTGGCACGCCCTTTAAAGCCATTGCTAATAGCAAATTCAGCGCTGAGCAAATATATAACTGGTCTTATGCCGATGAGCAGGAAGCTAAAAGAGATTGGGACTATTATCAGGGTAGTAATCCCTATGAACCATTACCACAGCTCAACATGTATACCTACCAGCTTTCTGCAATGATCGAAGAGAAACTTATTGAGGGGCAGACCATAGGAGAAACCACCTATGATTTTGCCTTTGACCTTAATGAGTTTTTTGCAGTTGAAGAAGGAAAAACCACCTTTAAACACGAGAAAGATGTGAAGAAGTGGTTGGGGAGATTAACAAAAAATGAGAAGTACCCATTTTCAACACCTGCCCTGCGAAGAGAACTAAAGCATACCTTTTGGCTCCTTGACAGAGTAGCAAGCGCAAAAGCATTGGCAAAGTTACTAGCTGACGATGCTGTGTTTATGCATTATAATGTTGTAATTGCAGCTGGGGATGGGAAAAATTTAAATGAAGAAGCAGAAGATTTCGTTTGCAATGAAAAGAGCTATGATAAGGTGCGAAGGGCGATTGCTGAAAATGAGTATACCATCACCATAAGCGTCGGACAATTGACCACAGGTGTAACCATTCCTGAGTGGACAGCGGTAATGATGCTGAGCAACATCGCTAGCCCAGCTTTGTATATGCAGGCTGCATTCCGTTCACAGAACCCATATCACTATGAGAAAAACGGTAAGTACTACAAAAAGGAGAACGCTTATATATTCGACTTTGCTCCCGATAGAACCCTAGTGATGTTTGATGATTTTGCCAACAAGTTACTAGGTGATGGTACCGTAAGCGATAAAGAACGTTCAGAAAACATCAAACGGCTGCTTAACTTCTTCCCAGTCATTGGAGAAGACGAGCATGGCACAATGGTAGCCTTAGATGCCACCCAGGTTCTAACAATTCCAAAAACTATACTTGCAACAGAGGTAGTAAAGCGAGGGTTTATGAGTAACTTACTCTTTGCCAATATTTCTGGTATTTTTGCCTTGCCTAAAGAAATTGTCGATGGTGTCTTAAGCAATCTTCCTATGGAAAAGCAGGGAAAGAAAAATAAAGCTACTAGTACTTTGGATATCTCAGGCATTGATGTGGATAATGATGGCAATGTAGTCGTGCCACCGGAAACCATTGCTTCCAAGAAAAAAGAATTATTTGGCGACAAGGTCTATGACGACACTGCAATGATCACCGCTGTGGAATCAACTGTTGACACAGCATCATCAGATGAACAAAAATCAAAAAATGTTACAGAAAAGATTGTTAATGTTGCTATGGACTTGGCCAAGCCCATTATTGTCGATCCCATCAAGAATGGTTTTGAGCTTACAAATGCACAGGCGAGCAAAATTGAAAAGGATCTCAAGGGGGTTATAACCGACAAGGTAAAAAAGGTCGAGAACGATAATTACAGAAAACAATTTGAGCTAAAACAGAAAGCTAAGGAGGAAATAAAAACAGCAAAGAATTCTTTCAAAGATGATGAGCTAAAGCTAGAGATGGCCATGCAGGAGATAGAGAAAAAGCAGCTAGCAGAATTCGATAGGTTGCATGCAGAGTTTGATCACAGAACTGGTAAAGCGTCTGTTCAATAACCCAGTAATGCAAGAGAAGATACCAGATGATGATCAGCGGTTAAAGAATATACTTGAGAACCAGCTATATGGCCTTGCACCAAGCGAAATTATCTACAATATTGCGACAAATTATATTTTTAGCTTTGATACTGAAAACAAAATCAGCAGGAAAAACTTTAAGTGCGTAGATACCAGGCCTGCTGTTAAAGAAGGGAAACTTGATGAGCTATTAAATGAAACATTTGGTGATTCAAATTAGCATATTGAAGCATTAATCATTAGGTGATAATATAAAGCTACTCAATAGCTTTGTTAACAGAGCTATCATTCTACAAAAAATACGAGGTGTACTAAAATGGATATATGTAATAAAGCGATAGATTTCTTTATGGAACAAAAAAGCACCAAAGCTATTATAGAAGATTTCATTGATCAGTTTATGGAGAATTACGAGAACTTAAGACATAAGGAAAGGGAACTCGTAGCTCAGTGCATTCATCCACTTTTTCGGAGATATTATTATAGCACCATTTTGCCAGATTCATATATGACGTATGCTTCTATAATCAATGGTTTAATAGAAAAGGAATGCGGTAAGGGCATTATACTGTTTCCAGTATTGAAGCCGGTATACCAAGGCAAAAAAATACAACGGATAGAATACGAAGTGGCCTGTTATAAGATAGATAAGCATTGGTTTGTTAGGGATATGGAGATATTTTTGGAAATTGCAGCTAAAGGCATCACTATTGGGGAATTCGGGATATTGCCACTATCGGAGTGCGGAAAGCTTAAGAACAAGGTTATGATTGATGATAGGCACTATTTCAATATGATTACCATGACAGCCTTAGATGCTGGATTGATACAAGAAGCTCAGGCGGGCGATGGTCATTTTTATACACAGACGACAAAAGAAACAACAGATTTTTTGTCTCTGGGTAATAAGGAAAAGCTCCAATTCGTTATTGAAGCGATTGTAAAGCAGTTTTCCAGAGTTATATCAGATGGTTTACCTGAATTAGATTTTTTCTCTGTAGATAAGACTGCAAGTATGCTAAGAAAGCCTACGGATTTTGTTGACCTGTTTTACCCTATCGCAAAGAAATTAAACATAGACCAAGACTTATTAACTGCAATCTCCGAGGAAGATTATATAGATTTTGAAAGCGATTTGTCTGATGAAGATTTGAAGCAATTAGCTTCTATATCCTACCTTCTAGTTAGCTATGATATGTATTTTCTGACTCCTTTTGGGCATTACCTCCAACTGATACAGCCAGTTTATGCCTTTGATTTTTTTATGGATTATGCAATAGGTGATTTACTCGATGCTGAGGATATCCAGGAGGCACGGACCGGGTTGTTTATGGGTGCAGCGTCCTACGATCTGACACCTTTGGGAGAGGCATTACTCGGCAAAGGAAGAAAGCCTAAGAGAAAGTTTGGAATAACCGAAAAGTTATCAGATGATGAAATTATGGAAATCATTACAGCTATAAAAGATGATATATTTTATGAGTTCGATGACGATGATGAGTATGATTATGAAGGTGAATCAAATAATGAGATTGATATTGACGATGAAGAGCAATTAGACTTTTTAGACTTTTTAGAATTTTGAGGATTGCACTATGCAAAGAGGGCGAAAAATACAAGGCAGTAGCAGGAATAATAATTGGATACATCTAGAGGTTGCTTAGGTGATCATTTGATGGGCAGCAATTCATCCCCCACCTTCGCTCACACTAAAGTGAGCAAGGTAGCTTAGAGGTGAGGGACTTCTTGTGCTAGGGGTTAAACTTCTTTCCAATCTTCTTCCACACCAAGACCTCTTAAATCGGCGATTTTGTTTTGCTCTTCAGCTTCATACATACGCCAAATTGCACGTAAGCCCTGTAAACTAGAGGGACCATCTGTCAATGGTTTGGTTCCGTTTAGGATACACTCTAGGAAGTGACGGGTTTCATACTGTGTCTTCTTGGTACT
>CAYFSR010000076.1:0-11054 GCA_964345785.1 uncultured Eubacteriales bacterium | reverse complement strand
TGGTCCTCGTTTTTCGCTATAAAGAGGTTTAGGATTAACTGTATATATGATTTTTCCCTGTTTCCGATACTATTGTAATCATTTTGGGTCCATAGATTGGCTTGAATTTTATCCATAGATATCCGTTTTTCTGTTAAAAGCTCCATGACCGGTAGATTAAAGTTTGTAAGCTGACTCATTTCATCTTCATAATTACATGGAGCAACAGAAGATATTGGATTCCATTTGGAATTATAGAAGTAAGTCAAAGCTGACCATTGCCGATAAGCCTGATCTGGCATACTATTTGCACCGTCTAAATTTTGCCCTGTGAATTCACGATAGTTATTTTCATCGCTATACAACCATTCAATAAACTTAAAGAATTCGTTGGGATTTGTAGATCCTTTAAGGACATAAGCGTAATATAAGGGTTGAATAGTATCTAGCCACGGGTCTGGCATTTCATCTGGATATAAAATAAACATGGAAAATTCTGTTGCATCAATTCTCATTTGTTTACCAGGAAACCAATGCTCTAACTGTCTGCTAGAATAATCAGTTGGATTTACCACTACGGATGCATACTTGTCAAAGTCTGGCATTGCTATATCATAGTTAACTACATCGACCCATTCATTATTAACCCATTCTCTTAGTCTAAGAGCGGCTTCCTTAAATTCTGGAATTGACTCTAGTGGGAATATTTCGACTTCCTCAACAGTGCTTGGCTCATTTTTGATATATAAGCCACTAATGTTTATAGGCAAAGCAGGAGCTAAGCTGGTATAACCTAGTTCAGGCATAAAAATGTCAAATACTACATGTGTGTTGTGATATGTTTTTTCATACATAAAAGCAGGTATAAGACCAGGTGTTCGGTCATCTTTTATGTTTTCACTTGCCCATTCAAGAAATGCTTCATAATCCGTTGCTGACCTGATTGAGCCTTCATATTCATCAAGGTATTCATTACGTATAAGTACGGCTAGCCTTTGTGATTGTATACCATCATTTACAGATGTTACAACACTATAGTTATCTCCTTCGATTGAAAACAATTCATGATGTCTAGGGGCAAGTGTTTCATATATGCCAGAAATATCTTCAAACAGGTCAATGGAGTTGCTTTCGGACACAGGCCATTCAAAAAACATTATAAGATTTTCATGTTCATCTCTTATGTCCACGCAAAAGTCAAAATATTTTTGGTTGTTTATATAACCTGATCCTTTTTCAAAACCGACAAATTCAATGGAAATTCCTCTATCGGCCAATAAATTCTCAGCAAATTCCTTGTAATCTTCATTTTCTATTGAGTTAGGTATTACAAGTGTAACTGTTTCTGTGTTTAGCTCTTGTGGCGGTTCAATAGTTGGATTGCTATCGTTGTTGTCATTGTTATTGCTGTTGTTGGTAGTACCGTTTGAGCATCCTGTTGCTAATAGAATAAGAATCAGTCCTATAGTTAGTAGCCTGGTCCTTAGCTTATACATGACATTCCCCCATTTCATTTATGTGATTTTATCCCTGAATTATTTGGTTACATTATACCTTAAGTGTATTACTATATCAAATTAAGGTGCAATTTAAGCATCATAACTCCCATGTTGTGTGACTATTTGTTCAAATTTTCAACTAATGTGCATTTTTTAAGGTCAAATCCACACATTACTTGAAAATCTGAGCAAAAAAGACGATTAAACGATTCAAATCCACTCATTAGTTGAAAAAGTGAACATAACTCGCTCATAGGTAGAAGAAAATGGTTCAAAAACACTCATTAGTTGAAAAAATGAGCAGAATAAACTAGAAAATAGATGGAAAATGATCAAATCCACACATTAGTTGAAATCCTGCACATGGTCCAAGCGGCTATTGCGAACTCCATCTTTAATTGTTTTCTTTATTTAAAGTATAGATTGTGTAAATGTATTTAGCACATTAATATCTCACGCTGCCGTTGTACTTCCGGATTCACAATATATTCGTCGAAGCTCTCATGTCGGTCAATGATTGCACCTGGTAGCAGCTCAATAACGCGGTTTGCGACTGTTTGCATAACTTGATGGTCATGGGAAGTGAATAGCATTACACCCTTAAACTCTATCATTCCTTCGTTGAGTGCAGTAATAGCTTCAAGATCAAGGTGGTTGGTTGGCTCGTCCATAATAAGTACATTCGCACCTGAAAGCATCAGTTTTGCGAGCATACAACGACCTTTTTCACCGCCTGAGAGTACACTTGCCTTTTTAAGCGCTTCTTCACCTGAAAACAGCAAGCGCCCTAACCAACCACGGATGGTGGATTCATACTTGTCATTAGAGTATTGACGCAACCAGTCCACAAGAGTTAACTCAACGCCATCAAAATAAGCTGAATTGTCGGATGGCATATACGCTTGCGTTGTAGTTACACCCCATTTAAAGTCACCTTCGTCAGGCTCAAGCTCTCCCATGAGTATCTGGAATAAGGTAGTGCGTGCCAGTTCATCGTCACCAACAAAAACTACTTTTTCTCCAGGCCGCACCACAAAACTTATATTATCGAGCACCTTGCGCCCGCCGACGGTCTTGCTTATACCATTGACCGATAAAATGTCATTGCCTACTTCGCGGTCGGGCTTGAAATGAATGTAAGGATAGCGGCGGGAAGATGAGCGAAGTTGCCCATATCTAGGTTATCAAGCATTTTCTTACGTGAGGTGGCTTGCCGCGATTTAGAGGCATTAGCACTGAAACGTTGTATGAACTCCTGCAGTTCTTTCGCCTTTTGCTCGTTGAGCTTACGCTTATCCTTCTCTTGCCTTGTAGCCAGTTGGGTATATTCAAACCAAAAATCATAGTTACCCACATACATCTGCATTTTATTGTAGTCGATATCAACGATGTGAGTACAAACCTTGTTTAAAAAATGACGGTCATGAGAGACCACGATTACCGTATTGGGAAACTCTAACAGGAATTCCTCCAGCCATCTAATGGCGTATACATCAAGGTTATTGGTTGGTTCGTCCAGCAATAGAATATCTGGCTTTGCAAACAACGCTTGTGCAAGAAGTACCTTGACTTTGCGAGGGCCGTCCAGATCAGCCATCTTTTGCTGATAGTAATCGCTTGTGATACCCAAGCCGTTCAATAGCGTTTCAGCATCCGGTTCAGCATTCCAGCCATCCAACTCGCTAAATTCACCTTCCAGCTCTGCTAATAAAAGGCCGTCTGCGTCGTCGAAATCCGACTTAGCATAGAGGACCTCCTTTTTCTGCATAATTTCATACAGGCCATAACTCCCACGGCTTGTATAGAGATGGAAATAACCGGACAGAACTTTGACCAACTGCTGTCAATCCGTATCATACTCGCCGGCTTCAATCTTCTCAGCCAGTTCATTCAGATAGGCCCAGCGTTCTATTTTGGAGTCTAACTCTAATTTAAACTCTTCCATTTTCTCCGTTAGTTCCTGTAAGCGAACGAAATCACTGGAAGATTGCTCGATCTCATTAGCACATGCTGCTACTTTTACTTCCAGTGCAGCAATATCATCGTCAATGGTTTCAAACTCCTGCTGTTCTTTAAAGGTAAATTTCAGTTTCTTTGGCCTTCGTGAGGTTTCAGCTTTTGAAGCTATTGTAGGCTTTGAGATGGACTCACTATTTTTCACTTCGGAAGCTTGCGCCGTTTCTCGCTTTTCAGCATAATCACTATAATTACCCGAATAGCATGCAATTTTACCATCCTCGTTTACTTCAAATATTGAGGTTGCCACTTTATCTAAGAAATAGCGGTCATGAGAAACAGCTATGACAGCTCCGGGGAAGGATTCAAGATAATCCTCTAATATATTCAATGTCTCAATATCCAGGTCATTAGTGGGCTCATCTAACAGAAGTATATTAGGTGCAGCAATTAGAATACTCAAAAGGTACAGCCTTCTTTTTTCGCCGCCACTTAGTCTTCCGATGGTTGTAAATTGTAAATCCGAGGAAAACAAAAATCGTTCCAACATTTGAGATGCTGAAAAGGTGCCTTCATCTGTTTTTATTTCCCCTGCTATCTCACTGATGAAATCATAAACCCGTAGGTTCTTATCCATCTCCCGGCCTTCCTGTGTAAAGTATCCAATCTGAATAGTGGACCCTGCTTCTACTCTTCCTTCGTCTGGCTCCACCTGTCCTGCAATGAGGTTCAGCAAGGTAGATTTACCTACACCATTTTTGCCCACTATACCAATACGATCGTCCCTTTGAATATGGTAGGAAAATCGATCTATAATTGTGCGGTTATCATAAGATTTTGTGACTTCATCAAGTTCTATCAGCTTCTTTCCTAATCGGCTTGATATGGTTGACATCTGCACCATGGCATCGACCACAGGGGCTGCTTGATCTTTAAGTGACTCATATCGTTCAATACGGTCGCGGCTCTTCGTCCCCCGTGCTTTGGGCCCTTGCATAATCCACTGATATTCCCTGCGCAAAAAGGCCTGACGCTTGCGTTCACTAGCTTGATCCATATCAATGCGTTGTGCTTTCTGTTCCAAATATTTTGAATAGTTAGCTTCATAGGTATATAACCTGCTATGGGAGAGCTCGACAATGCGGTTAGCAACCCGTTCCAAAAAATAACGGTCATGGGTTACCATAATAATGCCACCGGTAAAGCGGCTTAAATATTGCTCCAGCCATATCGTCATATCGCTATCAAGGTGGTTAGTTGGCTCATCCAAAACAAGCACATCAGCAGGGTTAATAAGCGTAGCACAAAGTGCCGCCCGCTTACGCTGGCCACCTGACAAAGTTCCGATACGTGCATCGAAATCAGTGATTCCTAACCGTGTTAGTATGGCTTTAGCTTCATAATCATCAACTTCACCAAATAGTGATGTAGACTCTGAAATCACTTGCTCTATAACAGTAAAGTCATCGTTCATCACCGGATTTTGTGAAAGATAAGATATACGCAAATCGGGGTTTGCAGAAACAGTTCCTTCATCAGGTGGCTCTATTCCTACTAATATTTTTAGCAGTGTACTTTTACCGGTACCATTGATGCCCACAATACCAATGTGATCTCTCTCATTCAGGTATAAAGAGACATCGTCTAACAATTGTTTAGTTCCGTAATTCTTTGAAATATTCTCCGCAGATAATAGCATTGTTTCCCCCTGTAAGGTTAAGTTTAGTGCTCCATACAATAAACAAATGATGGAATCTTTATAGCACCTTCGATATCACTTAAACATTATATCACAAAAAAGGAATTACAAAATATCCACTGATTGCTTGTGTCTACTGATTGCTAAATGCTAAAAGACCGCCTGAAAACTTAATTCCAAGCGGTTGCTGTAAATTTATTAGGTTAAAAGACCATCCTCTATTCTTCCTTTTAGCTCTTTAATCTTACTCTCAATTGTCGATATCACTTTTTTGAATTCCTCATCACTCTTACCAGTAGGATCATCCAATCCCCAGTCTTCTCTATGTTTTGAAGGTAGATAAGGGCATTCTACATTACACCCCATAGTAATTACTACATCAACTTCTGGAATATCATCTATTAGCTTTGAATGCTGAGTCTTCTCCATATCAATGCCATAAAGCTCTTTCATAAGCCTTACTGCATCTTGATTTATCCGCGGTTTGGTTTCCGTACCTGCAGAATAACTCTCAAATACATCGCCAGCCAAATGTTTACCAAGAGCCTCCGCTATCTGAGAACGGCAGGAATTATGGACACAGACAAAGGCTGCTTTAGGTTTACTGTTCATAATTTTTTCCTCCATCTTTTTATTCCACACATTAATATAACCAGAATTTAAGTTGGAAAAACCACATTAAATTTTATAGTTATTTAGCTTTTTTAGCCATTGCCTGTGGAAACCAGTTTTTTGTTCTATTTGCTATTCTAACGAGATTTAGAAATGCAGGAACACCAGGCAAATACTTACCGACCAGTACACCTGCTGCCATACAAAGAAGCACCCAAACAGTTAAATACTTTTGGAATAATCCAATACCTTGCATCTTTTATTGCTCATAATAGTCACTCCTCAAATGTCCACATTTATCCTCTAACCTTTTGTAGTATACTCACTACCTCTTCAGTTTTTAGAACTTTACCATACGAGACAACCTTACCATCTACAACAGCCTGATTGGTTTGTTATTTAAATTTATTTCCGCAATATCATGCTCTACAACATTGATTCCCTCTAGGACAAAATGTGAAATATCCTTCTTCTGAAACCCAGGAACAGACATGCAACTGTATAGAGGTAAACCGTGCAAACCTCTTGGCATTTTCTCCTGGTTATTCATAAAAATGGATGTAGGACCATCCGCGCCTCCTATTATTCCAATAGCAGCAGCTCTATCAGGCTCAAATCTATCTAGCTTTAGCTCTGGTTCTACATACTCCATACTATTTTTAAATTGTAGCCTGCTCCCATAAGGTAACTGTGGCTTTATTTCGTACATTGCCTGTGTTCCATAAAGACTTTGGCTCCCATCTTCGTTCAATGGGATTTCCATAACCTCCGTACCCTGAATGTACATGTTATGTTTTATGCCTGTTTTAGGATGTACAAAATGAACTTCTTTTTGTTTTTCTGTGTCCAACATTTCAAAATTAATTTCCAATGGAAAAAATCTTTCCACATTATGCGAATGTATTTTTAGAGCATAAACCCTATCAATCCGCAATAAGCGCTTTAGCCTTAAGGCCATTAACTTCGTTTTAGGATAAGGTATGCAAAATCGTTGGCAGGCAAAGCAAGACGTTTCATCTAGTAGGTAAGAATATGCTTTTTGCAAGGATAGTAAATTATCGTTATTTTCTGCCCAGGGTATGCTTATAGCACTACTGGATGAATAGTTTCCATCTACTAATTGCTCGTTTATCCATATCTCTTTGATTGATAAGTCCTGATAGGGATTTTCCTGCTCAGCACATCGTCGTTGCATCTGTGTCAGGTTTCCCCCAACTTCTTCATATTTTTTGTGGTATTCAAGGAGTTTATCATTGTCAATGAAAGTAATAATATCAAATACAATGCCTTTGGAAAAGCGATAAATAGCTGGTACACAACGCCTAGTTCCCGCATATTCGAATTGCCAATTTACCTTCTGGAGAAATCCAGGAAGCCCCTTTTTTACACCCCATAGGCTGGAGCTGTACTTTACTCTCTTGCGATAACTTCCAAATATTTTTGACACAATCTCTCTCCTTAGTTGTTAACATAATGTGATTAGTTAAACATTATGTGCCTTCCCTAGACTTTTAAGCTGGTTCATAATCCACTTTACTACGCTAATAATTCCTGCACCAGCTATATTGGATGCTAGAGCAATTGTGCCCAGCTTGCCTCCAGCTCCTACCATAAAGGTATAACTACATGCGAAAATCACGCCTGTTATTAATCCAACTAAACTAATACCCAGTTCATTAGAGAATCTTTCTTTACTAGCCATACCCGAAAAGGATGCACAAAAGCTTATGGCAGCCAGAATACTTCCGTATTCCACATACACCATAGGAAGAATCAAACCACCAATGAGTCCTACAATGGATGAAGCTAAAACAGCCCCTAATTTTAATCTTACACTAATGATATAAGTCAATACCGCACTCAATACAGAATAAAGTATTATAAGAGCTATTACTGATGATTCAGTTATAGGTGCACCTGCAATTCGATTTCCGTTTAGAAGTAACATTACAATGCAACCACTAAAGGCTGATGTCCCCATCTTCCCGCCTAATCCTTGAAACACTCTATTTCCTATAATGACGAAAACAATTCCTGCTACTATACCAGCTAAAAGTAGATAGAATAAACTGCCTACCAGCATATGAGATACCATGCCAACAAAAGAACCGCAAAATATCTCCCCTGAAAATTTAGGTAAAATTAGTGCACCAATTAATCCAACAAGAGCAGAAGCAATTACATTACTTATTCCTAATTCGCGACTCATTAAGAATGTGATAATGGATGTTATAACCACCGATAAAATAGCAAATATGTCATCCTTGCTCCAAGTAGATATAGCTTTGTCTATCTTAACAAAGTATATAAATTCACGCATGCATTCTACAATAAATCCAATAAGCCCAAGTCCTAAGATAATAGGAAAGACAACTCCCGAACCGATGGAGTTTTTTAGAGCAACAAAGTAGAGGGTTCCAGACAAGCCCATATAAATCATATATCCTAATGCATTATCAAATTTTCTCATTGATTCCCTTCTATAACTCAACTTTGCTTATTGTACTTGAAAACAACTAGCTTCAATCCTTTTGCAGTAATGTCTCCAGGCTTTTTTTAGCATCGCCAAGCAATAGAATTACATTTGATTGGGAATATAGTGGATTGGGAACACCTGCATATCCTGGTTTCAAGTCATAATTGCAAATAATTATATTTTTAGATTTTTCCACATCCAGAATAGGCATTCCATATATAGGTGTGCCTTCCGCTGTATTTGCGGCTGGGCTGATAACGTCATTTGCACCAACAACAATTGCCAAATCACATTCAGCGAATTTTGGATTAATAGTATCTATATCATATAATTGATCATAGGAAATGTCCACCTCGGCAAGCAGTATATTCATATGACCAGGCATACGTCCTGCTACCGGATGAATGCCAAATTTGACTGTTGCGCCATTCCCTTCTAATTTGCCTGTAAGTCTCTTAACTAAACCTTGTGCCTGAGCCAGTGCCATACCATATCCTGGAACAATAATAACATTCTTTGCATCCGATAACTTTATAGAATCAATTGTGGCTGTCTCCTCTTTCTTTCCATCCTCTTCCTTCTTATCATAATCCGCTGCTGCTCCCTCATTTGGCTTCTTCTCTGTGCCTGTGACAGAGGTTTTGCCCAATAAGATATCAGCAAGAGCACGGTTCATTGATTTGCACATAATCTGTGTCAGCAGTAATCCAGATGCACCTACTATGCCCCCTATAGCTACAAGCAACGGGTCACTAATTGCCATCCCGGCAATGGAGCCGGCAACTCCGCTTAAGGAGTTTAGAAGTGAAATTGTCATAGGCATGTCTGCGCCGCCGACACGAATAGCAAATGCTATACCGAAAAATCCTGAAATGAGTAAACAGCCTATTATAAACACCTAATACATTCCGCTGCTAATAGGCGAAACAACAAGCCCTATTATAGATATTAGTGTCAGAAATAAACTAAATCCTACAATAGCTTAGTGACTCCTCCAAATAACAGGTTTTTGAGAAATCAGATTATGAAGCTTAGCTGCAGCTATTAAGCTTCCAGTAAGCGTTAGCATACCCACAGCCAAAGCCAATCCGCCAGTTATTAATGAAAAAACATCTAGATTAACGGCTTCTGCTAGAGTAATTAATCCTATTATGGCACTAGCTGCCCCTCCAAACCCATTAAGCAGGGCGACTGCCTGAGGCATTTCTATCATTTTAACTCTGTAAGCACCAAGTAATCCTAGTATCAACCCAACAGCCATGAATATCCTTGAACCTCTCATGACTAAAGTCACGAGATTCTGTTGCAAGCAACAAGGCGCATCCAATTCGCCTCTACACTGTAAGACTTGAAAAGTCTATCAGCTTACGTTTATTTAAGATTGGTCTTACTTATGCTATCTTAATCCGGTATGGCTGCCTAAGCCTATCCGGAGAACATTGGATTTCTGTAAGTTCCAGAATTCCTGACTTTCTAAGGATATTTAGACTTCCATTTACATCTGCATTGATAACCTTGCCTAATGCTGATTGATATTGGCCCCTGCTAATTCTTTTGCCACTAAATACATAGGTCTCATCTTTATTAGGATTGAATACTGGAAGTGGATCATTCGCCAAAAAATCGGACTTGCTTGTATAGCTTTCTTCCTGTTTTTGAAACCTAATATTATTTCGTGCACATAGATAATCCAATTTCTCTGATATACGACCTAAAGGTAAGTTTGTAAAGCTTTGGTTATTCTTTCTTCCCAGGTTACAGTTTCTTTGAAATTCAGGATTATACCCTATTACAATATTACCTATATCATTTTCCATACAATACTTGATGATATAGGAGCAGGTTTTGCTGATATAGTCATTTACTCGATTATTACGCTTATTCCATAATATTCGCTGCTTCTTAGTAGTACCCTGTATCTCTCTTTTATCTTTATTGCTTTGCATTACCTTGTTTTGCTTGTTAGCCCCTTGATTAATTGATTTTAACCTTTTACCATCAATGATGAAGGCATCACCATGATTAGTTGTACAAGTACAGAGATTATCTAATCCTAAATCTATAGCCAGTGCATTTTTGGGGTTGTACTCATTCTTTGATTCCGGTATTTCATAGATATACTGGATTTCAAAGAACCTAGCATTGTACTTAGGAATAATTCTAATCTCTTTTATTACCTTAGCTTTTAAATTGTCAGGGATTTTAATTTTGACGCAACCATATTCTCTTCGGAAAGCGGCTGACATATGGATGTTTAAGACGCCATCCGTGCTTATTCTGATTTGGCCTATGATTATGCTAAAGAACCCCTCCTTTTCAAGATACTCAGGAAGTCTTATGCTCTTAAAATCCAACTTTCCTGCCTTGGCCTTTCTAATTAAGGAAAAAAAGGATTTAAAGCTGCCATCTACTTCTTTTAGTATTTGTTGCGCAATATTACTGTTTAGTGCTTCATAGTTCTCATTGGTTTTACATAAGGGATAATTGGATTCATAGGATAGGTATTCCCTATTCTCAAAGTAATATTGCCGAACATTGTATAACCCTATGTTATACATATTCTTGGCTAAATGTGACATCATTCTTAAGGCTAGGTACTCTTGTTTAGTCAGGTTCTCCAACTGTTGTTTCTGCGTTCCGAAGAGTTTACCTTTAGATGCTGTTTCCAACTTTTGCACCCCCCTTTAAGCATCGTAAGTTCTATGCTAATTATACCTAATTATACCACTAATTGCCTAAGAGAACAAGTGTTCTGATGGCTTTATTGGGGACTTTTTTAACTTTAAATTTCTTTGCCGATTCATCTCACGAATAAATTCACGAGTGTTCTCGG
>CAYFSR010000075.1:0-11301 GCA_964345785.1 uncultured Eubacteriales bacterium | reverse complement strand
GACTTCTGGATTTATAGGCAGCTTTCCGCTAATCTTTTTAGACTTGGTGCATAGGAATACGAAATACTTACTCTACCTAAGGAAGTACCTCCAGTTGGGTCTGTTCTGGGCGGTTCACCTGTGTTATCTGTTCATATACCTTCCAATACTATCATGACTCGCGAGACTTTAGATGCTTCTTATCGTATGGCTCGGGATTTCTTCGCCAAGCATTTTCCGAATTACAAATACCAGTGTTGCTATTGCTCTACCTGGTTGCTCTCTCCCGTATTGAAACAAGTACTGAAGCCTGGCTCTCGGATTCTAGAGTTCCAGTCAGATTATGAGATTACCTATGTAAATTTGGAGTCAAATAATACCCTAAAATGGATATACAAGAGAGATTATGAAGACTATACGCAACTGCCCGAGGAGACTTCTTTAATGCGGAGCATAAAGCAGATTGTACTAAATGGTGGAAAACTCGGCTACGCTTCGGGATATGTAAGAGACTTTGACAAGAAATAGAGTGTTGGCGAAAGGTAGATTGAATATGGATGTAAAGATTGATTTGAGCAATGTCATTATAGAAACAAACCGTTTAAGGTTGCGAATGTTTCATGAATTAGATTTAATGGATTTCTACGCTTACGCTTCAGTTCCTGGTGTAGGCGAGATGGCAGGCTGGCCACACCACAAAAACATAGAAACTAGCCAGCGAATCCTAAAAACATTTATTGAAGAAAAAGAAATTTTTGCTATTGTTCACAAAGAGCATAATAAAGTTATCGGCTCACTTGGGCTACACAACTCATGGGCAAATGATGACAAGCAGTTGGAAAGCTTGAAGTCAAGGGAAATTGGCTACGTGCTTGCCAAGGAATATTGGGGCCAAGGTTTAATGCCGGAAGCTGTGGAAGCAGTAATTGAATATTGTTTTCAAATCCTTGGCATTGAGGCATTGACCTGTGGTCACTTTACAGAAAACAACCAATCACGAAGAGTCATAGAGAAATGTGGATTTGTCTTTGTGAAGAAAAGTAAATTTTTCTCTAGACAGCTAAATCGCAGCTTTGAAGATATGAAATATCTATTAATTAATAATAAGCAATAAGTCTTATTGACTACTTACATAATTAGTGCAGCTGAATAACAGATAAGTAAATAAGGTACTAACTCTTAAAAAGCTCAAGTGTTAGTACCCTTTTTCTTAATCTTGCTAGCTATTGAGTAATACTTATACTATTTACTCTCTTGCTTTTTCACTTCTTCTGTCCATTAAAAATTTTATTGAATATATGCCCGCTATTCCAACAAGTCCATACACAATTCTACTAAGAAGGGCTTCTTGTCCTCCAAATAAAGATGCTACCAGGTCAAACTGAAAAAGTGCTATAAGACCCCAGTTCAAAGCACCTATTATAACAAGAATTAATGCTAAGAAATCCATTACTTTTCAACCTCCTCGCCGTTTTCATATTTCTTCTTAAATATATTTTCCAGTTCTTCTAAAAAATATTCGACTTTAATAATAATTGCACGGTTATTATGAATGTAAAAAAGAGGGTATCATTTCTTTAACAACAAGAAACAATACCCTCGCTTTTATTCAATAAACTTCTGAAACCATTGAAATATGAGTATTCAAGCTTATTAGCAATGCTAGTTTACTTTTGTCCGTGATTATTTACCTTTAACCACTGCCTGTGCTGCAGCCAATCTGGCAATTGGCACACGGAATGGTGAGCAGGATACATAGTCTAAGCCCAAGCTGTGGCAGAATTCTACTGAACTGGGGTCTCCTCCATGTTCTCCGCAAATGCCAAGATGAATATCACGGTTGCTCTTTTGTCCTAGCTCAACAGCCATCTTCATGAGTTTTCCCACGCCTACCTGGTCCAGCCTAGCAGTGGGATCTGCTTCAAAGATCTGGGCTTCGTAATAGTCATCTAGGATTCTTCCAGCATCGTCACGGCTTAAGCCATAAGTCATCTGAGTTAGATCGTTGGTTCCAAATGAGAAGAACTCGGCTTCCTTGGCAATATCGTCGGCAGTCAGACAAGCCCTTGGAATTTCAATCATGGTACCAACCATATATTGCAGCTCTATACCAGATTCCTTAATTACCTGGTCCGCTGTAGTAGTGATGGTATTCTTAACAAACTGTAATTCTTTTATTTCACACACTAAAGGAATCATGATTTCCGGTACGATATCGAATCCTTTTTCCTTTTTAACTTCCAAAGCAGCCTCAATGATTGCTCTTGTCTGCATCTCAGCAATTTCTGGATAGGAAACAGCCAGACGGCAACCTCGATGTCCAAGCATAGGATTAAGCTCCTTTAAGCTTAGAACAATGGATTTTAATTCAGCAAATGTTATGCCTAATTCGCCAGCCAATTCTTCGATATCCTTGTCTTCGTGAGGTAGGAATTCGTGTAGTGGCGGATCTAAAAGTCGAATGGTAACTGGTCGGCCTTCCATTGCCTCATATATTCCCTTGAAGTCTTCTCTTTGCACAGGTAGTATTTGATCTAGTGCTTTTCGGCGGTCAGCTTCGTTGGTGGCAACAATCATTTTACGGAAGGCAGGAATTCTGTCAGCCTCAAAGAACATATGCTCAGTTCTGCATAGACCTATTCCCTCTGCTCCAAAATTGACAGCTTGGGTAGCATCCTTGGGAGAATCTGCATTAGTTCTAACCTTTAGAACACGGATTTCATCAGCCCAATTCATAAAGATTCCGAAGTCACCAGTAAGTTCAGGTTGCTGAGTTTCGATACTTCCACTATATACATATCCAGTGCTTCCATCTAGAGAAATAATATCTCCTTCTTTATAGGTTTTACCACTAGCTACAAAGGTTTTTGCTTTTTCATCCACACTTACTTCAGAGCAACCAGCTACACAGCAAGTACCAATACCACGAGCAACAACAGCTGCGTGTGAAGTCATACCGCCTCTAGCGGTAAGAATACCTTCTGAAGAATACATGCCTTCAATATCTTCTGGAGAAGTTTCTTCTCTGACTAGAATAACTTTTTCCCCTTTGTCTGCAGCTGCCTTGGCAGTCCCAGCGGTAAAGTATACAGCACCAGCGGCTGCACCAGGAGATGCAGGTAATCCCTTAGCTATGGGATTTGCTGCTTTCAGTGCTTCTGGAATGAATGTAGGATGAAGCAGAAAATCAAGCTGTTTTGGTTCTACTTTCAAAATAGCCTCTTCTTTTGTCAATAGACCTTCGTTAACTAAATCGACGGCTATTTTAACTGCTGCCTGAGCTGTTCGTTTTCCGTTACGAGTTTGAAGTATGTAAAGCTTACTGTTTTCAATTGTAAACTCCAAGTCCTGCATATCCCGGTAGTGGTTTTCCAGTTTGTTAGCTATAGTTACGAATTCTTGATAAACTTCAGGATTCGTTTCTTCTAAGTGAGAAATTGGGTTGGGAGTTCGGATACCAGCTACTACGTCTTCCCCTTGAGCATTCATTAAATATTCGCCATATAGCTTCTTTTCTCCAGTTGAGGGGTCGCGCGTAAAGGCAACACCGGTACCAGATTCATCGCCCATGTTTCCGAACACCATAGCCTGTACGTTAACAGCGGTGCCCCAGCTGCTTGGGATGTCGTTCATTCTTCTGTATACTATAGCGCGGGGGTTGTCCCATGAACGGAAAACAGCTTTAACTGATTCTAACAGTTGCGTTTCAGGATCTTGTGGAAACTCTTCTCCTTTTTCCTGTTTGTACAGTTCCTGGAATCCCTTTACGATTTCCTTTAGATTTTCAGCTGTAAGATCTGTATCCAATACAACATTGTTTTCTTTCTTAACACGATTCATAATTACATCGAATTTTGATTTATCAATTTCCATAACTACATCGGAAAACATTTGAATAAATCTGCGATAGCTGTCATAAGCAAACCTTTCGTTTCCAGTTAAGATTGCCAAGCCTTGTACAGCTACATCATTAAGGCCCAGATTCAAAATGGTATCCATCATTCCAGGCATGGATGCTCTGGAACCAGAACGAACAGAAACTAAGAATGGATTTTCCATATCGCCAAATTTTTTACCTGCGATATTTTCCAGTTTCACCATGGAGCTTTTGATTTGTGAAATAATTTCATCAGCTATGACCTTGCCGTCCTCGTAATAACGAGTGCAAGCCTCTGTAGTAACGGTAAAACCTTGTGGCACCGGAAGACCCAGGTTGGTCATTTCTGCCAAATTGGCGCCCTTTCCGCCCATAAGATTTCTCATGCCGGCATTACCCTCACTAAAAAGATAAACATACTTTTTGGACATAGACTCTCCTCCTTTGTTATTCCTAATATTATATATGTAAACAAAAAAGTATAACCTATATATTTGATTTTCCATGACTCAGCAAGCTCACTTAATGCTTACTATCATGGGGTTAACACAATCAATATCATATAGAGTTTTGCTCTTTCGGTCAAGGTATTAAATTGAGAAATGATCTGGATGAAATTTTAATATCCAGCTTCTGTTGTATATACAACGGTAATACCTTGTTCAACTCCTGTCTGACCTTCTCAGAGATTGATATTTCCTGTACTTGGTTAAGATCTGATTCTAGAACACCTTGTATAACTTCTGCTGTTTCCTTATGTATTGGAATACTCTCATCAAGCATTTCGTAATTTCTTCCTCCAGCAAATTTGCCTAAATTTGGAGGAAGGTTAATATCGGGTTTATAGCCAATTAATTCCATTAGTTTCAATTCATAAATCAGTGTTGTTTCTAACGGATTCCGCTCACCATAGGATAGATAGGACAAGCCATGCAGCAACAAAGCAAAAAGATGAGAATTGTTTTCCCCTGTAGTTAAAACTTCCTCTGTTAAGTTTGCAATATAGGTTGCACAGGACAGCCTGTCCATGTCATTTCTTATGTCATAGAAACTATTCTTTACATCTGCTTGATTTAAAATATAAATTTCGCGATAGGGCTGAAGTATCAATTCCCCATAGCAGAAAAGCTGTGAAATAGCCAAAAACCTGCTTTTAGGCTTTCTACAACCTCGTGCAAGCACCAAAATTTTTCCTAACTCAGGAGAAAATACCGTTAAAAGCCGGTCTGCCTCATTTCTATTTTTTACCCGTAAAACAACCCCCTGGGTGCGCACTAACTTCATAAACCTAAGAATTCAAGAACCCCCGACTATTGCCATGAGTATAGAACTCTTTTTTTACGCCACCTTCCATCTAATATTACTTCTGCTAAATTGCCTCATAATTCTTTTATAGATCCTATCAAAAGTTTCCATTAGAAACTTTATCTTGCCGGATCGGTATCTTTAAAGTTAGCATTAAAGCTTTTCTTCAAACGAAGTTTGATCAATACTCCCGTCCACATCAGATACATCGTTGAAGCCTTCAATTTGGTCTGAATCCTCTATAGCCCTGTAAAACATATAGCTGTTAATTTCGCCTGTCTCTTTAAACATATTCCACAATAACTGCAACAATAAAAATGCCTCCTTAATGTGGATTTTTTGATTATATTATTATCCTACCCGGCTTAAATGGCACTATCCCATGTAAATTAATCCGAAATTGTCTATGGTTTCTTTTTAAAACTCACGTGGATTATATCCTAAATCTCTCATGGTATTTACATTATTTCGCCAATCATTCTTAACTTTTACAAAGATCTCTAAGTAAACCTGAATTCCTAAGAAACGCTCCATATCTACTCTTGCCTGACTCCCTATTTCCTTTAGCATCTTGCCGCCCTTGCCAATGACAATGCCTTTGTGAGAGGCTTTCTCGCAAATTATTGAAGCCATCACCTCTGTCAGGTCTTTGTCTTCCCGATCTTCTATTCTCTCAATTTCCACTCCGATACCATGTGGAACCTCTTCTTTTAATAGATTCAAAGTTTTTTCTCTAATGATTTCGGCTAGGATAACTCGTTCCGGCTGATCGGTAATCATATCGTCTGGATAGTATTTTGGCCCTTCCGGCAAATAGCTGACAAGCTTCTCTTCCAGCTCCACGATATTGGTGCCCATGGTAGCAGATACTTTTATTACATCATCGAATTCGCCAACTTTTGTTAACCCTTCAATTTGTTTCTGAGCATTTTCCTTGTTGGCAATATCCATCTTATTAGCAACTAAAATTACAGGCACTGAGATTTCCTTCAGTCGCTCCGCTATCATTCTATCGCCCTGACCAATACCATCGGCAGCATCCACAACTAACAAAACTAGCTCCATGTCTGAAAGTGAGTTCTCTGCCGCCCTAACCATGTATTCTCCTAGCTTGTTCTTCGGTTTATGAATTCCCGGGGTATCCACAAATACAATCTGATAATCCTCTTTGGTTAATACACATTGGATTCGATTTCTGGTTGTTTGTGGTTTATCTGATGTAATTGCTATTTTCTCACCAATAAGCGTGTTCATCAATGTTGACTTTCCTACGTTGGATCGTCCAATAATAGCTACAAAGCCAGACTTAAACTTACTCAAATTAACACTTCCCTTTTTTTATTAAGCTTGAAAATCAGTAAATGCATTGGGAAGTAAGGTCTCTGTTGAATATACCTTATAATCTCCCGATTGATTACCAACAACAATGTGAGGAACCTTGAACTCTGCCAATACCTGCCTGCATATGCCGCATGGATATATCAGACTTTCCATATCCGAGACGATTGCTATGGCAACAAAATTCCTTTTTCCTACTGATACTGCTTTAAATATTGCGGTTCGCTCGGCACAATTTGTAGCACCATAGCTTACATTTTCAATATTTACTCCTGTATAGATAGTACCATCATCGCATAAAAGAGCTGCTCCAACATGTAGATTGGAGTATGGTACATATGCATTCTTTTTAGCTTCTAAGGCTTTATCTATTAAGTTTGCATAATTCACCAAACTAAATCCTCCTGAGTTCTTTCTTAGTCGTTAAGATTCCTCGCAAACTCGGAATGACACGAGTTAATTTCTGTCGCCCTTAGTACTATTCACAGCGAGTGGAATAAATTTATTATTGTACTTGGCAAGCTGTTCATAGTAAAACTTGTTTATAATCTGGGTAAACTCAATTCCTCTAGGATAGCCTCTTGAATAGCATTCATTGTCTGCTCTTCACTTTCGCCCTGTTCATGGTCATAGCCTAATAAATGAAGCACACCATGAACCATTAGAAACCCTAGCTCCCTTTTTAGCCCATGACCGTACTCCTCAGCTTGTTCCTCAGCCTTTTCCACTGAAATAACAATATCACCTAAAACTACCTGTTGATCATCAGCTGTGATGCCGTTCTCAAGCTCTTCCAGCCAGACTTCCCTGTCGGAAGGATCTAAATCCAACATTGGAAACGACAGCACATCTGTTTCATTATCTATACCCCTATAATCTCTATTCAAATTCTGAATTTCATCATTATCAACGAGTAAAAGACTTACTTCTACCTGCGTTTGCAGATTCAAAAACTTTAGTGTTTTATCTAGAACTTCTTCAAAAAAGCCTTGTAAATCTTCAGTTTTGCTCTGCTGATTGTCTATTAGTAAGGCCATCAGTTACTTTCTCCCTTTCTGCTTCCAAATCTACTGTAGGATATTTTACCCGTTCATGGAAAATACCACTTATAACATTGGTAAAGGTAATTGCTATGGTATTCATGTCACCAATACTGATGTCACAATCATCAAATTGCCCATCGTCTAGTTTTTCCCGAATCAACTTTCTTATTAAAGCTTCAATCTTTGCTGGTGTATGGTCGGTCATCGCTCGTACAGCTGCCTCTGATATATCTGCCATCATGACAATAGCAGTTTCTTTGCTGCGAGGACGAGGTCCTGTGTAGCGGTAATCCTTCAGCTCAATTCCCGGATTTTCCTTTTTAGCTTTATGATAAAAGTATACCACCGGCGATGTACCGTGATGCTCTAAAATAAAATTTTGAATTTTAGCCGGCACCTTGTGTTTCCTAGCCAACTCCAAGCCATCAGTGGAATGAGAAGTAATAATTCGCATGCTTAATTCAGGGTCTAATTTGTCGTGGGGGTTTTCTGTTGACAATTGGTTTTCTTTGAAGAAATAAGGTCTCTCCAGCTTGCCGATATCATGGTAATAAGCTCCTACTCGAGCTAACAGCCCATTTGCACCTATAGCATCTGCAGCACTTTCTGCCAAGTTGGCTACAATAATGCTGTGATGGTAGGTTCCTGGGGTTTCCATTAAAAGCCTCTTTAGAACAGGCTGATTTGGATTGCCAAGCTCTACTAATTTTATGGGTGTTACTACATGAAAGAGATTTTCCCATATAGGCAAAGTGCCGATTGTTAAGATTGCAGCCAAAATCCCGCCTAATGAACCCCATAATGAACTATAAAAGGAACTTAACCAGTCTCCTTGAATCACCATTTCATAAGAAAACACTGTAAAAAAATTGCCCGCTGCAATTCCCATACCGGTCCATACTAAAGTAGAGCGCTGTTGGACAGACTTTAGCATACCGATTCCTACAATTCCGCCAACCAATGTCATAGCGACAGGAGCAATCTGCATCCCTGACACCAATCCTGCTAGGATGGCCATAGCTATGTTCATTGCAAGCCCTACCCTTGGATTGATCAAAACCGCCAGCAGGATGCCTATCATAGCTGAAGGCATTAAATAGGGGTTGAAAATAGCGGCAACATAGGATAAACCAGTTACCAAACATAAAATCGCGCCAATTAACAAAATACGGAGTGGTCTATCTAACAATTTCTTCTCAAAATTAACAAGATATATAATGGCAAAGCTCATTGCAACCAGTACGGATAGAGCAACCCCTAATACTAAGGGGATGTCTACCTTGTGATCCTTTATCAAGCCCAACTCACTCAACATCTCAATTTGTTCTTCTGTAACTGGTTGTCCAGCCTGAACAATGAACTGACCTTTCTTAAATACTACCTTCTCTACTGAATCCGCTGCCTTTTGCTTTTCTACTATGGTTTTGTCTTGATCATATAGAAGATTGGCTTTCAACCTGGGTACGGCTATGTTGGCTCCCAAAAGCTTTAATTCATTTGGAATGGCTTTTTCCTGAATGCTGTCTCGCAGACTTGCTTTAAATTCAGCTATCTGCTCCTGCTTAATGCCTGCTCCCATCATTTTTCGCAGGGTTTCAACAAGATATTGATGTAATTGGTTTAAGTCTCTTTGCTCTGCTAATAATATGGTTTGTATGTCGTCTGTGGAAAGTTGTATGGGTAGAAGACCTTGCATTTCTCTGATGAAAGCACTGTCATACAATTGACTGTAATCTAGTTCAGAGTTGATATTATTTGGCGACCCAGCTGGGGATTTAGTTGGGTCTTCAGAACCAGTACCAGTGTTTGAAGCTTGCTCAGCTGTTTCACCTTCTGAGGGTGTAGAAGTGCTGCCTTCTTGTTCTTGTCCTTGTCCTTGTTCCTGTTGCTTCTGCTCTCTTTCAAGCTGTTCTTGAAGTTGCCGTTGATTTTCTTCCCATTGGGCTAGTTTTTCCGCAGACTTGCCACGGACAGTTTCGATTCCTAAAAAAACTCCTTCTGTTTCTTCTACTACTGCTTCTGTTATGGCTTGATCAAGAGTGTATATATCGTTAACCTGATTCCTTGCTTGCTCAATACGAGCTTCTGTAGCATGGATATCCTCTACATCTCTAGGGGCGGCAATTGGTTCACTGGGAATATCGCCAGCTTTTAATTCATATCGTTTGGGAGAAACAGCGGTCAAAACCAATGTAAAAAGAATGGCAAAAACAGCCACCGCGATTACACTATCAGCAAAATAGGGGTGGAATAAAAACCTCAAAGCAGGTACCCGCTGATAGGGTTTGTCTCTTTTTGCAGCTGGTTGCATCATGAAATTGGCTCCTCTCGCCTTCCATCCGTCCTTTGTAGCTTCAATTAAACTTCTTCATGGTCCTTATCTTCTCGTCGACGTTTATTCTCGTTTTTCTTTTCAAAGCGTCCGTAAGCTTCTATTATGCGCATAACAAGTTCGTGGCGTACAACATCCCTATGGGTTAGATAAACAAATTCCAGACCCTTTACCCCTTTTAGAACTTGACTGGCTTCCACCAGGCCGGAACTCTTACCTTTGGGGAGGTCAATCTGGGTAATATCTCCCGTAATAATAGCTTGGGAACCCTGGCCCATTCGAGTTAAGAACATTTTCATTTGTTCAGATGTGGTATTTTGTGCTTCATCCAGTATAATAAAGGAGTCGTCTAAGGTACGGCCCCTCATATAAGCAAGGGGAGCTACTTCAATAACACTACGCTCAATGAGCTTCAGATAGGTTTCAGGTCCCATGAGCTCGTACAACGCATCGTACAAGGGACGAAGGTAGGGATCTACCTTATTTTGAAGGTCTCCAGGAAGAAAACCCAGCTTTTCACCAGCTTCAACTGCCGGTCTGGTCAGCACAATACGGCTTACTCGTTTATTCCTATATGCAGTTACTGCCATAGCCATGGCTAAATAGGTTTTGCCTGTACCAGCCGGACCAATTCCAAATACAATATCATTTTTGTTAATGGCTGTAACGTAACGCTTTTGACCAAGGGTTTTACACCGAACAGGCTTACCTTTATGGTTGACACATACCACATCAGACATGAGCTCGTTTATGACATCCTCCTGGCCAGAACGGGCCAATTGAATAGCATAGGCGATGCGAGAAATATCAAGGGTTTCCCTATTACGAATCATATCGAGAAGCTTATATATGACATTAGTGGCCAGTTTAACACTAGCCTCCTCACCGTTAATCTGTAGCTGGGTTTCCCGGGCAATGATTTGAACCTGGGTTTCCTCTTCTATAAACTTGATATTTTGATCAAAATTACCAAACAACGCCATTAAAATCTCAATGCTTTCGATGTCTATTACACGCTCTGTCAATATTTTGCCCAAACGCAAGTGCCTCCTATTGTCTTTCAATGATTTGCTGCGCAGCGATATCTTCCAAGCATTCTAGGTATATCACAGCAATTGCCTTATCTCCTTCTATCATATCGTATTTCAACCTTTTGTCAATAATTTTCGCCCCCACAGGAGCTATCTTTCTCACTCGCTGTTCTGCCATCTCTTCTAGCCTCTTTTTAGCAGCCTGCAAATTTTTGCTCCATTGAATTTCTTCTATTTCATAATAAATCTCCTGAATTAAGACACCATCTTCATGTACTTCCATATCATAATCTGCAAATGGTATATCATCTTTCCGATATGGAACCTTAAATTGGTTCCATCCAATATACTTAATCTCTGCCGATTGCCCTGTCCTTTGACGGTACGGTTCTTTAA
>CAYFSR010000074.1:0-11419 GCA_964345785.1 uncultured Eubacteriales bacterium | reverse complement strand
CCAGCTATGGTGAGGCCATATTTTGAGCAAGCAATTGATTCTTATGATGAGGCAATTCATGCGGTTATTAATGCTGCTGATGTTGATACTCAGGAAAGAAATGTTCTATTGGCTCATCAATTTGTAGTTAGCGGCACTCAGCAACCAGAGCGTTCAGAGTCGGAATATCTATCAGTCGGAGGGCTGGACAGCGTTGATGCTTCAGCCTTTGAAGATTTCGATTATGTTGCCTTAGGCCATATACATAGATCCCAAAGAATAGGACGAGATACAATCCGTTACGCTGGCTCTCTATTAAAGTACTCTTTTTCTGAGGCGCTTCATCAAAAGTCAGCTACATTGATTCAACTTGAAGAAAAGGGGAATCTTTCATTTCGGCAGCTTCCGCTTAATCCTTTACACGACCTGCGTGAAATTAAAGGTCCGATTGCAGAATTGCTTCGCATAGGCAGGGAAGAGCCAGAAGGTGTAGATGACTATCTGCATATAACATTGACAGACGAGGAAGAAATCTATGATGCTAGTGGGCAGTTGCGTCAGGTATACCCAAACTTTATGGCCATTGATTTTGAGAATAGTCGCAGCCAACAAACGGCTTACTCAGAAATTGCTGCTTCTATAGAAGATTCCAGTCAGAGTCCAATGGAATTGTTTAAATCATTCTATCAGGTACAAAACAATAATGAGCTTAGTTTAAAGCAAATTGAAATTATGGAAGAGATTTTTGAAGAGGTTGGAGGTGCAGAATCATGAAACCACTAGTATTAGCAATGAGTGCCTTTGGTCCGTATGCGGACAGAACGGAACTGGATTTTACAGCCTTTGGCGGCCAAGGACTGTTTCTCATAACAGGAGATACGGGAGCAGGTAAAACCACTATTTTTGACGCCATTTCTTTTGCACTGTTCGGGGAAGCAAGCGGCTCTACCAGGACCGTAGACACGCTGCGCAGCGATTTTGCCCAACCAACTACAAAAACTTATGTAGAGCTAACCTTCCTTCATAAAGGCAAGAAATATTTCATAGAGAGAAATCCGCGCTACGAACGACCTAAAAAGAGTGGGGGAGGGACGACCTCTGAAACTGCAGACGCCACACTACAGATGCCAAATGGTGATATAATTACCGGCTATCGGGATGTTACAACAAGAATAGTAGATCTTTTAGGGATAACCAGTCAACAATTCAAGCAAATAGCAATGATTGCTCAAGGAGAATTTCTGCAACTACTGCTTTCGGACAGTAAAGAGCGGGGAGAAATTTTCAGACGCATATTTAATACTGAGCTATATCAATCGGTTCAACGAATACTTAAAGAAAATGAACGGGAAGCTCGGAGACGCTGTGAGGATGAGGAGCAGAGAATCCTACAAGAAATCAAGGGTATCTCCTGCCCGGAAGATGAACTAGCTAGGAATTTACTTGAAATGATTAATGGAGCAACCATACATAATGCTGGGGATATTCTAGGAGAACTGCAGATACTTAATCAATCAGATTCAGTAGAGCAAAGCCGATTAAAACAAGAGTCAGATAAGTTGGGGAAGATTTTAGAAGAGCAGGCGACAGCAATAGCCAAAGCACAATATATAAATAAAGCTTTTACAGAGTTGGATATTGCTCTTGATAACAAGAAAAAATTAGATGGGCTTCAAGAAGAGCATAATATAAGGAAAAAGGTGCTAGATGATGCTGAAAAAGCATTGCAGAAGGTATTACCTTTAGAAACAGCCTATTTACGTGAGCAGAAAGATGAAAAGGGAATACTACAGAGTATAGAAGCTATTAATAAAGAAATACTTACACAAACAACAAAGCTTGAAAAGGCACAAGTGGCTTATCAAGTGGAGAAGGAAAAAGAACCAGAGCGAGAAAAACTGGCTTCTTCAATTAATCACTTAAGTAAAATGCTTCCTCAATATGATTTGTTGACAAAGCTTAAGAGCGAATTAGAAAAGCTGGAGAAAACAAAATTAGGGCTTAGTAAGAGCTTAGGGGAGCTTCTACAACAGAAGGAAGCTTTGCAGGAGCAGAAGAATTTCCTTAATGAGGAAATAGAAAAATTAGATGATATAGAGCTAAAGCTGTCAGCATGTGAACAAGAGGATAAGCAGCTTAAGGCTAGGCAGAAGGGTTTGCTTGAGCTTCAGGAATCACTGGATGAAATTGAAAGATTCCAAGGAGATAGTAGAAAGCTAATAAAAAAGTATATTGAAGAGGAAAAGGCTTTTAACCTAGTGAACTCCGATTACATAGAAAAGGAAAGATCTTTTTTCAGAGAGCAGGCAGGTCTAATGGCTACAGCGCTTGGTGTTGGTGACCCTTGTCCAGTATGCGGTTCTACTGTGCACCCCAACAAGGCAAGCTTGTCTCCCAATGCACTTAGCGAGGCTCAATTAAATGAAATAAAGAAAAAAACTGAGATTGCCCGGAAGAAGATGCAGGATGCTAGTGAAAAATCATCAAACAAAAGGACTGCAATTGAACAGGCTGAAAAAGGATTTAAACATGCTTTTAAAGCATTTTTTTCTGATATGGATGAGAATCTCGATCAGGGACAGTGTTTCGCTATGATTGAATCTGCTTTGGTAGACAACAGGGATAAGAAGGAGCAGAATGATGAGCTTTATCTTAGCCTGGGAAAACAAGCTTTTAGAAAAAAGGAATGCAAGGAGCAGCTGTTGAAGATTGAGGAATCTTTACAGAAGAATGAGGCTGAAACCACTGGAAGTGAACAGAGGAAGAATAAGATTGCTTCAGAAATAGACACCAAGACTGGGGAATTTAAAATACTGAATTCTTCATTGGAGTATGAAGACAGCAAACAAGCTAAGCTATCTATAAAACAATGGAAGGTGAAACTAGATTCCTTGAAGGATGCATTCAAACAGGCAGAAGAGGCTTATCATGGTCTTCAAAACAAATTGCAAGCTAACCAAGCTTTATTAGTCGACCATGGAAATAGGTTGACACTTATCATCCAGTCAAAGCAGCATGCATTTGAAGCGTATACTAAAATGTTAACTGATTGTGGTTTTCCAAATGAAGAAGCCTATCATGAGGCAAGAAAAACGGAGTCAGAAATTAGTGACTTAAAGGACTCCATTGATAAGTATAATACACAAGTAAAAACTGTAGACCAGGAATTGAAGAGACTTCTTAAAGAAACAGAAAATAGAGAAAGACAAGACATGGAGCAGTTGGAGTCTGTAAAACAAAAGCTGGAGGGAGAAAAACAGCAGCTTGAGGGAAAAATACAGACATTGATTGTACGTTTAGGAATCAACGAGAAGATATCAAAGGCGCTAGATGATGCTATTTCAAAGGCAACCGTTTATCAGCAAGAATTAATGCTTGTTGCTAATCTTTCTAAAACAGCAAATGGTGAGCTGGCTGGTAAGCAAAAGCTGGCATTTGAACAGTATGTGCAAGCTTCCTATTTTAGTCGTATCCTTATGGAGGCGAACAAACGCTTGAGAATAATGTCTAACAGCCGTTATGAACTTGTAAGAAGGGAAGAAGCTACAGATATGCGCTCTCAGACTGGGCTAGAGATGGATGTGCTGGATCATTATACTGGGCGAATTAGGTCAGTGAAGTCGTTGTCTGGCGGGGAATCCTTTAAGGCATCTCTTTCCTTGGCCTTGGGGCTTTCCGACGTAATACAAAGCTACGCTGGTGGCGTAGAAATAGATACCTTGTTTGTTGATGAGGGGTTTGGGGCCTTGGATACTGAATCCTTGGAACAGGCTATACAAACACTAGTAGGGCTTGCGGAGGGCAACCGATTAGTTGGAATCATCTCCCATGTAAGTGAATTAAAAGAGAGAATTGACAGGCAGCTAGTGATTAAAAAAAGCAATAATGGTAGTACAATAAGTGTAGTGGGTGGCTAAATTATACTTCTAAGAGCAAAATGATAGTCATCCAGAGCGTTAGCGAAGGATCTGCCTGCAAGGAGTAACTATTCCATACAAAAGAAAGAGCTGTTGAAAACCATGGTCAGGCTTTCAACAGCTCTTTCTACGTCGAACTTACTCGTGGCCGTTGCTTACATTTATTTGTCTTAAAACTTCTCTTGCTCTATCAACAACCTTGCTGTCAGAGTCATGAATTAGACTCTTAATGTGCTCTACTGAATTCTTGCTGCTAAGTTGTTCTAAAGCATCAAGAGTAGCCAACTTGATCTCTGAGCTGCGGTCACGCAGGCATGTAATGAGATAGTTGTATACTTGCTCATCGTCTACCTTTCCCATAGCCTGTACGACAGCCTTGCGTAACTCTGGATTTTTGGTGCTAGCGGCTTTAATCAATTTTTCAGCCTTACCTTTTTCAGCCCATTTAGCGATTTTCTCTGCTGACAAACCAAACATTTTATCACCCCAGTATTTTAATGTAATTAAAACGTGCATTAAATAGTATTATAGCATTTTTTTATGAACAATGTGTAAAAACTTTTAAAGATTTCACTGTTTTTCTACTAATTTGATAAAATCATACAAATTATTGAGCGAATTATTTACATATCGAGTCTATTATGATAATATAACCCATAAGGATTTAAGTAAACAGCACAAGCTCTCGTCTTCAGATGAGGAAGAGGGCATTTTATTTCTGTTAAAAGTTTAAGGAGAGATCAGAAAGATGAGTAGGGAAAGTACAAGACCTGTGTTTCCCAAAAGGGCCGTTATTACTGGTGGGATGCCCTATGGAAATAAAGAACTACATTTTGGGCATATTGGTGGAGTGTTTATCCACGCAGACTTCTTTGCCAGGTTTCTACGAGATCGTATAGGGGAAGACAATGTAATCTTTGTCTCCGGTACAGACTGCTATGGTTCCCCTATATCCGAAAGCCACCGTCAGCTAGTGGAAAAAGGTGAATCAGATTTAAGTATTGAAGAATTTGTGTCATATAACCACAGACTGCAAAAGGAAGTATTAGAAAAATACAATATTAGTCTCAATTTATTTTCTGCATCTGGTTTGGGGCGTGCCAAGGAGATACACCAACAGGTATCAAAGGAAGTATTCGATCGCTTGTATGAGAATGGCTATCTCAGCAAAAGCACCACATCTCAGTTTTACGACCCCGAGTTGGAAGTCTTTCTAAATGGCCGACAGGTAGAAGGATATTGCCCAATCGAAGGCTGTCGCTCAGATAAAGGTTATGCAGATGAGTGTTCTTTAGGGCACCAATATATGCCATCTGAGCTTATCAATCCACGAAGCAGACTCACTGGGAATAAGCCTATCTTGAAGGATGTTACCAACTGGTATTTCAAACTTGAGGATTTCCAACCTCTTTTACAGAAATGGGTAGACCATTTGTTACAGCAGGATAATACCCGGCCTCTATTAACCAATATCCTGCAGGAGTTTTTAAAGCCACCGGTGATTTATGTTAAAAAGGACTACCAAGAAGAGGTAGACTCCCTTCGAAGTCGCCTGCCCGAATTTAAGATAGAGGAAGAAGAGAATAAGTCATCCTTTGAAATGATCTTTAATAGTCTAGAGGATCGTGAAAAGGCTTGTAATGAGCTAACTGAAAACAATATACGTTATAGAACAGGGAAAACCCTAGTGCCATTTCGACTTACAGGAAATGCAGAGTGGGGTGTACCTGCACCTGAAAAGGAAGGTGTTGAAGGTCTGACATTTTGGGTATGGCCTGAATCTCTATGGGCACCTATCTCTTTCACCAGGACATATTTGGAGACGAAAGACCAGGAAGACGATGAATGGAAGAAATGGTGGCTCTCTCCAGATGCTGGTGTTTATCAGTTTATCGGGGAAGATAATATTTATTTTTATGGCTTGGCAGAACCGGCAATGTTTATGGCATTTCAAGGTAAAGATGACCTTACTATAGATCCTGAAGAGGGCGATATGCAGATGCCCAATCTCATTGCTAATAGCCATGTTTTATTCCTGGATAAAAAGGCCAGCAGTAGTGCAGAGGTAAAGCCTCCTATGGCGAGAGAATTATTAGAATATTACACAACAGAGCAGTTGCGAGCACATTTCTTAGGCCTGGGTCTGGGGATTAGAAGCGTTAGCTTTCAGCCTAAACCGCTAAACCCGAAGGCTAATGAAAGAGACGGAGACCCTGTTTTGAAGGAAGGCAACCTGTTAACAAATGTGCTTAACCGATTAGCTCGTTCCTGCTTCTACACCTCACAACAATACTATGATAGTAAGATACCTGTGGGGAAGGTACGCGATGAGGTGCTTCAAGGGGCAAAGGAAGCTGTACTGGAATACGAACAGCTAATGTATAAGTATGAGTTCCATAATGTAATGAACTTGTTAGACAGCTATATCCGTGATGCCAATAAATATTGGTCAGCCGGTATGAAGGAAGTAAAAGATACTGGTAATATGGACCTTCAGGCTCAAATTGTGATTGATAGCTTCCATATGTTGCGAACTGCTATTGTTCTCACCCATCCAGCAGCTCCAGAAGGAACGGAAATGGTATGTGAGTATCTGGGCTTTGGCAAGGAATTTTGGAACTGGGATCGTATTTTCGATACAGTTTATGATTTCATGGAAGATCCTAAAGAGCATGTGCTAAAAACATTGGAACCAAGGGTGGACTTCTTTAAGAAACATCCCAGCCAGTTGAAATAAAACTATCATTGTTTCATTCAGCAATATTAGGGTAATAATGTTGATGGTATACTAATTTATACTGTGTGGATATATATTACCATCGGAGTGTTATTTTGTGCGAGGTGATATATATGATCATAAGAAAATTATGTCAACAAAGGAGGTTTCTCACTATGTGGGAGGATTTTAAAAAATTTGCGTTAAAGGGTAATGTAATTGACTTGGCAGTCGGTGTGGTTATAGGAGGTGCCTTTGGTAAAATTGTTACTTCTCTTGTAAATGATGTCATTATGCCATTTCTAGGACTTTTAACTGGAGGTATTAATCTTACCCAGGCTAAGTGGGTGATGCGGGAAGCAATGGGAGAAACCCAACCAGAGCTTGCTCTGAACTACGGGCAATTTTTTCAAAATATTTTAGACTTTTTCATCATCGCCCTATCTATTTTTATGGTAGTTCGATTATTTCAAAAGTTTAAGAAAAAGGAAAAAGAGGAAGCACCAGCAGCTCCTCCAGCTCCTTCAAAGGAAGAAGTTTTGCTCACAGAAATTAGAGATTTACTTAAGGAATCTAATTCCAAGTAAAGGGCTTATTTTATTTTTACTAAACTTGGATAGAATAATATATAATGTAGTAGGCAAGAAGCTTGCAATTTTAAATTTCAAGCTTCTATTTTTGCTTATTTTTGATATACTATGAAATAATGATTGAAGTACCATAACTAGTGTATTATAATATATAAATTACACTACATGTTGTATACATATCTGATGTAGTATTTATATATTACAAATTATACCGTATTAAAAACTAGGAGGGGGAAATTTGAAAACAATTAGCGATTTGATTGTAAGAAGGTTTACCAAGGATTTGGAGAATAACCCCGATCAATCTGTCTACGATCTTTTCGAGTGGAAAAATGTAGATGTGCTGATTAAAGATTATTCCAAGAACAAAGTGGTATGTGATATGAAGAACCTGGAGTTTCCAGTTTCTTATTCACAAAATGCTTGTGACATTATAGCCGCCCACTATTTCAGAAAGGCTGGCGTCCCCAATGAAGCAGGGCATGAAAGAAGCATGCGTGAGGTTACCCATCGAATGGTAGATTTTTGGACAAATGCCTTGCTAGATGAGGGCATGATTGATGGTGAAGATCAAAAGCAAATTCTTTATGATGAATTAGTATATTTACTGCTTTCTCAAGCTTGGGCACCTAATTCTCCCCAATGGTTTAATACCGGTTTAAATCTAGCCTACGGGATCGCTGGTGACCCTGATGGATTATATTACTACGACATTGATAAGAAAGAAGTAGTGGAAAGTAAAGACCGCTACACCCGCACCCAGGCATCAGCTTGTTTTATTCTTTCCATTCAGGACAAGCTAATGGGGGAACAGTCCATCTCTGAGCAATATATAACGGAAACCAGATTATTTAAAGGAGGTTCCGGAACCGGAACTAACTTCTCAACCTTACGTGGTGAAGGGGAAAGACTTTCTGGAGGGGGTTATTCTTCCGGATTATTAAGCTTTTTAAAGGGCTTTGATAAAAATGCTGGAGCTATCAAGTCTGGAGGTACTACCCGTCGAGCAGCCAAGATGGTTATTGTTGATGACGACCATCCCGATATTATGAATTTTGTTACCTGGAAATCAAAGGAAGAGGATAAGGTTCGTGCCCTGGGCAAAATGGGCTACGATACTGATTTCAACGGAGATGCCTATAGCACTGTATCCGGGCAGAACAGTAATAATTCCATCCGCTTATCCGACGAAACCATGAGCAAGGTAATTAACTTGGAAAACGACCCCGAAGCCGTTATTAAGCTCAAGGGCAGGGTAGATCCTGATAAGGACAGCGATTTACCTGTAAAGGAATTGTGGGATGCAGTTAACCAATCTACTTATAGCTGTGCAGACCCAGGCCTGCAGTTCCATGGTAGGTTTAACGAATGGCACACCTGTCCAGCTGGTGAAGATGGTCAATTATGGGCCAAGCACAACCAAATAAACGCCACTAATCCTTGCAGCGAGTATGCTTTCTTAAACGATACTGCCTGCAACCTGGCGTCTATTAATTTATATCGATTTTATAATCCCGAAACTGGGGAGTTTTATATAGAAGATTATCTGCATACCATAGCTTTAGTTCAGATGGTATTAGAGGCTTCAATTCATTGGGGTCAATTTCCCACTAAGCAAATTGCTCTTCGATCCCACTTGTTCCGCACTACTGGTTTGGGGCCGGCCAATCTGTCTTCGCTATTAATGGCAGTAGGTTTGCCTTATGATTCCGAAGAGGCACGGACAATGGCAGCTGCAATTGTAGGTGTCATGACAGGCTACTCCTATTATGTATCCTCTTTAATGGCACAAAAGCTTAGCCCCTTTGAAAAATACAGCTTGAATGCTGAGCACATGCTGAGGGTTCTTCGCAACCACAGCAGGGTTGCTGGTGCTAGGGATGACGAATACGAAGGTCTAAGCTATCGCCCCATGGAAGTAAATCATGAGGCACTGCAGGATTTAGGTTACGATAATATAAGCGATGCCTTAAAGTCTGTTTGGAATCTAGCTATTGAAAGTGGTTCTAATTTTGGATATCGAAATGCCCAGGTAAGTGTAGTAGCTCCTACTGGAACCATTTCCTTTGCTATGGACTGTGGTGCTACATCTATTGAACCTTTCTACGCTCATGTAATCTACAAAAAGTTGGTTAGTGGAAGTGCTATGGTTATGGTAAATCCTGTGACGGAAACAGCTTTAAAGAATTTAGGTTACTCCGAAGAAGAGATAGATGCTATTATTAACTATATTCTGCGTAGTGACGATAAGGGAAATATAATTGACGGTAAAATTGAGGGAGCTCCCTATCTAAAACCGGAGCATTATTCTATATTTGATACAGCTAGCAAGTGTGGTACAGGGAAACGATTTATCTCCCCAGAAGGTCATGTGCTGATGGTTTCTGCCATTACTCCAATGATTTCAGGTTCTGTTTCCAAGACAGTCAACCTGCCTAATTCAGCTACAGTAAAAGATATTGAGCAAATTCATTTGCTTGCCTATAACACTGGAACCAAGGCTATAGCCATTTATCGAGATGGCTCAAAAGCCAGCCAACCGCTGACTTCTGGCATTGCTGCTAACTCTCAGAGAAAGCTGGAGGATATGAGCTATCAGGAGCTGCTGGAAATTGCTAAGACAAGTCGTAGTAAAGTACCAGTGAGGGTTAAGGCTAGAGGTCGAAGGGCCGGGTTCACTCATAGTGCTAAAATTGGTGACATCGAGCTTTACGTTACTGTAAACTTCTATCCCAACGGTAACATAGCGGAACTATTTATTTCCACTGATAAAGAAGGTACAGTAGTAAAAGGTTTGCTGGCTTCTTTATCTAAAGCCATCTCCAATATGCTGCAATATAACATTCCTCCCCGGGAGATTTCTCGTACCTTAAGAGGACAGCAGTATGAGCCTTCAGGCTTTGTCAGCAGACACCCGTTTATCAAGCAAGCCACTTCTATTTCAGATTTGGTAAGTAAGATAATCGACATCGAATTAGGGGACTTCTCCAGATGCCAAGTAAAACCAGACGGAGAAAATGGAGAGGTAGTCCTATCCGCAAGGGATTTTGTAACAGCAACCGAGTGCGACGCTCCTCTGTCAACCACTCACTTATCTGAACTAACATATGATACAGTGAATCAGAAGGATGTGGAAGAGGAGAAAGAAGAAAGAGTTTATGGCGAAGTTTGTGCAAGCTGTGGCAGCTCCCGTCTAAGAAAGAATGGAACTTGTAAAGTTTGTGAAGACTGTGGTGCGACTACTGGATGTTCTTGATTAACCAGGGAAGGGAAGCGCCAGCATGGTTCTTGTGCTTCTTCTAACAGGAAGCGCAGGGACGGTTCTCGTGCTTCCAAATGAAATAAATTAATTAAAGCATTGTTACTCCAAGGAAGCTTAATTGGAGTGCGGTGCTTTTTTACTATTAAGAACCGTCCTTACGCTCCCCGTACTTTCCTTAAACATATTCGCATATAATATATATGAAGAAGTGTAACCCCTCACCTAAGAAAGAGGTGTTGAATATGATTAAATCTTTTTATAGAATAGGACTAATGCTATTATTCGTTCTTTTTCTAACATCCTGCAATTTAACAGAAATTTTAACGACTCCTGAATTAAATACGTGTCCAACCGATGGGGTACGTGATCAAGCTTCAGATAAGGTAGATATAACTAGTAACAGTGGAGATGTGGGACTGTATGACATTGATAAAGCACATTCTGGAATAGAATTGGTCGTATTAGGTGATGGATCCGAAGAATCTTCAGAATACTCTATACCTGCAGGGGCCATAAGCAATCCGAGCGTTATAGAAAAGTCAGATGCTTTTTGGACTATTAAGCTCTTTTTTGCAGATCGCGATTTGGTACTAGAGGGTAAACCTGGTCCCTATGGATTTGTCACTCCTACTGTTAGAGAAGTGCCAGTCACTTCTGGAATTCTGAAATATACATTAAATGAATTAATCAAAGGTCCATTATCAGGTGAGAAAGACTTAGGTTCAGTCCTTCCACCTTCTGCTAAAATAAACAAGCTAAGTATAAAGGATAGGGTAGCTGTTATTGATTTTAATGAGGCCTTACTGACTGATCATCCAGGCGGTACATTAGGTGGTTCGGTAACAATTCAGGCACTTGTGTTCACAGCCACCCAGTTCGATTCAGTTGATGGTGTTTTAGGATGATGGAATGCAAGGATTTGAAAAGCTATTTGGAGGCATTGTTCAAGCTAATA
>CAYFSR010000073.1:2822-11505 GCA_964345785.1 uncultured Eubacteriales bacterium | reverse complement strand
AAATCAACTTCAAAAGGTTCTCCAGCTACCACCTGTCCATCTGGATATTGCATATATAAACGAAAGCTAAGGCTTCCTTCATCTAAACCATCTTGATAGTAATAGATATAGGGATTTATAACCTGGGTAACAGTTCCTATTACTGCCATGGTTTTCTCTCCCGGATACACTGTCTTAATGGGAATAAGACGGTTATCGCTGTCAAAAGCCACCAGGGTGTAAGCTATTTTCCTACTTCATCAGCGTTGAAGCTACCATCTAGTTCAGCAATTTTCTTCAGCCAATTTTTATACCGATCGAAGCTCAATGGCGGCATACCTAAAATATAGTGATTAACCGAACGAATACCATCAACTACCCATTCAATCAGTATTAGCCGTTGATCACCATGGGATATTCGAATGCGATCTACTTCAGACGTAGCATTGGTCTTTGCCACAAATTTTCCTTCCGAAAGCATCTCATAAGTATCTCCATCCCATACTCTATAAGTTCCTTCCCTAGAACGGAGTGTATCGTTACCTGCCATTAATTTTATATGCCAGCTTTCCGGTTCTGACATCATCAAGCAAATAGACTGCTGAGATCGTTTAATATAGTGGTATGCTAACTTTTTGATAAAATCATAGCTAACTACTGCATCAGAGAATTGTGGCCAACCATCCATCATATTCCACCAAATAACACCAGTACGTCGCCATTTTTTACAACGGGTAATTTCGATAAAAAACTTTTTGGCCTCTGCCTGTGAAATTTGAGAAGCAAGTATAAAATCTTCTAGGTTGTCCGGGTGAAATCCAAACATTTCGTGAATCTGATCAGCCATCAACTTAATACGGTATGAATATGGTCCGTCCTGATCATACATTTCCGAAGCATGTGTAAGCCACTCATCATTATTCTGCCAAGGCCATAATTTTTCTTCGCTTATAAAATTTTTCATTGATGACAAATTATTACACCCATGGTAACCCGTTTCACTGGTAAAATGTGAAGTGGCCTGTGTATAAAAAGTGGATTTATAATAGTCTCGTGGGCCCCATAAATGCTGTTCAGGCATTAATGGCAACATTTTTGACCGATCACCACCTCCCATTTTATATGCCTCAGGAGAAATATAGGGTGAAGAAGCTAGATATGGACGATACGGGTCTAATCTATTAACCACCTGTGGTAATACTTCCCGAGTAAGCCGATTGATCGACGGATCCAAATTTACTCCCACAATAAATTCATCACATTCGTTATCACCACTCCATAGAATAATAGATGGATGATTTCTTAGCTTACTTACCACCACTTCAGCTTCATGTCTCATTACAGCCATGAATTCTTCGTCTATTGGAAATTGTCCACATGCCATGGTAAAATCTTGCCACACCATGATACCGTTCCTATCACAATAATCATAAAATTCATGATCCTCGTATACGTTGCCACCCCAGCACCGTAATATATTGCTACCAGTGTCTACCCACATTTCAAGTATACCCACATACCGAGATGCATCCCGACTATGCATTGCATCTGCTGGTACCCAATTGGATCCTTTACAGAAAATAGGTTCTCCATTTATTATAAACCGAAATTCGCCTCCACGTGCATCTGTAATATCTGTATAGTCAAGTTTTACAGTTCGAACCCCCATAGACGTCTTATATTCTGCAATAGACTTACCTTCGCAAAGCACTTCAGCAGTAATGTCATACACATTAGGCTCACCATAGCCTAGAGGCCACCATAGTTTGGGGTTTTCAATATTAAAATCTGCTCTACCACTAACAAATCTAATAGGCTCTTCATGAATAAATTGAATATCATCTGATATTTTGCCTGTTATGCGAAGTGAAAGTCCAGCATAATTATGCACATCAGTATGTATCCGATAGCTACATGCAATGTATGCAATATTATTACGTAAATTCATAGTAGAAAAGCTTAAATCTTTGATTTCAGTGGGTTCTTCAATTTCCAAAGTTACATCTCGCCATAACCCGGCTGACACTGTCCGCGGCATAATATCCCATCCATAGGCTGAAGGTGCTTTCCGCACACGTAATGCTTCGTAACCTCCGACTAGTGATTTAGAATAAGAGTCATATTCAAATTTTGCTGCATGGAGAATAGGTGAACTGATATTAACCGCTAATTGATTTTCACCTTCCAGTAACAAATCGGTCACATCAAAGCGATGTTCAATTAACGCATTATCACTGGTAGCAAAAACCTCTCCATTTAATTCATATGTTGCGATACAATCTACACCTGCAAAATGTATAAAAATCCGCTGACCCTCTTGAAGTTTTGGAGCTGTAAATGTTTTTTCATAGCGCCAACGATAGAATTCATATGGCCTAAGAAGCTTGACATTATTTCCAAAGAAAATATCGGGAAGTATGCCAGCATTCATCAAGTCAATTTCTACATTGCCAGGCACCATAGCTGAAATTGATTGCATTCCATCTAGACCAGAAGGATTTTTCTGTTCATCAGCAAAACGCAATAGATATTCACCGTTTAAAGAAATAGTTTTCATTATTGTGACCTCCATATATTTTTATTTACTCCATTCCCTTGCAGCTAGAAACATTGTTATAATATTCTCAAGGGGTACATCTGATTGTATATTATGAGCTGTAGCAAAGATGTAACCACCACCAGATTGCATAACATCTAATAAATCAAAAACCGCATATTTTATATTCTCCTCTATTCCGTATGGAAGAATATTCTGCGTATCCAATCCTCCGTGAAAAACTATCTTACTACCATCCATATTTCTGTTTTAGAACACTGGGTTGCATGGTTTCCCTAGTGGGCTGAATAGACTTTAAAATCTCTACACCACATTCAATTTAAATCTATACTGGAAACACTACTTGGCCTTCCTTTATTCTACCTACAGCCATCGCTAACATTATGCATAATGATATACCACATCTTACCCTCATCTTCTTTATTCCACGAATGTAGTGCATTTCAAACCCAAACGATTCATCCAATCTACTGTTTACTCGTTCAACAGCTGTCCTCTTGTTATAGGTTCTTTTCCATTTATAACTCGCTCGGTCAATTGGTGTGAATATCCTTCGTTCTATATCAATATCAATTCGTATCCCCTGTTTTACTTGACACTTGTCTATGTACTTACATTCTATTCCATAGTGTGTTTTGTGGCTTTTGCAACTACTATTATACACTATGTAAATGGAGTTTTCATTCATTTCAAGCTTTTTTAGGCTTTTTTCTAACTTTGGGGTGAGTTTTAGGGTTTCTATTTATCCACAGCCCTCAAACATGTATGAAATCATATTAAATTGGGGTAAAGTTATTTTTCACCTATCTTCTAACCCTTACACTTACTATGTTTGCGGACATCGCAATTAGCTCATAATGGTTTTGTGTTACAATGTTCACTAGAGTTATTGTCACTGGTAAATAAAAATAATGAGTATATTCCAGTCGCTGTTGTCATCACGAATCAAACTAAAGCTCATCTCAGCTGAAAATCTTACACCTTCCAAACTCACTACGTTCAGACAGTGGAAGGTGCTTAATGCATTTTCTGCCGATATTCGCTAAGGTTGATAATCGTTCCTACAAAGGCTCTTTCCTTATTTCGGTGTAAGCAGTAACTCAATAAAAAACCTAAACATTAGCGAAAGGTGGAATATATTTGAAAAAAATTATATTGGTAATTTCTATTCTAATAGGTCTCCTTACATTCTCCAGCTGTGTCAAGCTAGAAATGAGTTATGTTATTGAAGAAACTTTATATTACATTGGTTCAGTCGCTAAATCTACTTATACAGGTGTTCATCGTAAATACGATAACAGGTAAGCTCTCAACGAATTAGGAATTAGTTCGTAAACATATTATTTGGTTTTAACTACATTATAATCCTGTGACTGAATCAAGGTATCTCCATATTGATAAGGTGTATCCGCATAATTAATAATGACTTCACTTCCATCCTCATATACAGTTTTGTATACATCCTGTGCTATCTCTTCATGACTTTCCATAAACTGAAGCTGCAAATGAGCCATATCTTTAAACTCATCATATGCTTCCTTCAGCTTCGATACACCATATTGTAACTGCTCATCATCGTCGCAGGTGAGATCAACTGATCCCATCCAATTTCCTCTGCCTTTGCCTTCCGTGACGAACTTGGAATAATAGTACATAGTAGGTCGACCACCATATTCAATTACTTTTAGGGCGATGGATCGATCTTTCATAACATAATTAACCGTCTCAGCGGATGGATTACTTAGGATAATGCCATGGTATACCAATTGCCACAAGGGGATGGTGCGATCGGCCATATCCGGCAGTTTGCCTAGAATATTAAATGCCACATACAACGCATAATCCAAATTGCCACAGGCAAAATCATATGCCCCCTCTGAAGCAGATCCCCCGAAGGTTTTTTTGGCCAATTCCAGTGTTTTATTAATGTATGCTACACTTTCTCCACGATGTAAGGGATGCTTGGTATCATAACATTTCCGAGGCCAAATCACCGTCAGAACATCGATATAATGAAGCCCTTTGAATCCAAGCTCCGCCACTTTGGGCAAGTCTTTCTTTGCAAACTGGGTGTAACCTTGCTCTGGGCAAAGATGGTACATCCGCCCACCGCTCCAGCTTTCTCCCATATTGCGTAAGGAGCCGTCCTTATTTTTTATAATATATTCTTCATCCCAACTGTCGGCAATCTGGTATGCATCGGAGCTGTTGGTATGGCATACGATCTGATATCCCATGCTTTGCGCCTTTTCAATTAGATCACGTAATGCCTGCTCTCCACCTAAATCCTCTTCCACAGGAAAGATTTGTGGATAGCGTCCATCATGTCCCTTTTGGTTCCATCCAACAAGACAAAACTCTGCTTTTTCTATTCCTTGACGCTTGAATTCCTCCACGATCTGACCCATCCGTTCAAAAGTAACCGCTGCATGCATGGGTGGTTCGTTTTCTAATGTCTGGTCCATAACTGGAGTCGGAACTGGCTTCCACCCCATACGCACACGTACTTCCATCGACTTTGTCGCATAATCTAGAGCGGGACTGGACTTCACTCTTTCCCTAATAGGCTTGCACGCTCCTTTATTCAATTGATGCTCTCGATATCGTCTTGCCATGCCAGAATAATTGGCGTCTTCCCCCTTCAGCCAATGATATTCCACCACAATGTCCTCATATGGTACCTCTCCCTCAAAAACAAAGCGCGGATAAATATAATACATCCCGTCTTTGGCCCCCGCCACGAGTTCATAATCGTAGGGCATGCCCGTAACAATCGCAACAAAACAGCCTTTGCTGTTCTTGACACCAAAAATCGGCATAAGATACTGGGTGCATATAAATTCTGTATCTTCTCGTTGATGAAATTCTGTAAGAAAGCTGCTTTTATCCGGAATCACCATGTATCCGCTGTCTCCCGCTTGTGAACATCCCATTTCAGGCATAAAGTCTATGGACTTTATATTCTTCGTTATCGCTTCTTTGGTTACCCGTACCGTTATCTTCTCGTTTTGTTCGATTACATCTGCATGGACCCGTTCTTTTTTTCCCGTCAGTGTTGTGGCTGTTATACTGCCAATTTTCATGTGTTATTTTCCCCCGTTCTCATTGGTTTTTCATACAATAGCTCCAATTCCCACTCTGGACGCTTTCGGAATTTCTCATGAAATTTACGTGATAATACTCCTTTTTCCTCTAAGTGAATATAACAGGCGCGATCGCAAGCTCTACCGCACATAGAAGAAACATATCCCTGTTTAACCGGCGGGTAAAACAAGATATTATCCATAATCCACTTGGCTTGTTCCGGAGATAGCTTGGCCTCCCCTGAAATAATCTCCAGTCTCCTCGGATCATCTGTAAAAGCATCTTCCGGCATAAATGGATTCTTCTTCATGCTCGCTCCCATATAATATGCTGCACATTGCCAGGTATCCAAATGACCATCCGAAGAGATTGCACTGCCGGGGCAGGCACTCACACATTCGCCACATTGATCACATAGATGGGGCTCAATCAGCGGTGTTTCCTCTAACTCCGCATTGGTCAGGATAAAGGCATATCGCTGAAGAGGTCCAAAATCATCCGTTAGCAATGTCCCATGAAGCCCCTGTTCACCTAGTCCACATAAAACTGCTGTCTCCACAAAATCCACTTTTGGCTCGGTATGTATGCCCCGGTATATCTCTTTATAATCAACCTCAGGATTTGTTTGATGCGTTTCCTTCATGACGATTTGATCTCGGCGTACAGGCAGTGCCTCATAGCCAAAGTCTTCTAAAATACCGCAGCCTCGAAGCAACGCTCTTGGCATAACATTTTCCTCCAACACCTCTACTGCATTGGTGGTATATTGATAGAAAGTGGATCCTTCTTCGATTCCCCGATGGACACCACGTAATACTCGAAACACCACTCCGATCACAGTCTTAGTTTCTGGAAAAAGATCCTGAATTCCCATTGATTCAAATCGTTTAACTCCTCCAAAGCCAATCAAATCTGCTCCTTGCTGCTTTAGGCAGGCAATGATTTCACTTTGTAGTTTCTTGATATTGCTCATATTCTTCCACTCTCTTTCAAATGTTGGTAACAGGCTATATCACAAGGCTTGCCACATAAACAGGGAGTGTATCCTGATTGCCGACTAGGTAGAAAGTCCAGATGGGGATACAAAGCCCGGGCCGATTGGCTATCAAAACGTTTCATTCCCTGTAAAATCTCTTCTCTTTCAGGATAATCCTTTAAAAAATCATCTTCCATAAGTGGGTTGGATTGGTGTGCACCACGGTAATATACACTACATTGCCAAGTGTCCAAACCAGAGCCCATATCAATAGCAGCTCCCGGACACGCATTGGCACATTTTTCACACTGATCGCATAGTTCTTCTTTGAAGGGTTGATCGGGCTGCAAAGGCGCATTGGTGACAATATACACGAAACGTATAAATGGTCCAAATTGTGGAGTAAGGACGTTTCCCTTAACACTAACGCTACCCAGCCCACAAATCTGCGCGGATTGACTGAAATCCAAAATAACATCTGGTACAGGTCTGTCCGGTTTGACAGCTTCTGCATATTGCAATTCATATGTATCCAATACTTCCGGATTGGTTGTTTTATCTCCTTGAATTCTCAAATTGGGAATATTTCTTTGTAGACAGGCATCATAACCATGATTCTCAATAAATGATCCCATCTGAAGCAGAAAAACAACGGATAATTCCTCGTCGATTGTTTTTACACCCATTGAAGTATAACTATAGAAGTTCACCTTTTTCTCCATACTGCTATATAGACTCCTCGGAACTCTAAAACCAAAACCGATGACGCAGGTGGCGCTAGGTAGAATCATCTTAGGATCTCTTTGCGGATCACAACCTTCATAGTAACGAATATCACCAATTCCACAAATGTCCGCTCCCACCTCTCTGGCTTTGGCTTTCACTTTTTCAGCGGTAAGCATAACCATTTCCCCTCTCTATCGATCTAAAATCCATCTTTTTTCCTTCCGAAGGGGTTCCTTAAATCGTCCCTCCATACAACCACCTGGCTTTTCAAGCATACTCACACAAGCCCGGATACATCCACCACATTTTGCCATGTTGTATCCTACCCAGGTTGGAAAATATTTTTCCAATGCCTGATAAACATTTTTTACTTGGTTTTCATCTGCCTTTGCCTTTCCTTCCAATACGTCCAGATATCCATTCTCATTTTTATCAAATACCTCTTTGGGAACAAATGGATTATAATACCGGCCTGCATGGGTATAAAAGGCATAACATTTCCATTCGTCTAATAAGCCCCATTCACACTTCTTCCCACCGATTTCTACTGAGATACTCTCGTCTTTGCTCAGACATCCTCCCGGACATTCTCGAACGCATGCCATGCAATCACGACAAATCGATGGCCCATCATATAGCGGATCCGGCTCTAGAGGTGCATCCGTGAAGATAAATGCAACCCTTTGTAGTGGGCCAAACTCAGGGGTTAGAAACATTTTACTCCATCCAATCTCCCCCAGACCACAAGCCACCGCCGCCAGACGGAAGTGAAACTGTAAATCCGGTGCTACTCCTTCCGGTCGAGCGGGTCTAGTAAACTGTACAGTACGATGATGGGAGGTCTTTGTCTTTTCCTGTTCCATTGCCTCTATTTGTTCCTCTGGAGATATGGTATTGCCAGGGGAGCCATCCATGTCTGAAATTACCCCTCTAGCACCTGTGTTTCGATATAGCATTGCCTCATAGCCATGATCCTCTATGTATTTTCCGACACGATACAACACAGCAGGTCCATGTATTTCATTGATGCCACCATAGGCAAGAGAAGGATATTGATAAAACTGGGTCCCTTGCTCAATTCCCCGTTGTACACCACGAGGAATACGGAATACCATACCAATCACAGTCTTTGCTTCCGGAAATAAATATCGTGGATCCATTTCCCGTGGAGCCCCTTCAAAACGATCCATATCCCCTACACCACATAAATCGGCACCGGCATCCAATGCTATCTTTTTTACCTGTTCACTGGTGAGCATATTTTTGTTCCTCCATTTCCAGTTGTACTACAGCATCTTCCAATATTTCAGTGCAATCAGTACAACGATCACCTTTTTTATCGCTTTCCAGTACCCTTTGGG
>CAYFSR010000073.1:751-2812 GCA_964345785.1 uncultured Eubacteriales bacterium | reverse complement strand
ACGCTTATTCTCAAGTATCATGGGGTAGATGGCACCAGAATGATTAGGCTCCATCAAATCCAGCAAACTACCACTATAGCTGCCTTTTATATAGGCTTCTAGCACAGCTACCGGATTACTATTGACCCGCGTGGCAAGCTTGGCCGCTGAGAACCATTGATTATATATATCAATATCTTCTGGCCGGATATAGCTGGTATCACGAAGAACCGTGGCTTGTTTTTTCTCTTTGTTCAAATAATCCCAGCAAGTACCAGTAAACTCCATCCCATTGTCCATTTCCGATAATTCATTTTCATGGGCAACCAAATTATCATGGAAAACATGGGTTGAACAATGGTTGAAGCATCCACTATTTGCCAAGAGATATAAGCGCTTTCCCCTATGATCACTCCACTTTTTTAATTCTCCCAATCGTTCTGCATTGCGATTGCATTCTCTTTCTACATAAAACCCATCGAATAGATCACTCACATAATCCATGCCTTGAACCGTACCAATCTTCATGTTGACAGAAGCTCGCGTTTCCAATTCTGGAAAGTTGTTTTTAATAAAACGAGCAATTAATGGAGATGTTGTGGTAATGGACTGTAACCCATAGTGATTTTTCACATAATCTACTGTTTGACCAATTGATTGAAATAGAGCGGTGGACTGGCTATGCCTTCCATAACAATTAGCATTAAAAAGGAGATTGAATGATATTCCCTGCTCCGCTAACTTTTTCAGATCCCTCATTTGTCTTTGCTGAACTTCCCAAGGGGTTTGTTCCTGCTGACCAGCCAGCATATTTCTCCCACTGGGCATACCCGACCAGGAAAAATATACTTCGTAAATCGATTCCTTGTGTTGAATGATTGCATCAATCCAATCATCCGTCGGACGAATCTGGTAGCCTACCATATACTTCAAGAAACTCTCCTCTTTCTGATTTATCATTTTCTTTCATAAGAATGCTACGTTAACGTAAGTAAGCTTTTTAATACAAACAATTTTTTGGTTCTATAAACCATACATTTTGTATTGATATTATCACAATATACACCTATAATAAATACAGAAAGCAAACCACAACTTATAAAAAACAAACATTTTAGGAGGAATCATGTTATTCTATGAAATCAACCCTTTTCTTAGGTATGTAGCTAAGTCTGCCTTTTCTCCTATTGGTGATGATGTTTACACATATGATTGCAGACTTTTCTATGTGTTGGAAGGAAAATGCCATATACTTATAGAAAACGAAAATTATATTGTTGAAAAGGGCACGTTAATGCTTTGGCAACCGGGAACGAAGTATCGTTTTGATGTAGATGAAAAAATTCAGATGCTTGTACTCAATTTTGACTATACACAGAATAACAATAGCATCGTAAACAGCATTAGCCCCGTCTATAGCCATGCATTTCAAGAAGATAGGATACTAGAAAAAATACAATTTGAGGATTGTCCCATTCTAAACAATCCCATTGTACTAAAAAACGCTCATTTTGCCATGGAGAAACTACTGAAGATCGCAGAAGAATTTGAGTCCCAAAAACTTTTTTACAAAGAAAAAGCCTCCGCATTGCTGAAGGAGGCCATTGCTAAAATAGCACGTTCGATTCTATATTCATCAGGCAAAGCCTTTAACAAAATTGATGTTATCATAGAATATATTAAAAACAATTACAAGGAGGATATCAATAACAAAATATTGGGTGAATTGGTGGGCTACCATCCATATTATATAAATCGGCTTATGGTCATGCATACGGGCACCACCTTACGACAATATCTGTTGGATTACCGAATGGAACGTGCCAAGCAACTATTGGTCAGTACAGATACTCCGATATCCGTAATTGCCATGAATTGTGGTTTTAAAAATCCTGCTTATTTTTCAAATGCTTTTAAAGCTAAAACAAAACTTAATCCTACCCAGTATAGGAATGCACGGCAGAATTTGATATAAATTAATTATCACCTAATCTTCTATATAATCTATGGTAATCATATGGTAAACATCTAATTTGGGTATACTTATATTAACATATTCCCCTTCCCTTACCATATCAAGCT
>CAYFSR010000073.1:0-741 GCA_964345785.1 uncultured Eubacteriales bacterium | reverse complement strand
TACTCTCCATTATAGAACTGCACAGCAGAATTTGATATAAGCAATCTCCCTCTTTATATTGCTTTTTATAATTTGCTGGTGTAAAGTTAGTTTTTTTCTTAAATGTTTTAATAAAATGTGAAATATTTGTATACCCGATCCTATTACAGGTTTCTGCTACAGACATTCCTTCTGTCAATAAAGCCTTTGCATATTCTATTCTTAAGGAAACAACATAGTCTATATAGTTTTCTCCTGCTGCCTGTTTGATAAGTCTACTTAAGTAGTTGGAGGACATATTAAATTCTTTTGCAAGACTTTCCAAGCTGAGCTCATATTCCATAAAATGCTTTTCAATGTACGCTAAAATTTCTGATGCAATGCTACTGGTATCTTCACTCATATTCTGATTACTATGATCACAAAAGAGCTTTAGTATAGAGGCAACGCCTTCGCGAAAAACAGAATTATTATGCGCATTGAGTATTATGCTGGTTTGTTGCTGACTAATTTGTACATCCAATTCACGGCTCCATTGCACGAGAAGAATTAATACATCAGAATATATAAATTTTTGTAATAATAATGACACGGTTTGACTTTCGATCATTAGAATAAAAGAATCCAAATAGGAACAAGCATCTTTATAATTACCCATTCGGCATTCACGAAGCGCTAATTTTATGAGTTTTGAATCATAACTTAAGGGGTCGCTATTCTCATCCCTAAATTCTTCTGTCTCCTTCTGCTCAATTTTTCTCC
>CAYFSR010000072.1:0-11508 GCA_964345785.1 uncultured Eubacteriales bacterium | reverse complement strand
ATTGAATATATACAGCCAAAAGAATATAATAATCACTGAGTAAGGAAAGAAGGGGTGTATACTTTGATAGAAACCATAAATCTTACAAAAAAATTTAGTGAAATTATCGCTGTTGATAATCTCAATATTAAAGTTGAAAGAGGAGAAATCTTTGGTTTACTGGGGGAAAACGGAGCTGGTAAAACCACGACTTTACGAATGCTGGCTACAATGCTGCAACCTAGTTCTGGTAACGCTATTTTGGCTGGATACGATTTAGTAAAACAGCCAGAGAAGGTAAGAAGCTGCATTGGAATTCTATTTGGTGGAGATAGCGGGCTGTATGACAGGTTGACAGCCGCGGAGAATATCGCATATTTTGGGAGACTCAACAATATGGACGAGTCTCATTTGAGAGAGCGAATAAGTGAGTTAACTGAAGTATTTGGAATGCAAGACTACATACAACGAAAGGCTGGAAAGTTCTCAAAGGGTATGAAGCAGAAGGTGGCTTTTGCTCGATCAATCGTTCACAATCCTGATATCATGCTGTTTGACGAACCTACCTCTGGTCTTGATGTAAGTGCTATTCGAAACGTTCATGAATTTATCTTAGATTGTAAATCTCAAGGAAAGAGCATAATCCTTTCCAGCCACACCATGAGCGAAGTAGAAAAGTTATGTGACCGAATTGGTATTATACATAAAGGCAAACTGGTTGCTCAAGGCAGTATTGCTCAATTACAAGTTCAACACCAAGGAAAAAGCCTAGAAGATATCTTTATAGAACTGGCAGGTGATAATAAATGAGTTTAAAGCATGTATGGATTGTATTTAAAAAAGAAGTAAAAGATATGATAAGAGATAAAAGAACTCTGATAACCAACTTGGTAATTCCCATTGTACTCATGCCCTTGTTGTTTTATTTTATGGGTGGCGGAATGGAAAAGATGGAGCGAGACATTGAAAACATTACAATAGCTCTAACTACAGAATCTAATACAGAGGAAATCAGAAGCCTGCTTGAAGACGAAGTCTTTGCAGATTATCCTAATATTAGCTTTAACGGTGCTGTGGAGGATCCAACAAAAGCAATTCAAAATGATGAAGTTCGCTTTGTGCTGGAAGTGGAGAAGGATTTTGCTTCAAAACTGAAAGATGGAACACCATATGACATATCCATTCATTATGATGAATCGGATACAAAGTCTGTCAGCAGTTTTGGTATTTTAAATCAGGCTATAGAGGTGTACAGCCAGAAGCAGGTTGCACAAAGGCTGACTGATATGAATATTGACCTGCAAATACTACAACCGGTTAATATTGTTCCCGTTAACCAAGCAGATGAAAATGCTGGAGGAAACTTCATGCTAATGATGCTGATTCCCATGCTGGCGTCGATTTTAATAGCTGTGGGGGGAATTCCAGCAGCTACGGATCTAGTGGCTGGCGAAAAGGAAAGGGGAACTTTCGAACCGCTGCTAACCACTCAGGCTGGAAGAATGTCGATTCTTATTGGTAAGTATCTGACGGTTACCCTATTTTCATTTGTCTCGGTAATCGCTCAGTTGTTAGGTGTGCTTGTAGGCGGGATGCTGAGTCCCAGCTTCTTTACCATGAGCGATCCTACTGGTCAGATGGGTGCTTTTAATATTCCAATAGGGGCATTACTCTTAACTGTTTTAACTCTTATTACCCTAGGTATGGTATTTGCAGCCGTAGAGCTTGCTATTAGCACCTATGCTCGTTCCTTTAAGGAAGCACAGACCTATTTGTCATTTTTGACTATTGTTGCAATGGTTCCTGGCTATGCTACTATGATGATGCAACCAGATGATTTGCAGCTGTATATGTTTTTCGTACCGTTGCTTAATGCCATTGCTTCGCTGAAAATGATCTTGGGTGGGTTGATAAATTACACCTACTTGGGAATTGCACTTGGTACATCTATGTTGTATGTAGCAGCTTCCCTTTCAGTAGCAGCCTGGATGTTTAATCAGGAAAAATATTTGTTTAGAAGCTAAAGCATAATTCATACAGCCTCCAAGAATGATTTACTTTCTTTAAGTGAATTCTAAGTTTTGAGCACAATAAAACCTGGGATGGTCTTGATAAAAATTTCACCCAGAAATCTTGCATGCTCTTGCACCATAAGAATCACTTGACAGGTGTATATACACCTGTTATGATAAGAGTAGATTATTGATGGAGGCTTTATATTATGAATAGTATAAATACAATGGATACTAAAAAATTAACTATGACAGCGCTATTGACTGCATTAGCTATATTAATACCATTTATTGTGGTATTTAAAGTAATAGTACCACCTTTTTCTGCAACATTAGGTTCCCATGTACCGATGTTTATATCCATGTTCCTGGGTCCTTGGGCAGCAGTAGTAGTAGGGCTTGGCTCTGCATTAGGTTTTTTTCTCACCTTGGGCCCTTTGATTGGTGCCAGAGCTTTTATGCATGTTTTTGTAGCTTTAGCAGGTGCTGCTATGATTCAAAGAGGGGTTTCCTATAAAAAGGCATTTCTAATAACTGCGCCTATACACGGCTTACTGGAAGTACTGGTTGTTTTGCCCTTTGTTCCATTTGATGCATATAAGTTATTTGTGGTTACCGGGCTTGGCACTATGCTACATCATGGTGTAGATGCAATTATTGCCTATGTTTTAATTAAAGCACTTGGCAAATCCAGAGTCTTTAGTCAACTACGAACAGACGGCTAATTAAGAGATTAAAGTCCGATGAAAGCAAAAGGCTAAAGATGTAAGACGACACGCGAAATTTTTCGAAAGCGTCAAATGTTGAAATATATTTAGAAGAACCATCTCAAAAATGGAGAAGGCACTCTAGGAAATCACAAAGTAGGGTGCCTTAAATCATTAGAAAACACTCTATTATCGGATGTCATACCTTTCTAGTCTCATATTCAGCAATAAAGTTGAAGTCTAAGCAAAATATTTCAACCGAAATTAGGGTGCGAATCTAAGATGAACAATTTCTAGCTTGCACACTTCCTAATAATTGGTTATAATTTTAACAGCATAAGCATTTATCTAAAAACGCACTGTATTTAGACATAAATAGACAAAAAGGGGGTCTACTTGTGAAACTGAATTATAAACGCACGTTCTTTATTGGTTTCGCATTTCTATCAATTTCTGCATTTTGGCAGCTCTATGACAGCATTATTCCATTAATGTTAAAGAATACATTCCAATTGGGAGAAACCCTTACCGGAGCCATTATGGCCGTTGACAATGTACTTGCCTTATTCCTCCTACCTTTATTTGGAGCGTGGTCTGATCGAGTAGATACTCGAATTGGAAAAAGAACTCCTTTTATAATTGTAGGAACTTTTTTTGCCGTCATCTTTATGATGATAATCCCTAGAGCAGACCAAGCAGTAAATTTTCCATTGTTTTTTATTGCTCTAGGAATCACCTTGCTCACTATGGGAACTTACCGTTCTCCAGCTGTGGCATTAATGCCTGATTTAACACCAAAACCCCTCCGAAGCAAAGCAAATGCAGTTATCAACCTGATGGGCGCAGTAGGTTACATAATAGCACTAGGATTGATCAGCCTATTAGTAAAGAAGGAAGCCAATCCGGACTATACTATTATATTTGCATTGGTAGCTCTGTTGATGGTGGTTTCAGTTGTTATCCTAGTTTTAACCATTCGAGAAAAGAAATTAGCTAAGGAAATGGCAGAATTTCTTTCACAGGAAGCGGAAAAAGATGCAACAAGAGTAGAGAAAACCACAGGGCCTTTGCCCAAGGATGTGCAAAAAAGTCTTATCTTTTTGCTAGCGTCAATCTTTCTTTGGTTTACAGCCTATAATGCAGTAACGACTGCATATTCTCGTTATGCTGGTGAAGTTTGGGGCTTAACAGGTGGCAGCTTTGCAAATTCCCTAATGGTAGCTGGTGCTGCTGCAATCGTTAGTTACATCCCCATTGGTATGGTGGCTAGCGCCATTGGCCGGAAGAAGACTATTCTGATTGGTATCATTATAATGTCACTTTCCTATTTTGCCGGTTTCTTGTTTGTGGAATACTCACCATTGATCAATGTAGTCTTTGCCTTTACCGGTATTGGCTGGTCAGCCATTAACGTGAATTCCTATCCAATGGTAGTTGAAATGAGCCGTTCAGGTGATATAGGTAAATATACTGGTTATTATTACACCTTCTCTATGGCAGCCCAGATATTTACTCCTATTTTTTCTGGGTTTTTGCTGGAGAATATCTCCTATAGAACCTTATTCCCCTATGCAGTGGTGTTTTCTTTGTTGTCCTTTTGCACCATGCTCTTTGTAAAACACGGGGATTCCCGACCTCCTAAAAAGACAGATAAACTAGAGCATTTTGATGTTGACTGAGTATCATTTTGAGTTGATATTCAATAATATAGTAGCAGAACAAGCAATTTAATTAGCAATATTAGAACAAGTTAAGTGAGAAAGGGGATTACCACCCATGGACATTCGAACAATCCAAACTTTGAAAGAGGTAAGTGATCATTACGTTTTACCTGGTTCACTGAAGGCTTTTACACAATGCGTAAACGGACATATTAACGATACATATCGTGTGTTGCTCCGTATTGATAACACCACAGAAAAAGAATATATCTTTCAAAGAATCAATGATTATGTTTTTAAGGAACCTATCAAGGTTATGCGGAATATTAAGGAGATTTCCACGCATACCCGACCAAAAATCAATGAAGATACCTGTGATATTATTACCTTCCTTGACAATAAGGCTGGTAAAAACTATACCATCGTAAATGGAGATTATTGGAGAGTCTGTTATTTTGTTAAAAACTCCGTAGCCTTTGATTATGTGGAGGACAGCAAAGTCTTATACAGTGCTGGATACGCCTTCGGTAGGTTCCAGGAACTATTGTCGGATCTCCCTATGGATAAGCTGTATGTAACCATCCCTGATTTTCACAATACGAAAAAACGTCTAAGCTCATTTTTTGAGATGGTTTCCTTGGATCCACTTGGTCGCGCCAAGGATGTTAAAGAAGAGATAGCATTCTTTGAGGAACAAAGAGAACTGGCATCTTCATTGGTTGATATGCAAGAAAAGGGAGAGCTGCCTCTACGGGTTACCCATAATGACACAAAGTACAATAATATATTAATGGATAAGGACACCTTAGAACCACTATGCGTTATCGACTTAGATACTGTAATGCCCGGTCTCGCTGCTTATGATTTTGGCGATGCCATCCGTTTTGCAGCCAATACAGCAGTAGAAGATGAAACGGATCTATCCAAAGTGAGCTTGAATATGGAAAACTATGAGGAATTTACTCGTGGTTTCATGACCGCCTGCCAGGGTTCACTAACTCAAAAGGAAGTAGACACCATGGCATTAGGTGCTATTGTTATCACCATTGAACTTGCTTCCCGGTTCCTATTGGATCATCTAAATGGAGATAAGTATTTCAGACTGCATAGACCAAATCATAATCTGGACCGTGCAAGATGCCAGATTAAATTAGCTCAGGATATGCTTGATAAATATGATGTAATGAATGAAATTGTTAAGAAATATGCTTAACAAAAAAACTAGCAAATATACAGCTATAAACAGCTAGAATCAAAATATAATATGAAACTGCAATCTATATTCTTATATATTTTGCAGTTTTATTTTTGTAAAGGATATCTTACTAAAATGTCGAATAAGTCACTGAATGGAAATAGTTATTACTCACAGCTAGTCAATAGAATAATAAATTTATTCCACTCGCTGTTGCTCTAGCAAACTATTACTCATAAAGAACTATGATATTTAGGAATAGAGGTGTTAGGAATAAAAACTAGTCAACTAACCCCCACTTGCAGAAGTCGGGGCTTGAAGAAGAAATTCTTTGAAGCCCTAGTTGACTAGCCTAAGTCTTAAGTGACTACGTTGGATAGCATGAAGAAACCCAAGAATGATGCCCTAGTTTTTGGCTCTTTCGTGGCACTGTAAAAGCTCTGAGGGTAAGGAGCGGTCAACCACAATGCGAAGGCTTTCCAACATTGGCGAAGGGCAAAAATATCGGTGAAAATGCCGAGTAGAAAGTTGAGACTTTTCTACATAACATTTTCAAAAGAGAAAGGGGTAACAAAATGGTATATGTTCTAAACCAAAGAGGGGAACCATTGATGCCAACGAGGCCCCAAAAGGCGAAAAAGTTACTAAAGCTAAATAAAGCGAGAGTTGTAAGTGTTACCCCTTTTACAATCCAGCTTAAGTATGCCACTGGAGAAACAAAACAAGATATTATTTTAGGTGTTGATGCAGGAAGTAAGACGATTGGTGTATCAGCTGCAACAGACAAACGGGAGCTATACTCTGCAGAAGTAGAGCTAAGAAATGATATTTCTGAATTGATAGCTACCCGACAGCAATACAGAAGGTCTAGAAGACATAGAAAAACTCGTTACAGAAAAGCTAGGTTTGATAATAGAAAGAGAGAGGAAGGATGGTTAGCGCCTTCTGTACAAAACAAAGTGGAATCTCATATAAAAATCATTGAGAAGATCCATAGCATACTTCCCATTTCAAAAACAATAGTAGAAGCAGCATCTTTTGATATCCAAAAAATTAAGAATCCGGATATAAGTGGTGTGGAATATCAAAAAGGAGAGCAATTGGGATTTTGGAATGTAAGAGAGTATGTTTTATTTAGAGATGGTCATAAGTGTCACGGGAAGAAGAACTGTTCTAATAAGATACTTAATGTCCATCATATAGAGACAAGAAAAACTGGCGGGGGTAGTCCAGATAATTTAATTACACTTTGTGAAGAGTGCCATAGGAATTATCATAAAGGGAAACTAAAGCTAAACCTGAAGAGAGGTTCATCTTTCAGGGATGCTGTCTTTATGGGTATTATGAGGTGGTCACTATATAACACACTAAAAGAACTATACAATGACGTTAGCTTGACGTATGGATATATAACAAAGAACATTAGAATAACTAATAATTTACCTAAAGAACATATAATAGATGCTTTTTGCATTACAGGAAATATTGAAGCGGAACGACTACAAAACTCTTATAAGATAAAACAAGTACGAAAAAAGAAAAGAAGCTTACATGAGGCTACTGCTCGCAAAGGTAGAAAACAACCTAATATAAGCTCTAAAAGAAATGAAAAGAATACAAAGCAGATAATGCATAAAGGTAAGCGATGGTGTATGTGGGACAAGGTAAAAATAGGAGAACAGATAGGCTTTATATCAGGCTTTACAGGCAATATGGTTTATGTGCAGGATATAGAAGGTAATTATATTCAGATATCTGAAAGATATAAGCAGGTAAGTACGAATAACATCAAGCTCATTAGCAGAAATAATAATTGGATACATCAAGAAATAGCTTAGGTAATTCTTTGATGGGCAGCAATTCATCCCCCACCTTCGCTCTCATTAAAGTGAGCAAGGTAGCTTAGAGGTGAGGGACTTCTTGTGCAAAGGGTTAAAGAACCAGCCCGCAATATCAAGGTCGTATCGGAAGCAGATATATGCGTTATTGGAGGAAGGAATGACGCATATAAAAACTAAAAACTAAAAACTAAAAACTAAAAACAAAAACAAAAATGAGGAGTGAAACATCATGGGAAAACTGAAGGTTGCAATGGTAGGTTGTGGTGGTATTGGTAATTTCCATCTAAGTCATCTCGTATTATTTGACGATGTAGAGTTCGTAGGTTTTATGGACATTCGTCCTGAGCGGGCACAAGAGAAAGCAACTAAGGCAGGCGGAGGAAAGGTTTATGACGACTATGTCACCATGCTTGATGACGCAAAGCCCGATGTACTATACATATGTGTACCGCCAGATCAGCACGGCTTTATTGAGTTTGAAGCAATTAAGCGCAAAATTCCATTCCTGGTTGAAAAGCCTATGGCTCTTAGCATGGACTTGGCAAATTCTATCCGGAACGAGGTAGAGAAAGCTGGATTGGTAACAGCAGTAGGATTCCAGGATCGTTATCTGGATATTATTGAAAAGACTAAAGTATTTCTAGAAAGCCAAACTGTTGGTTTAGTAGATGGCGATTGGTTGGGTGGAATTCCAGGTGTTTATTGGTGGTCAACCTATGCTACCAGTGGTGGTCAGATTGTAGAACAGAACATTCACTTATTTGACATGCTGCGTTATTTGTTTGGTGAGCCTGCTCGAGTATATTGCGCAGGAGCCAGAGGAATTGTTAATAAAGAAGGTTACGACTTGCATGATTATTCCTCTGCAGTAATTACATTCAAGAATAATGTTATCGCTACTCTACGTACAGGATGCTTCTTGAATAGACATGTACCTAATAAAAATGGTCTGCATATTCGTTGCGCTGATTCCGATATCAAGTATATACTTCGTCAGTCAGTAGAGTTCGATATGGGTGATAAAAAGGAAACCTATTACCGACAGGTTGATCAAGGTATAACAGAAGACCGTGTATTTTTGGATGCTGTTAAAGCAAATGATCCTAACATGGTCAAGTCACCATATGCCGATGCTTGTAAGTCATTAGCTCTGACATTGGCTTGTAATGAATCCATTGCTACCGGTAAAGAAATAATTTTGGGAGGTTGATGAATCGTGTTTACGCTAACTATGTGTCCATCTTGGTTGAAATCCGATATATATGATAAATTTGAAGAATCCGCGAAATTTGGTTTCAAAGCTATGGAAGTCCTTAACTGGTCTCACTTGGATCTGGATAAAATCCGCGATGCAGTAGATAAAAGCGGTGTAGAAATTTCTGCCATCCTATTTCAATCAACAGATCCTGAGAAGCAGAGTTTGATCGCCAATACCCATGGTATAGTTCATGCCGATGCTCTAGATGCTTTCTTAGATTCCATCCGGGAGACTATTACAGCTGCTAAGAAGGTTGGAACAAAGAACATTGTTGTAACTACCGGTAATGAAATTCCAGGAATGCCAAGACAGGAACAGCATGACAATGTAGTTAAGGCATTGCGTGCAGCTGCACCTTTAGCAGAAGAAGCAGGTATTACCTTGGTGCTTGAACCTTTAAATGTTCTAGTCAATCACATGGGCTATTACCTAACAACAACAGCCGAATCAGTGGAAATCATAAAGGAAGTCAATAGCCCCAATGTCCTTTTACTGTATGATGTATACCATCAGCAAATTACAGAGGGTAATCTAATTAATAATATTCGTGACAACATCGAATATATAGGGCACATCCATGTTGGAGATGTACCTGGCCGAAAACAACCTGGCACAGGTGAAATCAATTATAAGAATGTTTTTAAGGCTATTCGCGAAGTAGGCTTTGAGGGCTTTGTAGTATTTGAGTGTGGCCTAACGGAAGATGTAGAAATTGCCGTACCAAAGATGTGGGCTTTATTGGAAGATTGAGTTGGTAAGTTAGTTAAGAACTAGAGACCAAGAAATAAAGTAATAAAGAGAAAAGAAACAGCGACTATTTATATGTTTGCTGTTTCTTTTTTATATATGTTTGCTGTAATTGGTCTTATCCCTTTTTGGTTTATGTTTTCAGGCTTATCCACTGATAATTGAGCTATCATGCGTGGATGGAAATCGGTTCGGCCTTCTAAGCTTCAATTGAAGCTTGTCACTTGACGAAAACAAATTAGCTTATATAATTAGAGAGACGAAGCAGTTATAGGAAATGCCTATAACGAAGAAATAGGGAGGAACAGATTTATGAAAAACATTCGTGTTGGTATTATTGGTCTAGACACCAGTCATTCAATCGAATTTACACGAAGAATGCAAGCACCAGATTGTCCGCCTGAATCAAAAGTTGAGGGTATGGAAGTAGTTAGCTGTTATCCATTCCTTACTCCTTTTACAAATGATGAAATCCTAACCCAGCGGAAAGCTCAGTTAGAAGAATGGGGCGTAAAAATCGTTGATAGTATAGAAGAAGCTATAGCTGATTGTGACGCTATCATGATAGAGATTAATGATCCCGCATTTCATTTGGAATATTTCAAGAAGGTCTTAATCTTGAATCCAAACAAACCAATTTTCTTGGACAAACCTTTAGCTGGCACCTATGAAGATGGAAAGAAAATCTACGATCTAGCTAAGGAGCATAAAGTTCCGTTATTTTCAGCATCAGCATTGAGGTATTCACAAAACCTTGTTGATGCAAGCAATTTAGTTCCTCAACCAAAGCAGGCCTTTATCCATGGACCATTAGGAGTTGCACCAGTTGGCAGCGGTCTTATTTGGTACGGGGTTCACTGTTTTGAAATGTTAGAAAGAGCTATGGGTCGTGGGGCAGTCAGTGTCAATGTACATAAAGGTGAAGATAGTGCTGTAGCTGTTGTTAGTTATCCCGATAAGAGGCAGGGAATAGTTGCTCTTACTGTAGGCGACTTCTTCTATGGTGGTACCTTAAGAGGAGATAACAAGAACGAATCCTTTATTGTGGATGGATCTAAGTTCTATACTGAACTATTACATGACGTGAAGGCATTTTTTGAGACTGGAAAAGCCCAGTCAGAGCCAGAGGATGCACTTGAAATATTGGATTTACTAGATTGCGCAGCTAAGTCATATGAAACTGGTCAAGCTGTGAAGTTGAACGGAGCTAAATAATAATAAACAAGGAAGGAAGTAATCAAATGAGTACCGTAAGAGAGTTTAATGCAGATAAGTTACTTGTGAAAATTTATGATTCTCGTGATGCAATGGGTCAAGATGCAGCAGTGGAGGTTATTGCTAAAATAAAGGAATTGCTGTCTAAGAAAGAGGAGATCAGCATGATATTTGCAGCTGCTCCGTCTCAGAATGAATTTTTGGCATCCTTGGTAGCAGATAAGGATATTGACTGGAATAGAGTAACTGCATTTCACATGGATGAATACATAGCGCTGGATAGCGATGCACCTCAAGCTTTTGGGAACTTCCTGAGAGAACGTATCTTTGACAAGGTTCCTTTTAAAGCGGTTCATTTTCTAGATGGCAACGCAGATGATATTGAAAAGGAATGTAATCGATATGGCCAGTTGTTAGAGGATGCAAAAGTAGATATTGTATGCATGGGCATCGGTGAAAATGGCCATATTGCTTTTAATGATCCGCCTGTGGCAGATTTTAAGGATTCAAAGCTGGTTAAGGTAGTTGAACTAGATGATACCTGTAGAATGCAGCAGGTTAATGATGGCTGTTTTGCTTCAAAGGATTTGGTGCCAACCCATGCGCTTACCTTGACAATACCTGCTTTAATGTCTGGGAAGCATCTATTCTGTATGGTGCCTGCAATAACTAAGGCCCAGGCAGTTAAGAATACTGTTCGCGGGGAGATTTCCGAGGCTTGTCCGGCTTCTATTCTGAGAACCCATGATAATGCCGTATTGTATTTAGATCCAGATAGTAGTTCAATGTTATAGGTTATATAGTATTAACTCAATAATTTCAAATTAACTAAAATTAAAAGCATGTTACCTATTAGCTTTCAGGTTACATGCTTTTCTTGTTAAAAGATATTT
>CAYFSR010000071.1:114-11559 GCA_964345785.1 uncultured Eubacteriales bacterium | reverse complement strand
ATAATTATATCAGTTAGGCCAAATATGTCAATAAATGAGGCAAAAATGAGGCGAAATTGCGATTAAAGTATTTTGAGATATATTGTAATGTGAAATATTGTGATATAATTACTTGTGTGAGATAGATTAGTATAATGTAACTTAATTTGGGGGGATATTTATGGGATACGATGTGATTGTTATAGGCGGCGGCTTATCCGGATTGACGGCAGCCAGCCTTCTTGCCAAACGTAATTTAAAGGTTGCTGTTATTGAAAAAGGTTATAATCCAGGAGGCTCCTGCGGCATTTTCAAGCGAGGCTCTGTAACCTTTGATATAGGTGCAGCAATGCTCTATGGCTTTGGTGAACAAGGCTTCAATGCTCACCGTTTTGTATTCAACTGCCTGGAAGAACCAATTGATATCATACAACACGATATTTTATACTGTGTGAACTTTAAGGGAAAACGAATACCATTTTGGCCTGATGTTAATAAGTTTGCAGATGAATTGGCAAAAGTATTTCCGTCAGAAAAGGATAACATACACCGTTTCTATACCGATATGCTGAAAATGTACAACCACGTCATGGTTGAGACACCAAGTTATGTTACTGCTGATGAAACCAGTCCCGAAATCGCTTTAAAGAGTGCATCAAAACATCCCATCTCATATGTTAAGTTTCTTAGTTACTTGTTTAAGAACGCAAAAAGTCTTTTACAGAAGTACTTTACAGACCCGGAAATTTTTAAATTCTTTGACAAGCTAACCTCGACCTATTGTTATGCAACAGTTGAGGAAGCTCCTGCTGTACTGGCAGCGGTGATGTTTGTTGATAACCACATAGGAGGCAGTTATTATCCTGCGGGCTCTACCCTGTTCTTACCCGGAAAGCTGGAAAAGGTAATTGAAGAAAACGGCGGAGATATGCTTCTCGAGCGTGAAGTGACCTCGATCCTCTTCGAAGCAAGCAAACCGGTTGGAGTACAACTAGATGACGGCAGTGTTCTTAAAGCACCATACATTATTTATTCAGGAACCGTATGGAATCTGTACGGCAAGCTCATCGACTATCAATATACAACAGAAAAACAACGCAATTGGGCTCAAAGTCAAGTCCCTACTTATCCAAGCGTAGTTCTATATGCTGTTGTTGACCGGGATTCAATACCGGATGACACAGCTCCTATCGAAATGTTAATCGGCAACCCCGACCAGCTCGATGAAAGCGAAGTTACAGCGTATATCTTAAGTATTGATGACAGAACACTTTGCTCCGAAAATGAACATACTGTCATTGCAATAGGACCATCCTTTGAAAAATGGGATTACTCTGATAAACCTTCTTACAAACAGCAGAAACAAAAGGAGCAAAAACGGCTTATTTCGGTCCTAGAAAAGAGGTTTCCGGGATTCAACCGAGCAGTTCGTTATGCAGAAGTGGCCACGCCCTGTACTATTGAAAGATATGCTATGAAAAATGGCGGGGCCGTTGCGGGGCCCAAGCAAATGATGGGGCAGCATATGTTTCACAGACTGCATACCCGGACTGAATGGGACAATCTCTTCTGCTGCGGAGAATCAACAGTGATGGGCACAGGTACTCCTACCGTAACCACATCAGGATTATCTGCTGCTAATGCTGTATTGAAAAAAATGAAGAAAGAACCATTTGTCCATCGCGAGGGCATGACAAACTATATTAGACTTGTGGATAAACCCTTCACTGCTGATATGCTATATGAAACATACTCTGAGCAAGAGCGCAATGTGATGAGGAAGGCACTGCGTTGCCGTCTTTGCGAGCACCCCTCCTGTGCTAAAAGAGGTTCTACCGATATTCGCGGTATAATGCGGCGTGCAGCAGTTGGGAATTTTATCGGCGCTAGAAAGTGTTGGTTGAAAGCCCCTGTTGATATGGCTGCGCTTGAGGGCTTCGAGAACAATTGTATTTATGCTCTTGAAAACGAGACCGCGGTACCAATCAAGGAAATTGTTTCATATATAGCGGAGGTTTCTCTATGAAGGCTGAATATGATGTTATTGTTGCAGGGGGAGGTATTGCAGGCCTTACAAGTGCCGCATACTTATGCCGAAGCGGAATCCGCACCTTGTTAATTGAAAAGGAAGAAAAGCCCGGCGGTTTGGTTAACACATTTTGGCATCAGGGCTTTGCCTTCGATGGTGGAATACGGGCATTTGAGAACTCCGGAATTCTGCTGCCCATGTTGAAAAACCTGGGTATTGAAATGGAATTCATTAAAAGCACCGTATCTATCGGGATAGAAGAAAGATGGACAAGGCTGACGTCCGAAAACAGCCTGCAGGATTATGCAGTCATGCTTAAAGAAATATTTCCTACTAACACAGACGATGTTGACCAGATTGCTGATGAGGTTAGAAAAGTAATGGGATATTTGGACGTACTATATGGCATAGATAATCCACTCTTTCTTGAGAACATGCGCGACCCCGAATATCTGACAAAAACCCTTCTGCCCTGGCTTCTTAAGTATCAAATGAAAATTCGAAAGATAGGGCGTCTAAGTGAGCCGGTTTATGATTATCTAAAACGGATAACAACAAACGACAGGCTGGTCGATATGATTGCGCAGCATTTTTTCAAGAACACACCTACTTTTTTTGCACTAAGCTATTTTAGTCTTTACCTGGATTACCTTTACCCTTCAGGCGGAACAGGTGTACTTGCTCAGAAGCTCACAGATTTCGTTTATAGAGCTGGTGGAGAAGTTGTCACAGGAATTTCTGCCATGCAAATTGATACTAAAAGTAATGAAGTCGTTCTATCAAACGGCAGTACAGCGCGCTATAAAAAGCTCGTTTGGGCAGCTGACCAGAAGAAGCTATATTCGATAATAGACAGGCCAGGTTCTGCTAAGGTTGAGGAGCAACGCTTATTGGTGGAAGCTGGTGCAGGTGCTGACTCCGTTTTAACGATTTTTATGGGCGTCGATTTAGACAACGATTATTTTCATGATCGCTGCGGTCCCCATGCTTTTTATACACCTGTCACAGATGGGCTATCTACCTTGCCATGCTGGAAAACTGTCAAGGATGACTCTGATATACTGTCAGAATGGGTTGCCTCTTTCCTCCAAAAAACAACCTTTGAAATTTCCTGCCCAGCCTTGCGAGATACTTCACTTGCCCCCGAAGGCAAAACTGGGATTATAATAAGTACACTATTTGATTATGATTTAGTGCGCCATTATTCTGAAACAGGTGAATACCAATCGTTAAAAAGTTTTTGTACGAACAAGGTGATTGATGTGCTGAATCATTCAATATTCCCAGGTTTGCGTAATAAGCTGCTATTTTCTAAATGCGCTACACCTCTGACTCTTGAGTGGCATAGTGGCAATAGCCAGGGTGCAATTACTGGCTGGTCTTTTGCTGCCGCTAAATTACCGTCTGAAAATCGTTTCAATAAAATAAAACGTTCCATAAAGACACCGATTAAGGATATTCTTCAATGCGGACAATGGACTTTCAGCCCGTCGGGTCTTCCAGTTTGTATTTTAACAGGCAAACTTGCTGCAGATGAGGTATGTAAAACGCTGAAAGGATGAGGCCTTATGATACGTATTATAATTGAGCTGGTAATTGTACTTATTGGCCTCGTGCTAACGCCAGTGCTCTTTAATAATTTTCCTATATTACCCAGGGTCAATGAAAAGAAAAAGAACCTTCCTCCTGTATCCATAATAATCCCAGCACGCAATGAAGAAAAGAACCTGCTGTTGCTGCTTGAGGACTTATTTAAGCAGTCCATTGAACCGATTGAAATTATTTGCATTGATGACGACTCATCCGATGCAACAGCTCAAATTGCACAATCTTATGGTGTAAAAGTGATTTCATTACATAATAAGCCGGAGGGCTGGACAGGCAAAACATGGGCTTGTCAAAATGGTGCAAACATAGCTAAAGGTGATATATTACTTTTCCTCGATGCTGACATCAGACTTGGAAGAAATGGCGTACTGCGGCTGATCAATGCTTTTTTAGACTCCAGCTGCACAATTTCCGTTCAGCCTTATCACGTTACAGAAAAATTATATGAACAATTTTCTCTAATTTTTAATCTGGTTCAACTGGCGGCGAACGGTACGACACTGCGTAAGCAAAATGGAATTGGTTTATACGGGCCAATCATTCTAATCTCCAAATCTAATTATGACACTATTGGCGGACACGAAAGTGTACGAAAATGCATTGTAGAAGATATGGCTATAGGACAGCGCTTAAAACAAGCAGGCATCCACTATCAGCTTTTTATCGGAGACAAGGAAATATCCTTTAGAATGTACAGCGGGGGATTTAGAAGTCTGCTCCAAGGTTGGTCAAAGAATATTTCGTCAGGTGCGGGAATAACCTCCAAATCCTTATTTTGGATGGTTTTCATTTGGATCACTTCTTTTATTTCGGTACCTCTTCATATGATAATATTTGCTATTAACAACAACTGGACATGGTTTGTTATCTATTCGCTGCTTTATATGGTTTGGTCAGTCATTCTCTATGTACTGTCCTTAAAAGCTGGAAGATTTAATATCCTGTCAGTTATCCTCTACCCTGTATTAATCATTGGCTTTGTAGGTATTTTTTGTTTGTCGCTATTTAGAAAACTATTTGGTTTATCTGTAACCTGGAAGGGACGTGCTATTGGCTGGGAGGAGAAAACATGAGAGTTATATTTATTCCTACAGGCTGGACAATTCTGCTGTGTTTCATCATGTGGCTGATTTTTCATCTTCTGGCAGCTTTAATATGCTTGAAGATGCCTGATAGAACGTTTTCTAATCAATCGTTCTTTTTTAAGACATATGGATTTGAAAAGGACGGGCATTTTTATAACAAAGTATTCTGTGTAAGTAAATGGAAGCATCTCTTACCAGATGGAGGCATGGTCTTTAAAAAACATGGCTTCAGGAAGAAGCGTTTGGAAGACTTCTCTAAAGAAACGTTATCACGATTTCTTATTGAATCTGCACGCGGGGAGCTGACACATTGGCTGTCAATTCTCCCTTTCTGGATTTTTGGTTTTATCGCGCCGCCGCAGGTAATATTCTATATGCTTATTTATTCGCTGCTTGCTAATATGCCTTGTGTTATTGCTCAAAGGTATAATCGGCCGCGTGTGCAGAGATTGCTTAATAAAATGCAAAAAAAATAATACCGCAGATCATCTGCGGTATCGGTAATGGTGGGGGAGGACGGATTCGAACCATCGAAAGCTGAGCTAACAGATTTACAGTCTGCCCCCTTTGGCCACTTGGGTACTCCCCCGAAATCAAATCTTGCGTAACAATTTACTATTATAAGACAAGACTTCGGGAAAGTCAACGATAAAATTTTTAGTCAAAACCAATCCACTTTGTTTTGCTTGACACATCATCCCTTGTTCCAGCGGGAGATTCAGCCGGATATCCTATGGGTACAATAGCAGCAATTTCCTGATTTTTATTCAAACCTAATACTTCCCGGGTTATTGGCGATGTACAAACTTCTCCGCTTATCCATACAGTTCCAAGTCCTTCTTCCCAGGCTGCCAGCATTATGTTTTGCACTGCTGCACAAGCTGCCTGCATGGACTTTTCAGTTTTCTCATCATCGCCTTCAAAGCTGTCATAGGAAACAATTATATGCATTGGAGCTCCACCGAAGTTTTCGGCATACTTTAGCATGCCTGCTTTTTGTTCTTCAGGAATATAGGTCGCTTTGGGTATGTATTCCTGCATGGCATCAGAAAACACCTTGCACACTTTCTTAACTGCTTCCCCTTTGGTAACTACAAAACTCCACGATTGCATATTACCATTAGAAGGAGCCCAGTTTGCAGCTTCCAAAACCTGTTCAAGTTTTTCTTTGGGTATCTCATCTGCTTTATATTTTCTTATACTGCGTCTGTTTTTTATGGTATCTAATACCGCTCCCATAGTGTGATCATCCTTTCTTCTTCTGTTATTTTCTAAATTCTTTTGTCTTCCTACTAATTATAACGCAAAAACATCATTCTTAACCAAGTACTAATGTGCAATAGATACTATCTTAAATATACGTTTAGCATTTACCAAAATTGTTAACAATCTACTTATAACACAGCAAAAGCACTACTATACGAAGTTGCGTATTGATAAAGCCAAATAGTAAGGTGGTTGTATGACATTTTTAAAAAATATTAAGGATTTTCTTACTTATAAAGAACCCACTAATGTTCATAAATTTGAGCTACTTGAAGATGAATCAGAGAAAAGTGATTCAGCATCTCGAGAAACTCCAACAAGTAAAAGTAGTGAGCGTAAAAAGCCTCCACGACCGATGGATGAATGGAGCGCTGAAAGAAAACAAGAATCGAATACTCAGCAGAATTCAGACTTTCAGCAAGATTTACGCTCTGCACAGAATAATGATATCAGTACAGATCTAAGCAAAAACTATCTTAGAATGGAGCAGGAATTTAATTTACCTATAAATAAGGACATCATCATCAGGGATATCCGGATAGGCGACAGCACCAATGCTTTCATTGTTTTTGTCGATGGAATGGTAGATAATACAACGATTAACGACTATATCTTGCGCCCCCTTTTAACAGAAAACCATTTTAAAAGTGCCGAAGATGAGTGTGATGTGGATTATATTATCAAGAATGTGTTGTCCGTCAACCAGATCAGCAAAGCTTTAACTTATGATGAGGTTATCACCCAAGTTCTGAACGGCCTTACAGCCCTATTTATTCAGGGTTGTCATGAAGTCGTTATTATTGAAAGCCGTGGCTTTGAGAAAAGAAGCGTAGAGCAGCCAGTCGTAGAAGCGGTCATAAGCGGTCCTCACGAAGCATTTACAGAAAACCTCCGAACCAATCTGACCCTTGTTCGAAAAGTTATAAAAAACAAGAGTCTTATTACCGAGATGCTCCCTATAGGTAAAACCAATCACTCCAATTGTGGTGTCATGTATATCGATGGGATAGCAAATGTAAAAATAGTCGACGAGCTCAAAAGGAGGGTAGAAAGTATCGATATTGACTTTATTGAAGGTAGTGGCATGTTAAATCAACTGATTGAGGATCACCCCCTTGCCATTTTTCCACAGATACTAACTACCGAGCGCCCAGATAGAACCGCTTCCTTCCTAATGGAGGGTAAGGTAATCTTTATTTGCGATGGTACTCCCTATGCAAGTGCCGTCCCCGTCACTTTTTTTCATATGTTTCATTCCTCACCTTGAGTAGTTGTTATGATGCACGAGAAATTGATCACGTTACTCATGTCCTCGTCATAGGAGTAGACAAGGGTGTGTCTGATAAATGGCGTCTTACCCTACAGTTTAATAACATGAAAAGTGGTTCAAGTGGTGATGTACAGCAAGCAAGTGGAGGTGATAGTGGAGACGGAGGTTTGCAAGATGGTTATACCTACGTTACAGTAGATGCGCCTTCTTTTTTCACCGGACTAGATATGCTCAACGCTTCCGTACCCAGGAGATTGGTATTTACCCATGCAGGTCTAATCGTAATATCGGAAGAGTTGGCCAAAGATGGTCTATTAGAGGAGTATATTGCTCCCATAAGTCGTTTCAGGGAAATACGGGGAAGCACACATATGGTTGCTACAAAAGGAAGCGCAATGGATTTTATTAAGGCAAACGCTCCTTTTATCGGTACCACTCTATTCAAAGAATTCCAGACAGCCATTTCAGAATCTGAAAATACAGGCTTCTTTCCTCATACTACCTTAAACGACTTTTATGAATCTCTATTATCACCCCAACACCAGCCTATTATAACAATGGGAGCTGTCAACCAATTTGAAAGCTTTCAGGAACAAGGACCTAAATGGGACAATGAATACAAGCCCGGTGGGGAATACCCACCTGGGCAGCTCCCTAGATACGGCCAAAATAAAACCGAATATTGGGGTACCGCCCTATTTGACCGAGATAAGATGGTAGGTGAGCTAAATGGCACCCAAACACGTGCCCTATTGATGATCAGGGGAGAATTTGAAAGAGGGTTCTTTACCGTTCAAGATCCAAAGAAGCCTGAATTAATTATCCCTTTGGATATCAGGCAGGCGAAAAAGCCCAAGGTAACGGTTCGCTTTGATGAAGATATACCCACTGTCGAGCTGACATTATACTTACAAGGGAATTTACTTGCTATTCAGAGCAGGCTTCATTATGAAAAAGATCCACTTTTGTCACTATTAGAGGATACCTTTAAGGAGGATGTAGAAAATGGTGTGAATCAGCTCATCAATAAATGCAAGAATTTAAATATTGATGTCTTTAAGTTTGGTGATGTAGCGGCCAGACAGTTTTGGACAATCAACGCTTGGGAAAAATATAACTGGAATAGAAAATTCAAAGATATAAAAGTGACTACTAAGGTAGAATTCTCAATAAAAAAGACTGGAACCCGGATAAAGAGTTTCCCTATTGACAAACCTGAGGAGGATGAATAAACAGATGCAATATATAGTTATGATACTACCCCTATTTGTTTCGATATATTTGCTTAGTTTCGCTAAATATAACTGGAACAGCAAAAATAAAAAGGCAGCAATTGGATCAGTTATAATAGCCATTGCCGCCTTCGTTATGCCTTTGTTTATATTGTAGATTGCATATCTTTACTGGGAAGCCTTGATTTCATCCCAGATCCGATTATAAACCTCAATAATATCGCTCAAGTCCTCAAACACTTCACTGCCTTCCAAGGAATCCATGTCGGGATAAGCTACCTTATCATTGCGTGTTTCTTCATCTAGCAATTCCACTGTAGCAGTATTTGGTGATGAATATCCAATATACTCTGCGTTACGCAGCCCAATTTCTGGGTCAGTCATGAAGTTAATAAACTTCTCCGCAGCTTCCTTGTTCTTGCTGCTCTTTGGAATAGCCATGGCATCAAACCAAAGATTTGTGCCTTCCTTTGGAACAGCATAACTCAAGTTTTCATTCTCCCACATCATATACATGGCATCACCGGACCACACAACTGCTAGTGCTGCTTCGTCTCCTATCATCTTATCCTTTACTTCATCGCCTACATAGGATAATACCAAAGGCCTTTGCTTTATAAGCTCCTGCTTGGCTTCTTCCAGTTCGCCTTCATCCCTGGTATTCAAAGAATAGCCTAGCTTTTTCAATGCAACAGCAATGGAATCCCTCTGGCTGTCAAGCATGAAGATATTCTTCTCGTATTTGGAGTCCCACAGTATGTTCCAGCTGTCTACAGGCTCATCCACCATGGTAGAATTATAAAGAATACCTACAGTTCCCCACATATAAGGAACAGAATATTCATTATTAGGGTCGTAGCCCAAGTTTTTAAATTCGTCCCCAATGTTCTCGTAGTTGGTAATGTTATTCATGTCGATTTTGTGAAGCAAATCTTCCTTAATCAAACGAGCTATCATATAGTCTGAAGGAAAAATAACATCATAGCTGGTGCCTCCAGCTTTCATCTTGACATACATTTCCTCATTGGTTGTAAAATAGTCATAATTTACCTTTATCCCATATTCATTTTCAAAGTCTTTCAATACTGATTCGTCAATGTAGTCTCCCCAGTTAAAAACTGTAATGGATGAGGTAGTACCTTGCTGATTACCACCAGCGCAAGCTGTAAGACTAAATATCGTGACCAACATCAGGAATATAGCTATTATTTTCTTTACTTCTTTCAATTTTTGTTCTCCTTTCTGGGTTGTCTTTAGACATTCTCAAATTTACTATTATCAAAAGCAATAGCACACTTATGAACATCAGTGTGGACAATGCATTGATTTTCGGACTTATTCCCCTCCTGGCCATGCCATAAATGACAATGGACAGGTTGTTAACCCCAGAGCCGGTAGTGAAGAAGCTGATTACGAAGTCATCCAGGGACAGTGTAAATGCCAGCAGAAAGCCGGTTATGATACCTGGCATAATTTCTGGAAGAATGACCTTCCAGAAGGCTTCCATAGGGTTTGCTCCCAGGTCTAGAGCTGCTTCATACAAGTGCTTGTTCATCTGCTTCAGCTTAGGCATGATGGATAAAATCACATAAGGGATATTAAAGGTTATGTGAGCCAGCAGCATGGTAACAAAGCCAAGGGGTATCTTCGCAAATATAAATAGTACCATCAAGGAAATACCTGTTACTATGTCAGGGTTTAATATTGGAAGATAGTTTATATTCAGCACCAAGCTTTGGGGCCTCTTCTTCATACTAAAAATTCCTATTGAAGCAATAATTCCTATTAGGGTTGCTATAATAGAAGCTAAAACTGCGATCAATAGAGTATAGTATAAAGCCGACATAATCTGCCTATCCTGAAACAGCTCCATATACCATTTAAGGGTAAAGCCTTCCCAATTTGCCCTGGATTTGGACTCATTAAACGAAAATACAACCAGTACAAGGATAGGAGCATATAGGAATGCAAATATTAGAAATACATAGCTTTTCTTTAGAAAACGCATCACCACAATGCACCTCCTCCACTTTCCTGTTCATATCGGGACATGACGCCCATGCTGCCTAGAATCAACAGCATCATTATAACCGACAGGGCGGAGCCAAAGCCCCAATCCCCAGAGGACAAAAATTGTTGTTCAATCAGGTTACCTATGAGCATAAATTGGCCGCCGCCAAGTAGTCGGGAAATAACAAAGGTCGTAACTGCAGGCATGAATACCATGGTAATTCCAGAAATAACACCTGGAAGACTTAAAGGAAATATAACACGCCTGAACACAGTAACACTGTCTCCGCCTAAATCTTGAGCCGCCTCTATAACACTATCATCGATTTTGGAAAGAACCGAGTAAATGGGCAAAATCATAAAGGGCAGGAAGTTATAAACCATACCAAGCACTACTGCTTTGTTGGTATACAAAATATCTATTGCAGGCAGGCTTAGCAAGGATAAAATGGAGTTAATGACACCGTTTCTCTCTAAAAGAGTCATCCATGCGTAGGTGCGTAGCAGAAAGTTCATCCACATAGGCATTACGATAAGCATATACATGATCTTTTTCCTGCTGTACTCTTTACTGGCTAAAATAGCGGCCATAGGATAACCCAATGCAAGACAGATTACAGTGCTTACTAAGGCTAACGCTACAGACCTTATCAATACATTGATATAGATTGGATCTATAAATCGGCGGAAGTGATCAGCAGTCAAGCGCCAGCCATCCTCCGTCTGCTCTGCTACACTGTAAAACAGTACTAGAAACACTGGGACAACAATAAAGATAATCATCCATACTATATAAGGCGAAGCCAGCCACTTTCTTTTCATTCCGCCACCTTCTTTTTCATAATATGAATATCATTTGGCATAATCTGCAAGCCTACCTTACTTTCTTCAGGAGCCATTATTGTGGAATGGACCATCCAAGTAAAGCTTCTCCCATCAATCATCATGTCATAATGTACACCTTTA
>CAYFSR010000071.1:0-104 GCA_964345785.1 uncultured Eubacteriales bacterium | reverse complement strand
ATAATCTGCAAGCCCACCTTGCTATCTTCTGGGGCCAGAATCGTAGAATGTACCATCCAGGTAAAGTCTCCAGCGTCAATCATCATTTCATAATGTACGCCTTT
>CAYFSR010000070.1:0-11782 GCA_964345785.1 uncultured Eubacteriales bacterium | reverse complement strand
CTGTGTAGTTGAGGGTTCGCCTGGCCCGGAAGCAATTAAGCAGCTGAGACAAGGAGTGGCGATTAATGGTTTTGTTACATCACCAGCTAAGGTTACTCTAGTAGAACTGCAAAAAGAACATTCTATTTTCCGTATGGTCATACACGAGGGAAAAAATAGACAAGTCCGCAGGATGTTTGAAACTGTCGGCCATCCAGTTGTGTATCTAAGAAGGGAAAGATTTGGCGGCTTAAGCTTGAAGGGCATGCAAGTAGGTGAATGGCGTAAGCTTACAGATAAAGAGGTTAAAACATTAAAATCATTATCAGGGGGTAAGGGAGAATATGGTTAATTTTAGAAGAATGAAAATAGGAGATCTTGATTCCATTTACAAAGATCCTGAAATTCGTTCGATTATAACCACATCACCAAAGGAACCAAAGTTTGCTGTTGTAATAGAAGAAGATAATTACATAAAAGGTGGAGCTAGTGGTTATGTAGTTGAGAATGCTGCATTTATGCAAAATATTTCTGTTAAGAAACATAATGAAAGTGATGTCTATAAAGACGGCTTGATACGATCCATAATCCATTTTCTAGAGCTTGATGGAGTGGATTTTTTATTTGTAGGAGAAGAAAACAGTATTTATGAGAATATTGGTTTTAGAAAAATGCAGGGAAACGAAAGTTTTTTTTCAAATTTTGAAGAAGCATTAAAATCTGAATTTAAAGATGGAAGCCCAGTTTACTGGATATCACTAAAAAATTTTTTCGACCAAAAGCGAGAGTAAAAGAAGGATTAAAGGAATAAGTGTAGAAATAGGTAAAATTGGGTTAATTTTGATTAAGTATATTAGTTGGAGAAAATGATTTATAAATTTTTTCCTTATGGAGGTTTGCTAGTGTCTACAGAACAAAAAATTATGGAAATGCAGGACAAAAAATATACCTTGCAACAAGGCGGTGGCCAAAAGAGAATAAAGCAACAGCATGACAAGGGAAAACTAACAGCCAGGGAAAGAATTGCTAAGCTTGTTGACCCTGATAGTTTTGTTGAAATTGATGCTTTTGTTACTCATCGTTGCTCTGATTTTGGCATGGACAAGGAAGTTGCCCCTGCTGACGGCGTTATCACTGGGTATGCCACCATTGATAATCGACCGATCTACCTGTATTCTCAAGACTTTACAGTTAGAGGCGGATCCTTAGGGGAGATGCATTCTAAAAAAATTACCAAGGTAATGGATATGGCTATGAAGATGGGTTGTCCCATTCTCTGCATCAACGATTCTGGTGGTGCAAGAATCCAGGAAGGTATCGACAGCCTCAGTGGCTATGGAGAGATATTCTTCCGAAATACCATGGCTTCTGGTGTTGTTCCTCAAATTTCGGTTATTCTCGGACCATGTGCTGGTGGTGCCGTCTATTCTCCGGCTCTTACCGACTTTATTTTTATGGTTGATGACATAAGTAAAATGTTCATCACAGGCCCTCAGGTTGTTGAAACTGCAACAGGAGAAAAGGTAACTGAGGAGCAGCTAGGTGGTGCTCAAACCCACAGCACAACCAGCGGTGTAGCCCACTTCAAATATTCTACAGAAGAAGATTGCTTTGATGGCATACGTACTCTTCTATCTTATCTTCCTCAAAACAACCTGGAAGATACCCCAATCTATGAAAATGATGATGATTTGAATCGTCTCGCTTCGGAATTGAACTCTATTATTCCAGACAGCCCTAATAAATCATACGATGTCAAAGAGGTCATAGGAAAAATAGTTGATAATGGGCAATTCTTTGAAATACAGTCACAGTTTGCTCAAAATATTGTGGTTGGTTTCGCAAGGCTTAATGGAAAGTCCATAGGTCTTGTTGCCAATCAGCCTAAGGTAAAAGCAGGGGCATTAGATATCAATGCATCTGACAAGGCTGCACGATTTATTCGATTCTGCGACAGCTTTAATATTCCCGTTGTAACCTTAACTGACGTTCCGGCCTTCTTACCGAGAGTAGATCAGGAGCACAACGGCATTATCCGTCATGGTGCAAAGCTTCTATATGCATATTCTGAAGCAACGGTACCAAAGATAAATATTATTTTGCGTAAAGCTTATGGTGGAGCTTACATTGCTATGAGCAGTAAGCATCTTGGCACTGACCTGGTTTTTGCATGGCCTACAGCAGAAATCGCTGTTATGGGCCCGGAAGGCGCTGCTAATATAATTTTCCGTAAAGATATAGAGAGCTCAGATGACCCTGCCAGCTATCGTCAGGAAAAAATTCAGGAATACCGTGATCGCTTTACCAACCCCTATACTGCGGCAGCTCGAGGTTATATTGACGATGTCATCGAACCTGAAGCAACCAGACCCCGCTTAATCAGCGCATTGGAAATGTTGCAAAGCAAAAGGGAAACAAGGCCGCCTAAGAAACACGGCAATATTCCTTTATAAAAATTATATTCATCCTGAAGTGAGGTGTAGAAGTCTTGGGTTTAGAACCTATTATGCAAGCAAAGTATGAAATAGTATCAATGGACGAAGATGAAAACTCCGATGAACTAATAGCTGTAATTACTGCTGCAATTGCTGCATCTTTGAATCGATCCACCCATTCTCTAGTGGTTCGGTCTGTGAAGCAAGTGCCTACTGGTTCACCAGCTTGGAACAGGGCAGCAAGACTCGATTTAACAAGATCTTGGTTTTCTTAATCTATTAAATTAATATTATTGTATTTAATTGGGAGGAAGAAGCATGCGTAAATTTATGATAAATGTCAATGGCAAGTCCTATGAAGTAGAAGTCGAAGAAATCGGAGGAGTTGGAAGCTCAGCACCAGCTGTTCAAGCAGCTGCACCAGCACCTGCACCAGCACCTCAAGCTGCACCGGCAGCCCCCGTTGCTCAACCAGCTCCAACACCTGCACCTGTCGCTCAGCCAGCATCTGCACCTACACCAGCTACGGCTCCAGCACAATCTACAGGTGCTGCAGGCTCCGTTAAAGTTAAAGCGCCTATGCCAGGTAATATAATTGAGGTGAGGGCAAAAATAGGGGAGACCATTCAAAAGGGTCAAGTGGTTGTAATTCTAGAAGCTATGAAGATGGAAAATGAAATCATGGCACCACAAGATGGTAAAATTACTTCCATCAATACATCTAAGGGCTCCATTGTAAACTCCGGCGATTTATTGTTCTCAATGGAATAATTAAGTTGAGCTTACAGGAACACTAAGGAGGCAATCTTATATGGCAAAAGTGAAAATAACGGAAACCGTTTTACGAGACGCACACCAGTCTCTTATAGCAACTAGAATGACCACTGATGAAATTCTTCCTATTGCTGAGCTGATGGATCAGGTTGGATATTATTCTCTTGAAGTATGGGGAGGAGCAACCTTCGATGCATGTTTGCGTTTTCTTAATGAAGATCCCTGGGAACGCCTACGGAAGATCCGCAAGGCTGCCCCAAATACCAAATTACAAATGTTACTTAGAGGGCAAAATATATTGGGTTACAAGCATTATCCTGATGATGTGCTCACTGAGTTTATAAAACGAGCTGTAGGTAACGGAATCGATATCATTCGAATTTTCGATGCACTTAATGATATTAGAAACCTTGAAACTGCGATGGCGGTTACAGTACAGGAAGGCGCACATGCACAGGCCGCTCTATCCTATACTACTAGCCCGATACATAATACACAGCACTATATCGATACAGCAAAAGCTTTAGTATCTATGGGCGCTAGCTCCATCTGTATTAAGGATATGGCTGGTTTGTTAAAACCCTATAGAGCTTATGAACTAGTCAGCGAGTTAAAAAATGCTGTTAATATCCCCATAAATGTCCATACCCATTATACCTCAGGATTGGCATCCATGACATACATGAAGGCTATTGAAGCCGGAGCAGACAATGTAGACTGCGCAATTTCTCCCTTGGCTATGGGGACCTCACAGCCTCCTACCGAACCATTGGTAGCTGCCTTGCAGGATACCCCCTATGACACTGGGCTTAATTTAGATATTCTAAACGAGATTGCCGACTACTTCAAGCCTCTTCGTGAAAAATACATGAAATCTGGCTTACTTGATCCAAAGGTGTTGGCAGTAGATGTAAATGCACTTATCTATCAAGTACCAGGCGGTATGTTGTCTAATCTGGTTTCCCAGCTAAAGCAGCAGGGTAAGGAAGATCAATTGGATGAAGTGTTACAGGAAGTCCCAAGAGTAAGAGAAGACTTAGGTTACCCGCCGCTTGTTACCCCTACAAGCCAGATCGTTGGCACCCAAGCTGTATTAAATGTAATCATGGGTGAAAGATATAAGATGGTAACAAAGGAAACCAAAGGCTATGTAAAAGGCGAATACGGCAGACCACCAGTTGAAATTAAAGAAGAAATCCGCAAGCAATTGATTGGTGATGAAGAGCCTATTACTTGTCGCCCAGCTGATCTAATAGCACCTGGAATGGATGAATACCGTAATGCCATCAAAGCTTATATAGAGCAAGAAGAAGACGTGTTAACTTATGCATTATTCCCACAGGTAGCAGAAACCTTCTTCAAGTATCGGGAAGCACAAAAGTATAAGATTGACAGCACTCTGGTTAGCTACGATTATAAGATTCATCCCGTTTGATTTCATTGAGAATGTAATAAAAATATTTATAATAAGGGGGTCTTAGATAAGGCCCTTTTTCCTTACTATTTATAGCATTAATATCTTTTTGACATAAATTTTGACCCTATCTTTAGCTTGTGATTATAACAGATACGCAAGTAGTGTAAGCATCATTAGATATATATGAGGGGGATGTGTTGTATGGAATTCTACTATATAATAGATAGCCATTGTGATACGATTGGAAAAATTGCTGATCATGGAATAGAAGCTTTTCATAAAAAAAAATGCCATGTTTCTGTAGAAGGATTACAAAAAGGTAGGGTAGGGCTTCAGTTCTTTGCCGCATGGATTAACCAAAGAGCAAGCTCATCCTGTCTGCAGCAAGGGTTAAGACTGATAGATGCCTATTTCACCATGTTAGATGCTTATTCTGAAGTTTTAGTCCCTATAAAAAAACCACAAGACGTAGAGCTAGCTATTGAGAATAATAGTATAGGGGCTATGCTTACAGTAGAGGGAGGAGAGATATTAGAAGGAAATCTTTTAAATCTCCGTATTTTGTACCAGCTTGGTGTTAGAGCCATGACACTAACCTGGAACTATCGTAACGAAATTGCTGACGGAGCAATGGAGACTTGTTCCAATGGCGGTCTTTCATCGTTTGGTCATGAAGTAGTAAAGGAAATGAATAGACTGGGTATGATCATCGATGTCTCCCATCTATCTGAAAAAGGGTTTTACGACGTTTTAGAAGCAACAAAGAGACCGATAGCTGCCACTCATTCCAATGCTTGGTCCATCCAGCCTCATCCAAGAAATTTAAAGGATGAGCAGATTAAGCTGCTAGCAGAGCACAGAGGAATTATGGGGATTAATTTTTATCCGCCATTTCTATCCAAAGATGCAGCCTCCCTAAGTGATATTCTACGGCACATAGAATATGTAGCAGCTCTTGTTGGTGTAGACATTATAGGATTTGGGGCAGATTTCGATGGAATAGAGAAAACTCCTATTGACATAAAAGGCCCGCAACATTATGACAAGATTATAAATGCTTTACTTCAGCTCAATTACTCAGAAAATAACGTGAGAAAAATAGCATTTGAAAATTATAATAGATTAATAAATGAAGTGCTATGACCGGAGGATGTTTATTTTGAATCTTAATAAAACAACGGGCAAGGCAGACCTTCATACCCACACTAACGCTTCCGATGGGCTGCTGAGCCCTGCAAAGTTAGTCGAATATGCCTCTATAAAGGGTTTGCAGGCTGTTGCAATTACGGATCACGATACGACAGATGGGATTGATGAAGCAATCGAAGCTGGAAAAATGTATAAAGTAGATGTGATACCAGGAATAGAACTAAACTCACAGATAGACAATCATGAAATTCATATTTTAGGATATTTTATTAATAAAAAATCCAACGACTTGCAGAATGTCCTATTAAAAATGAGGGATTCCAGAAAGAGCAGAACGGAAAAAATGGTAGAGAAACTGGTTGAGCTCTATGGATTTCCTATTAGCTTTGAGGACATACGCAACCAAGTACAGGGAGAATCGATTGGAAGACCTCATATTGCACGAGTGCTGGTTTCCAAGGGTGTGGTAAGTGATGAAAAGGAAGCCTTTGAAAAGTATATCGGAACAGATTGTCCTGCATATGTCGGTCGATATCGTATAACTCCAAAGGAAGCCATTAAGCTAATAAAGAATGCAGGAGGCGTTTCCGTACTAGCTCATCCTGGACTCTTACCAGAACCAGAATTGATGGATAAGATGCTAGACATAGGAATTCAGGGAATAGAAGCTTATCACAGTAAGCATACCAGTGAACAGTCTCGTTATTATGCGGAAGTAGCACATAGTCATGGACTGGTAATTACCGGTGGTAGTGATTGTCATGGAGACTTACATAATGGTTTACCAATTGTTGGTGATGTTTTTGTAGGTGTTGAAATAATTGATCAGCTTATAAGGCTATCAAGATATTCTATTTAGCATGGCAATTGTTAATTATTTTAGTATTTTTAAAGCTTAAGCTATATAAAGAATAGAATTAGTATATTTACCAAGATTAAATGCATAGACTAAAAGATTTCATCATGTTATAATTGTTCTTGTATGATGGATTTAAAATTCAATCTTTCATTTTAGGAGGAAACACCAACATGATGTTATCAACGAAGAATCAAAATATTGCAGAGTCTCTTACCTTGGCAATAGATGCAAAGTCGAAAAAAATGTCTGCTGAAGGGCACGATATTGTTGGTTTTGGCGCTGGAGAGCCTGATTTTCCTACGCCAGAATTTATAATTCAAGCAGCCAAAGAAGGTCTCGATAAAGGCCTAACAAGGTATACGCCTTCTTCAGGCACACTACAGCTTAGGCAGGCAATATGCAGGAAACTAAAAGCTGACAATCAACTTGAATATACACCTGATGAAATTATAGTGTCTAGTGGAGCTAAACATTCTCTTTTTAATGCCTTTCAGGCTATTCTAAATCCAGGGGACGAGGTTATAATACCTCAACCTTACTGGCTAAGTTATCCTGAGATGGTTAAAATGGCGGATGGAGTAGCTGTTTTCATCGATACAAAAGAGGAAAATTCCTTTAAGCCTACTATAGAAGAGTTGAAGAAAGCACTGACACCTAAAACTAAGGCGCTAGTACTGAACAACCCCTGCAATCCAAATGGTTGTGTCTATGATCGAGCCGAACTAACTGCTATTGCCGACTTAGCAGTTGAGAAGGGCTTCTTCATCATTTCTGACGAAATTTATGAAGAGCTGGTATATGATGGCATGCAGCATGTCAGCATTGCTTCTCTCAATGAAGAAGTGAAAGCACTTACTATAACTATTAATGGAATGTCAAAGGCATATGTAATGACAGGTTGGAGAATAGGCTATGCTGCTGGTCCTAAGGAAGTTATTAAGATTATGGGAAATATACAATCACATGCCACTTCTAATCCTAATTCTATTGCTCAATATGCCAGTACTGTGGCTTTGAATGCACCTAAGGATGAAATCAAGAGTATGGTGGAAGAATTCAATAGAAGACGCTTGTATATGGCAAATCGAATTAATAACATTCCAGGTCTGTCCTGTGGACTTCCTAAAGGCGCATTTTATGTCATGATGAATATAAAAGAAGCTATAGGAAAAAAACATGGCAACACCTTGATTGACGGTTCATTAAGTTTTGCAGATGCTTTATTGGATGGTCAAAAGGTGACAGTTGTACCAGGTATAGCATTTGGAGCCGATAATTTTGTTAGATTGTCCTATGCTGTTTCTATAGAACAGATACAAAAGGGGTTAGACCGAATCGAACAGTTTATGACAGAACTAAGCTAAATTAACTAATTTGTCCTATATTAACAACGGGCCTGATTGTATTTCAGGCCTTTTTTATATATAATGGTAACATTCCTGATGGTGATAAGTTATAGGCATGGAAGAAATTGATTAGTAACAAAACAAATAGTAGCGATCACTAGGTTTAAAAAGAAAAAAGAGCGGATTGAAACCAACTCTTTAACTATGGCAGGGGAGACGCGACTCGAACACGCAACCAATGGTTTTGGAGACCACTACTCTACCAATTGAGCTACTCCCCTACAAAAATCTGTCACCTTTAACGGCGACAATAAACATTATAGGATAGAAAAAGAAATAAGTCAATGGTATTTTAGAAAAATGTTCTATAATAGAGGAAAAGATAACAACGATATCCAATTATATACGTGAGGGGAGATTGCTTATGAATAATGAAAATATAGCTATTGGTTTTATTGGTGCTGGAAATATGGGTGCAGCAATGATAAAGGGCATTATAAAAGGAAATATAACTAAATCGGAAAAAGTTTATGTCTATGATCCTATTTCTGATAATATGAAGCGACTACAAAAAGAGCATGGGGTTACTATCGTTTCGTCACCAGCGGAAATAGTGGAAAATTGCCAGGTTATAATACCTGCCGTAAAACCGCATATTATAGATGGTGTACTATCTGAAATTGCAGACAAGCTTACACAACATCACTTATTAATATCCATAGCTGCAGGAATTACAATGCAGCAGCTAAAAGCTATGGTAAAAGATACTTGTTATGTTATTCGTACTATGCCAAATACTCCAGCTTTGGTGGGGGAAGGCATGACTGCTATATGTAAGGATCCGTCTGTTCCTGCTGAATACATAGATCTGGCATGTGCTATACTCAAATCTTTCGGAAAGGTGGAATATGTAACTGAAGAGCAGATACACGCAGCTACAGCCATCAGTGGAAGCAGCCCAGCCTATGCCTTTTTGTTTTTAGAAGCGTTAGCAGACGGAGGAGTAATGATGGGCTTGCCTAGAGAACAAAGCTATAAAATGGCTGTACAATCTTTACTGGGAGCTGCTAAATTGATGCAGGAGACAGGAAAACACCCAGGTGAATTGAAAGATATGGTATGTTCGCCGTCTGGAACTACTATTGAAGCTGTTGCCAGTTTGGAAAAGAGCGGTTATAGAGGAGCAATTATAGAAGCAGTTCGTGCATGCGCTGAGAAAAGTAAAAATATGGGAACTGTTAAGAAGCCATGAAGAAAATAGAGATTTATACGGATGGTGCTTGTAGCGGAAATCCCGGGCCTGGTGGCTGGGGTGCAATTTTATCATATAATGGACATGAACGAGAGCTTTCCGGGTATGAAGCAAATACAACCAATAATCGAATGGAATTAACCGGACCAATTAAGGCGTTAGAAGCATTAAATCAGCCATGTGAAGTTATCATTTACACGGACAGCGCATATGTATATAACGCATTTAAGCAAAAATGGATCCAAAACTGGTTAAACAATGGCTGGAAAACTAGCAAAAAACAGCCTGTAGAAAATCAGGACTTATGGCAGCAATTGATTTCATTAATGGAAATTCACAAAGTTAATTGGCATAAGGTTAAAGGTCACAGTGACAATGAAAAGAATAATCGATGCGATGAGTTGGCTACAGGTGAGATTAAAAAGCAAAGAGACAAACAAATTGATTGAACTGAGATCTCATAGAAATCCCTCTAAAAAAACAGAGGGGTTTACTTAAATAGAACTATGCGCAAAATACAAGTTTTACGAAGAGTAGTGCATAATAATTGATAGCAGCAGCTATTTACATGCTACTGCTACCATTTAATCCTAGTTGTTATTGATACATGAAATTACGAAGTAATTATAGACAACTTCTTTTGCATTTCCTCCATGTTTAAGATATTACTTTATTCCTACTCTTGTGTGTATCTGCTTACCTGCAAATTCCACATCCAGTAAACAGAATAACTAACAGCAAGAAGAAGAACAGTAATTCTGAACTATCATTACGGAATAGTCCACAATTGCTGAATATGATTACCAGCAACAGGAAGAAAAACAGCAAGCTACTATCGTCTTCACGACCACCAAATAGTCCGCCTAAAATGCCATTGCTCATACTCTTATCTCCTTTCGCAAATATTGAAATAGATAATCGGATGTTAGCCATTTCCATTAACAGTATATGATAATAGTTCTTACCTCGTGCTCCATAAACAGAACCACTTTTAGACAAAATGAATTTTGTCTTCCTAATTTTCTATGGTATAATATATATAGTCTACGAACATTTGTTTTTTTTAGTGATTATATAGTATACGTCAGCTATGAACATTTATTTTCTAAAAGGAGTTATTATGCAACAATTAAAGTCATTTAACATACATCAAAGCAAATTAAATGTTATCAAGATTAGAAAGGTCTTACGGGATCTCCCTCCCTTTTGTAGGGAGTATTTTCGTGGAATAGAGCCTAATACTTCCATTCTTACCCGCATTAACTATGGGTATGATTTGCGCCTCTTTTTTAGATTTCTTACAAAGAAGGTTGAAGAATTTAAAGGGAAAAAACCTCAGGAGCTTACTATAGAGGACTTAAAGATTATTGAAGCTGTACATTTGGAGATGTTTCTCGAGTATATCTCTCTTTATAATAAGAAGCAGAATGGCGTAAGTTCAGAACAGACGAATCATGAATCTGGTAAAGCCAGAAAGCTTTCGGCTATTCGATCCTGCTTTTCACATTTTTATAAAAAAGGGTATCTAGATAGAAATGTTACAGAATTGGTTGATATTCCTAAAATACATGAAAAACCGATTATAAGGCTGGATGTTGATGAAGTTGCCAGGCTATTAGACACCATTGAAAATGGTGATGGTTTAACAGAAACTCAGAAAAGATATCATAAATATACCAGGCAACGAGACCTTACTCTTATAACCCTATTTTTAGGAACTGGAATTAGAATCAGTGAGTGTGTTGGCTTGAATATCTCAGACTTTGATTTCAATGCCAATAGTTTTAAGGTAACACGAAAAGGTGGAAATCAAGTATTCCTCTATTTTGGCGAAGAGATTCGTCAGGCATTGGAGGATTACCTGGAAGAAAGAAAACTAAGGCAGCCACTTCCTGGGCATGAAGATGCGCTTTTCCTGTCTATGCAAAATAAAAGGCTTAGTAATCGTGCTATTCAAAACCTTGTGAAAAAGTATTCCAATATTATAAGTCCGTTGAAGAATATTTCGCCTCATAAGCTTCGTAGTACCTATGGAACTACCCTATATCGAGAAACTGGTGATATTTATCTGGTAGCTGATGTATTAGGTCATAAAGATGTTAACACCACTAGAAAACATTATGCTGCCATAAGCGATGATAAGAGACGCATGGCGGCACGGGTAGTGAAACTGCGTGAAGATTGAATTTCAAGGGTATACGTATCCATAAAATTAAATAAGAGAGCCGGTGGCTCTCTTTCTTTGGTTTACCGCTAGTCATTTTTAAAATTATATTCCTAGTCACGTTCTTTATTTAATATAATCTAGTGATTTTAGGAGATGTCGAGCATTAATAGCTCTTTCCTCAATATAGCCACAGTCAATACACATATATTTGACTGTTTGAGTGATACCATCCATACCATCTGACCGCGTTCCGTTAAAAACACCTTTTGTTTGCCCTCTAACCATTGTACCTTTGCACCTTATACAAGTTAAGTTTACAGGCATTACATCCCTTCCTTTATCTAACAATATATCCTTACATATATATAATATACATCCTATCAAATGAAGTGACAGATTATTAA
>CAYFSR010000069.1:8110-11784 GCA_964345785.1 uncultured Eubacteriales bacterium | reverse complement strand
GGTGTAGGATTTTCTGCTGATAGAGCTTTAGAATGATTCGTGATCGCAACAGCGAGTGGAATAAATTTATTATTTAGAATAACAAGCTGTGAATCGTTTTTAAATAACAAGTCTAAAAATAAGTATTGCATTATTGGGTAAACTATTTTATACTGGTGTTAGCATCTGGTACTAATAACAGCTATTACGGCGTATAATTATTAGTACAATGATGTAACAATTACCTGTTGGAGGTGAAAATATTGATAAAAAACACCTTGCCCAAGAAAGAAAGACAACAGGCGTTGGTTGATGTTTTACAGGAGGATCCTTTCGTTACCGATGAGGAGTTAAGCGATAATTTCCATGTTAGCATTCAAACCATCCGATTGGATCGCCTAGAACTTGGTATACCTGAGCTTCGAGAACGTATTCGAGCTGTAGCATCTGAAAATCAAAATAAACTGCGAACTATGGATGCCAAGGAAGTTATCGGAGAAATTGTAGATTTAGAGCTTGGCGTGAGTGGTATCTCCATATTGCAGACCACAGATGAAATGGTATTCGAAAGGTCACAAATTGTGCGGGGGCACTATATTTTTGCCCAGGCAGAATCCCTGGCCATAGCGGTAGTAGACGCTAAAGTTGCTTTAACAGGTGTAGCTAATATTAAGTATAAGACACCGATTTTTGTTGGCGACAAGCTGGTAGCAAAGGCTCAAGTGACCCGTACCAGGGGAAATAAGTACTTTGTTTGGGTATTTATAAAGGTACGCCAGGAGGAAGCTTTTCGAGGCAAGTTCATTCTAGTCAGCATCGGAGAGAACAAGGAGTGACAAAGCATGAGAATTATTGTAGATGGTATGGGTGGCGACCATGCGCCTAAAGAAATAGTTAAGGGCAGTGTAGAAGCATCTTTGGAATATGGAATTGATATTACACTGACTGGCGATGGCCAATTGCTGGAGCAGGAGCTGAAAAGTCTTAATGCACCAATGAATCGATTTGAAATTATACATACGACCCAGGTAATTAACATGGAAGACAGTCCTGTAAAAGCCATCAAAGGAAAGCCAGACAGCTCTATGGTCAAGGCAATGGAAATGGTACGAAAGGATTCCGACAGTGTATTTATTTCAGCCGGCAGTACTGGTGCGCTTTTAGCCGGTGGCTTACTAAAGGTAGGTCGTATTAAAGGCATTGACCGTCCTGCACTTACAGCTCTTTTACCGTTCCGTAGGAAAAGCACCTTGCTGCTTGATATGGGAGCTAACACGGAATGTAAACCGGATAACCTGGTACAATTTGCTATCATGGGTACGGTCTATATGGAAAGCGTAGTTGGTATAAAAAATCCAACTGTAGGCTTGTTAAATATTGGTGTAGAAGAGACCAAAGGCAGCGAGCTGTATAAATCAGCTTTTAAGCTAATGAAAGAAACCAAGGGTATTAATTTTGCCGGTAATATTGAATCAAGAGAAGTTCCAGAAGGTGTAGTAGATATTCTGGTGTGTGATGGGTTTACCGGAAATATCGTATTAAAATATACAGAAGGATTTGCCCATAGTATTTTTGGTATGCTAAAAGAAACTATGATGAAAAGTACGCGAAGTAAACTAGGTGCATTATTACTAAAACCTAGCCTGGTGGGCTTAAAGAAGGGGCTGGATTCCAACGAAGTTGGTGGTGCTCCTTTACTTGGCATCAACGGTGGAATTATAAAGGCTCATGGCAGTTCCAATGCAACTGCAATAAAAAATGCCATACGTCAAGGTAAGCTGTACGCAGAAAATGAAGTGCTAAGGCAGATCAAAAGCATCTTGACAACAAATTTGGAGGACTTGAAATGAAGAATGGTTTATATTCTGCAGGTATCATAGGCACTGGTTCCTATGTACCAGAAAAAATCATTACCAATGAAGATCTGGAGAAAATAGTTGAGACAACTAATGAATGGATAGTAACAAGGACTGGTATTCGCGAACGAAGGATTGCTGGCGAAAACGAAGCTACGTCCAACCTAAGTACCATTGCAGCCCTAAGAGCTCTAGATGATGCAGGCCTGGATCCAAAGGAATTGGATATGATTTTGGTAGCTACTGTTACCCCTGACATGCCATTTCCTTCTACAGCTTGTATTGTTCAAAGTAACATTGGTGCTGTTAATGCTGCAGCCTCTGATATTGAAGCAGCTTGCTCCGGATTTCTATATGCACTAAACGTAGCAAATCAGTTTATCGCTACAGGATTTTTGCATCGGAGGAAAGCAGGTACTTAACAGGGCAGGTTATTCATGTTGACGGCGGAATGAATATGTAATAATATGTGTAAGAACTTCATATTATAAGCAAACTTTGAAATGTTTTGAGAGGAGGTGCAAGGGATGTTTGAGAAGGTTAGAGACATAATAGCAGAACAACTTGGTACAGAAGCTAGTGAGATTACAATGGAATCTTCATTCGTAGAAGATTTGGGAGCAGACTCTTTGGATATTGTAGAATTGATTATGGCTTTGGAAGAGGAATTCAACATGGAAATTCCTGATGAGGAAGCCGAAAAAATCGCCAAGGTTGGCGATGTAGTTGACTATGTCAAGTCGCATTCCTAATATTTTATTTTTTACCGATCGGATTCCCTGCTTCGGGGAATCCGGTCAATTACACAATAAGTAATTATATATCCAATCAGCAATCATTTATTTTTAATATTAGAAGCATTATTAGGAAAAAGAATACAAATTATTTTAACAGCTCCTAAAACAGGCAGGAGGTTTATTTTTCGATGAATAAAAGAGTAGTAGTAACGGGAATGGGAGCCATTACCCCCCTAGGAAATACCGTTGAATCATTTTGGAATAACATTCGCATGGGAACCTGTGGCATAGATACCATTACTCGTTTTGATGTTGAAAACTTTAGTGCGAAAATTGCAGCGGAAGTTAAAGAATTTGATCCTGTAGACTACATGGACAAAAAGGAAGCCAAACGCATGGACCGTTATACTCAATTTGCTCTTGCAGCATCGAGTATGGCAGTGATTCAATCTGGACTGGACAAAGACAAGATCAATCAAGAACGTTTCGGGGTTATTTTCGGCTCTGGAGTAGGCGGAATTGAAACGATGGAAACTCAGGGAAACACTTTGTACTCAAAAGGTCCTGGGAGAGTCCACATTACAGCTCCCGCTCCGGAAGGAGAAGGCGGTGCACGAGCTATGAGGGATGCCTTAGCAGATGCTAATATGGCTCCTGAGGACATTGATTACATTAATGCCCATGGTACGTCTACACCTTACAACGACAAGTTTGAAACTGCTGGCATCAAGTCAGTATTTGGAGAGCATGCATATAAGATTCCTATCAGCTCAACCAAATCTATGACTGGGCATCTTTTAGGTGCTGCAGGTGGAATCGAAGCCATTATAATGATTAAGGCTATAGAAGACCAGTTCTTACCGCCTACCATCAGCTATCAAGCCCCAGACCCAGAATGTGACCTGGATTACGTACCTAACACAGGACGTAATGGAAAAATAAGAGCTGCATTATCCAACTCCTTTGGATTCGGCGGACAGAATGCTACCATTATAGTTAAGAAGTTCGAGGACTAAGTTGTTTTAGCATAGCAATGCTGTCATACCGTATGCTAATATGGTTTAGTGCTGTGTCGCGTCATTCCGAGTGCAACGAGGAATCT
>CAYFSR010000069.1:2748-8010 GCA_964345785.1 uncultured Eubacteriales bacterium | reverse complement strand
GTCATTCCGAGTGCAACGAGGAATCTGTCGGGAAAGTTACATCCCTTACGTCAAAGAAGACAATATAAAGAAGGCGTTTCCATACTAGCTTATAGCAGTTATTGCCAGCAGTGGAAACGCCTTGTTTTTGGCTGAAAACTCAATTGATAATAAATGGTATATCATTTATAATAGTATAATAGTTGCTATTATAAATGGTAATATTATGTAAAGCACTATTATAATCGTTCATTGTCATCCAGAGCGCTAGCGAAGGAACTTTTGAACATTTAGATGTTACAAGGAAAGTAGTACCTTTTAATCGACTTAAGGATGTGACCCACTCATGACGCAATTACCGTCATTAGAGCAGTTTTATAAAATATTAGGCTATGAGTTTAAAGACTCATCTTTTATTATAACCGCACTTACCCATAGCTCCTATGCTAATGAAGTAAAAAAGAGCGTTCCCTTTAATGAGCGTATGGAATTTCTGGGAGACTCTGTTCTCGGCCTTACTGTGAGTGACTATCTCTATCGCACTTACCCCGAGTTGCCAGAGGGAGAGCTTAGTAAAATACGTGCTGGTGTCGTATCTGAGGTATCCTTAGCTAAAAGAGCTAAGGAAATCAAATTAGGTGATTACTTACGATTGGGCAAGGGCGAAGAGAATATTGGTGGTAGGAATCGTCCCTCAGTTTTGGCAGATGCCATGGAAGCGGTTATAGGTGCCATGTATCTTGATAGTAACCTGGAAACTACTATGAAATTTGTGCTAAGATTAATGGTGCCGGCTATCGAAGCTTTTATAGCTGGAGCAGGCACTAAAGACTATAAAACAGATTTACAGGAGTTGCTTCAAAGCACCTCCACTTTAGAGATAACTTACCGAATAGTTGACGAAGAAGGCCCAGATCACGACAAATGGTTCACAGCCATGGTATATCATGGAGAAACTCCTATGGGAAAAGGACAAGGGAAAAGTAAAAAAGAAGCGGAGCAACAAGCTGCCCAAGATGCATTGGACAAGCTAGCGTAAATAGAGGTGTTGGGAACTTGCTATTAAAGAAACTGGAAATATACGGATTTAAGTCTTTTGCAGACCGAATCTATATGAAGTTTGATAAGGGAATCACTGCAATAGTTGGACCAAATGGCAGTGGTAAAAGTAATATTGCCGATGCAGTGCGCTGGGTTTTAGGAGAACAAAGTGCCAAATCATTGCGTGGTAGTAAAATGGAGGACATTATTTTCTCCGGCACTCAGGTTAGAAAATCCCTGGGTTTTGCCGAGGTTTCACTTACATTAGACAATGGGGATGGTGCTCTACCAGTAGAATATTCAGAAGTAACTGTAACTAGGCGAGTTTTTCGTTCAGGTGAGAGTGAATACTTCATCAACCGCAGTGCCTGCCGTCTGAAGGACATCGTTGAACTATTCATGGACACAGGGGTAGGAAAAGAAGGATATTCCATTATTGGTCAGGGTCGAATTGACGAGATACTAAGCACTCGATCCGAGGACCGCAGATACATATTTGAAGAAGCAGCTGGTATTGTAAAATATAAGTCAAGACGAGACGAATCAGAAAAAAAGCTGGAAAAGACCAGAGAGAACCTTATCCGGGTGGAAGACATTCTTTCAGAATTAGAACAGCAGTTGGGACCCTTGGAGGAGCAATCCCATTCTGCAAAGGAATTCCTGCAATTAAAGGAACAATTGAAAACCTATGAAATAAATCAGTTCCTTTACCAGTACAGTCGCCATAATGAAAGAATAGAGGAGTTAAAGGGACAGATTATCCAGCTGGAAGGAGAAGCCGAATCTCGAAAGAATCAAACTGGCTTAATGGAATCCAATCGGGATTCTCTATCCCAGAAATTAAGTGATTTACAGCGGAAAGTAGATGAAGCTCGTACTGAAAGATATGATTTACTTAATGCTTCTGAGAAGATAAAGGGAGAACAGAACCTTAATCGGGAGCGAATACGGCAATTCGAACGAGATAATAATCGACTTCTGGAAGAGATCGCACGTAAGGAACAGGATATCAAGGAAGTTCAAGAAAACCTAAATGACCTTGGAAATACAGTCAAGGAAAGAAGACAAGCCTTTGAAGAGAAAAAGGCGAAAGCTGAGCTCTTATTAGCGAACTTGAACCAGTTAAATAAGGAAATCTCTGACCACCAACAGCACATCAATGAAACTAAAGGAGATATTATCCATGTGCTGCAGCGCATGTCAGACTGTAAAAGTCAATTAACTCGCTATAATACTATGGAAAGCAGTTGGAAAAGCCGCCTAGAAAAGATTGAAGAGTTGACAGGCGACAAGGAACATGAGCGTGAATCCTTGTCAGAATTAAAGAAAAGTTTACATAATAAAGTTATGTCAACTAGAAGAAAGCTAGAAGCAGAAAAAGTCCAAAGAACATCCTTAGCAGATGAGGTTCGCGAAGAAAAACTGGCTTTATATAACCAGGAGGAGCAAATTCAGAAAGAAAAGCAAGCTCTGGAAGGAAAGCGCTCCCGTTTGCGTCTGTTGGAGGACATGAGAAAGGGATACGATGGCTTTTACAAAACAGTAAAAGAGATTCTTTCTGCTTGTCAATCCAATCCAGTCATCTCCGATAAGGTTTGTGGCGTAGTAGCTTCACTGATTCATGTACCAGAAGAATTTGAAACAGCCATAGAAACAGTATTAGGTGGCAGCTTGCAACATATTGTTACCGAGGATGAGGAAGACGCGAAATATTTAATTTCATTCCTTAGAAAAAATAATTACGGCCGTGCTACATTTCTACCAGTTTCATCTATTAAGGGCAGACGCCTGTCTGTGAAGGAACGAGACGTAATTAATATGGAAGGCTGCAGAGGAATTGCCTCGGAGCAAGTATCATGTGATCCCAAATATCAGGGAATACTTGATAGCCTTCTTGGTAGAGTTGTAATTGCAGATGACATGGACGCCGCTGTTCGCATGGCTCGACGTTTTACATACTCGTTTAGAATTGTAACCTTGCAGGGCGATATGGTTAACCCTGGTGGTTCTATGACAGGCGGAAGTAATGCTGCTAGAAGTATAAGCATACTTGGGCGTAAAAGGGAAATAGGTGAGTTACAAACTGAAATTGCCGAGCGGCAGGAAGTTCTAGTTCAAACAGAATCCAGACGTCAGGGAGACCTTGCAGCTTATAGGGAGCAGAAAGAAAAGCTAGAAAAGATAGAGGCAAGCTTACGTGAACTGGAACAAAATCTAGCCTCAGGTGAAGAGAGTCTTAATGGTGTAATTAACCAGGTAGAACAGGCTGAGAAGGAATTGTCTACCTTGGGAGTAGAAAGGGATCAAATCAAGCAAAACCTGGAATCCTTATCTACTTCTATAAATAAAACCAATCAGGAAATTCAGGATCTGGAGAGCAAGAATGCCGATATTAATGAAATGGCAGCAGAATCAGAGGCCTTCTTGAGTGAAAAACAAGCAGCTCGAGATATATGCAGCAAGGAGCAAACTGATATTCGTGTTCAGGTAGCTGCTATGCAACAGGAGATTCTCAACCTGAAGGAGCAGGGGAATCGTATACAGGAGGATATGCGCAGGCATTTTGATGGTATCAAAGCCAGAGAAGAGCAACGTAAATCCAACGATAAGGAAATCGAGAGCATCAATAAGACTATCGAGAATGAAAAAATGGAATTGGCTCTTATGGAAAGTCGAGCTTCGGAGCTAAAAGCTTCTATGGAAGAAAACGAAAAGAAGAGAACTAGCTTGGAAGAACGACTTAAGGAGATGGAAAAAGAGCTCAGAGAATGGAGCCAAACCACAGCAGACATCACAGATAGGAAGTATAGGCTGGAGGTACAGTGTTCCAGATACGAAGTAGAGCTGGAAAATTACCAGAATAAAATATGGGAAGAATATGAATTAACCTGGCAGACAGCTATGCCTTTTAAGGATGACAGCTTGTCAATAGCAAATGTCAACCAGCAGATCCAAACTTTGAAAAAGGGAATATCGGATCTGGGAGTAGTAAATGTTAACGCCATAGAAGACTTTAAGCGAGTAAGCGAGCGTTATGAGTTCTTGAACGAGCAAAAAAATGACTTAGTTATGGCAAAGGATAACCTTAGAGATGTAATAAAGGAAATCACTGCTACTATGAAAAAGAGATTCCAGGAAGAGTTTACCATTATCAACGAATGCTTTGGAATAACCTTCAAGGAGCTTTTTGGCGGTGGTCACGCTCAATTAGTACTGGAAGACCCTGAGGATATATTAAATTGTGGTATAGAAATTGTAGCACAGCCCCCAGGCAAGAAGCTGCAAAGTCTATCATTATTATCCGGTGGAGAGCGGGCACTAACTGCTATTGCCATACTTTTTGGTATACTCAAGCACAAGCCAACACCATTCTGTGTGCTTGATGAGATCGACGCTGCTCTGGATGACAGCAACGTAAACCAGTTTGGTAAGTTTGTCAGAGAATTTTCAAGTGATACACAATTTGTTATCATTACCCATAGGAAGGGTACCATGGAAGTATGCGATGCTATCTATGGGATAGCGATGGAAGAGAAGGGCGTATCAAAGATGATTTCAGTCAAGTTCGATGAAATGGTAAGTTAAGGAGGAAAAAATGGAGAAACAAAATAAAGGAAACTTTTTCACGAGACTTAAAGAAGGTCTAAGTAAAACTAGAAGCGGTATTACAAACCGTGTAGATGAGTTAGTGAAATATTATAGAGAAATCGATGATGATTTCTTTGAAGATCTGGAAGATACTCTGATCATGGCAGATGTGGGGATGCAGACTACTCAGGAAGTAGTGGATCGTATCCGTAAAAGAGTTAAAGACGAAAAAATTGGGGACGTTTCTAAAATAAAGGGCTTGTTAAAGGAAGAAATCGCTTCCGTCTTAGAAAAGGGCAGCCATGACTTAGATTTCAAAAGCCCAACAATTATACTGGTAGTAGGGGTAAATGGTGTAGGAAAAACTACTACTATAGGTAAGCTGGCCAATCGCTACAGAAGTGAAGGAAAACAGGTGCTGGTAGCAGCTGCCGATACCTTCCGTGCTGCCGCAGGTGAGCAATTAGAGGTATGGTGCAAACGAGCACAGGTGCCGATTATAAGACACGAAGAAGGGGCTGATCCAGCAGCTGTAGTGTTTGATGCGGTTCAATCTGCTAAGTCTAAGAAAACAGATATCTTGCTTTGCGATACTGCCGGTAGACTTCGTAACACAACGAACTTGATGAATGAGTTAGAGAACATCAATCGTCT
>CAYFSR010000069.1:0-2738 GCA_964345785.1 uncultured Eubacteriales bacterium | reverse complement strand
GCAACAACTGGTCAAAACGCTATATCACAAGCAACCTTATTCAAGGAAGCAGTAGGTATTACTGGTATAGCTCTAACTAAGCTGGATGGAACTGCAAAAGGTGGAGTAGTTATCGCTATCAAATCTCAGCTCGATATTCCTATCTATTACGTAGGAGTCGGTGAGCAAATGGATGATCTGCAACCCTTCCAACCCAAAGAATTTGCAAATGCACTTTTTGATTAAGGGTGCTTTTTGTTCCGTCAAAGAAAAATCCTTGACGGCTCTTTTATATTGAAGTATAATGATTGACGGTAAAGGAAAAATACTTGACCATCTCAAAAGGAAGGTCAAACAAGGCTGGTGTGGGTAAATGGATAAATTCACACATATGGCAGTTCTACTAGATGTTTATGGAGGGCTGTTAACGGATAAGCAAAAAGATGTTATGGAGCAATACTACAGTTATGACTTATCTCTGCAGGAAATTGCTGAAAATGCTGGTATCACCAAGCAAGGCGTCCATGACCTTATCCGACGTGCCGAGCAAACCCTTATAAAAACCGATGAAAAGCTGGGCTTTTTAAATCGCTTGACGAATATCCAAGAAGGTTTGGAGAAGGTACAACAAAAGTTAGATACCATATCCAAGCAACAAAAGTCTATGCGGGATAGTTTAACCCAGCAGCAACAGACTGAAATGGAAGATATGTCCTCTGAAGTGGTTGCCTGCCAGGAGGAAATCGAAAATATAATCAATACCTGTTTAGGAGGTTGATAGATTGGCATTCGAGAGTTTAACAGACAAACTACAATCTGCTTTTAAGAAGTTGACAGGCAAGGGCAAGTTAAACGAGAAAGACGTTAAGGAAGCCATGCGGGAAGTAAGAATGGCGTTGCTGGAAGCGGACGTCAATTTTATGGTCGTAAAGGATTTAATAAAGAAAATTACAGAACGAGCTGTAGGTTCGGAGATAATGGAAAGCCTTACACCTGGTCAGCAGGTAGTTAAGGTAGTAAATGAAGAACTGACAAGCCTAATGGGTGGTTCTCAAAGCAAGGTAACTATGTCATCCAAGCCCCCTACTATTCTAATGATGGTTGGTTTGCAAGGTGCAGGAAAGACCACCCATGCTGCTAAGTTATCCAGCTATTTCAAGAAGCAGGGTAAGAATCCAATGCTGGTTGCCTGCGACATCTACCGCCCAGCTGCCATCAAACAGCTTCAAGTGGTAGGTGAAAAGGTAAAAACTCCAGTGTTCGAGCGAGGTCAGAAAGATCCAGTTTCTATAGTTAGGGAAGCTCTTGAATATTCCAAGGAACATCAGCACGACATGGTTATAATCGATACAGCCGGTCGACTGCATATTAACGAAGAGCTGATGGATGAGCTAAAGGCCATCAAAAAGGAAGCTCGTCCCCATGAGATTCTATTGGTGGTCGATGCCATGACCGGGCAGGATGCTGTTACTGTAGCCCAGTCCTTCAATGAACAGTTAGGCATTGATGGCTTGATTTTAACCAAGCTGGACGGCGACACCCGAGGTGGTGCAGCGCTTTCTGCTAAAGCAGTTACCGGTAAACCAATTAAGTTTATCGGAGTCGGTGAAAAACTAGACGATTTAGAAGTCTTCCATCCCGATAGAATGGCATCCCGTATATTGGGCATGGGTGATGTGCTAAGCATCATAGAAAAGGCTCAAGCAAACATCGATTTGAGTAAGGCACAGGAGATGGAGAAAAAGCTCCGCACCCAAAGCTTTACTTTAGATGATTACCTGGAACAATTGGAACAGGTTAAGAACATGGGCTCCATGCAGGATATCCTAAACATGATCCCAGGAGTAGGAAAGAAGCTGGGGAACGTACAGCTGGATGAAAAACAAATTCCCAGAACCCAGGCCATTATCCAGTCCATGACTCCAAAGGAGAGAACCAACCCGTCCATCATCAATGCAAGCCGTAGAAAGCGTATAGCAACCGGCAGCGGCACACGAATTCAAGATGTGAATCAGCTGCTTAAGTCCTATGAAGAGCTGAAGAAGATGATGAAGCAGATGACGGATATGGGCAAGGGCAAGAAGAAAGGCAAGATGCGCTTACCTTTCATGTAATATAGCCAGCAGCTGGTTTACTATCAGTTTGCATATAGATGATTTTAAGAAATTAACGGAGGTGAAAATATGGTAAAGATCAGATTGAAGAGAATAGGAGCTAAGAAACGTCCTTTTTATCGTTTGGTGGTAGCAGATTCCCGTTATCCCAGAAATGGTAGATTCTTAGAAGAGATAGGCACATACGACCCCAATACCAATCCATCAACAGTTAACATCGATGCCGACAAGGCAAAGGATTGGCTGAGCAAGGGTGCACAGCCCACTGATACCGTTAGGGCTCTTCTTAAGAAGAACGGCGTACTATAGGAGGGCAGAGCCATGGTTGAATTGGTAAAGTTTATTGCACAATCACTGGTGGACGAACCCGATCAAGTTGATGTACAAGAGGTTGAAGGGGACGACGTTATCACCATAGAACTAAGAGTAGCCCAGGAAGACATGGGTAAGGTAATCGGCAAGCAGGGCCGTATTGCTAAAGCCATCCGCACAGTAGTGAAGGCGGCATCCCTAAAGGAAAAGAAAAAAGTAACCGTAGAGATTATTTAGGCGGGAAGTGTAATGCTGGAATATCTATCCGTTGGTATAGTACTCAAGCCTCAAGGCTTAAAAGGTGAAATAAAGGTCAAGCCTCTAACTGATGAC
>CAYFSR010000068.1:0-11878 GCA_964345785.1 uncultured Eubacteriales bacterium | reverse complement strand
TTGAACGTACAACAAATGGTACAGGGCTTGTTATTGACAAAACATTTACTGAGATTACGGAGCTCACTATAAAAAAAAAAAAAAAAATACCCCTCCTGTCAGAACTCTTTGACCTTTCTAACAAGCATCCGGGCTTATTACTTAACCTGGAGATCAAGGTTTATCCGGACAGAGAGGGAGAAGCATGGACGTCTGAGGTAATTGATAAAACTATCGAGATGCTTGAAGTATATGGTTTGGCAGAACGGATTATATTCACCAGCTTTAGCTCAAGGGTGTTGGAATACATAGATAAAAAATACAATAGTAGATATAAGCTCCAAGGTTTCTACCCTTATTTTGTTATGCATGAAAAGGAAGCTCCAGATGCAAAGCTGTTTAGTGTCTGCATGTACCATATCTTACTAGATGAAAATGGTAAGAGGCAAGACACTAGAAGCCAAGTTTGTCCTCAGAAATGGTTTGATACGCTTATAGCTAATGGTATAGAGCCCTGGTTGTGCACTAGTGTTAAGTCAAAGGAAGAACTAGCATTAGCCCTTGAAAGGGGTGGTTGTCTAGTAACTAGCGATGAACCGGGGACAACTCTTTCGTATCTACGATCTATAGGGGCACATGCTTAGTGTATTAATTATCATTATACGAGAAGAAGCAAATAACTTGTCACCAAAGACAGAAAGACATTACATGGCTATAAACCATAGCTGGCTTATAGGAGGGTGCTGATGCAAGAACACGACGTTATCCAGTTAAGAGATGTCATCGATGTTGATGAAATGAAGAGAATCCTAAACTCCTTTGTTTTAGCAACAGGTTTAGGAGCCATATGTGTAGATGCCAAGGGAGAGTTAGCAATCATTCCTCAGGAGCATGAGGGGTATTGTCCATTCTGCAAAGAAATTCGCAAGGATCCGGAAGGACGAAAACGATGTAATGAATCTATGAACAAGGCAGGTAAGTTAGCAGCACAGCTGGGAGAACCCTATATATACCGTTGTCATGCGGGGCTTATTGAATTTGCAGCACCAATACTTTTTAAAAATCTATACTTGGGCAGCATTTCATGCGGGCCTGTCCTTATGTGGGACTGGGACGAAGTAGCAGTAGAAGAAATTCTCAATCTAACCCATGAACTGGATGTTAATCAAGAAAAACTGCTTGATGCTGGCAGCGAAATTACCATGCTGACTGGCAGAAATGTTCAAGCAGCAGCCGAACTTCTTTATATTATTGCAAACCACATAGCCCAGTCCAATATCATAACCTTACAGCAAAGAAAAGAGTTGAATGACCAACAGTCTCAATTAGCGGAAATGATATTTGAGCATAAAAAAGCGGAAGAACGAATCCGCTATTTGGAAGAGTATGTTAAATGTGAAAAGTATCCCATAGATAAAGAAAACGACCTACTTGATAAGGTCCGAATGGGAGATAGGCCTGGAGCTAAAAAGATACTAAATCAGATTTTATCAATGATTTTCCTTCGTTCAGCAGGAAACATAGAATTAATTAAAGCTCGAGCTCTGGAATTGGTAGTTGTAATATCAAGAGCTGCTGTAGAAGGAGGCGCCAGCATGGATAAATTACTGGGCTTTAATTATGGTTATATCTCTGAGTTGGCTTCCATGGATCGATTCGAGGATATCTGCTTTTGGATTGTCAAGGTATTGGACACCTTCCTTGACACTGTATACGAATCCAGAAATGTAATAAACTCAAGCATATTAGGGGAAGCTATTCGTATTATTCAGAATCAATATAGCGAAAACTTGTCTCTTGATGATGTCGCCCAGCAAGTTTTTATCAGTCCATATTATCTAAGCCATTTGTTTCGTGAAGAGCTAGGGCTTACCTTTCTTGAATATCTAACACGCACACGCATGGATGAAGCCAAACGCTTATTATCAGACCGCAGTTTGACTATAATGGATATCTCAACTCAAGTGGGTTATGAAGATCCTAGTTATTTCAGCAAGGTATTTAAGAAGAACATAGGTATATCCCCCAATCAATATCGAAAATGAGTGTATACTTAACAAGATTTTACCTATTATCACAATAAATTCAGAGAAAGTCTTTACTTGACAGTGTTAAACCTTGTTAACTGTTTGTTTATACAGTATCAATACCTTTGTATGTAACCTGCTTAGTACTATATTCTTATATAGATTAGGGTAGTTTCGTTGTACTAGTATAATATCATGAATATGCCATGTTTGAAACAAATGAATCAGCAAACATCACCCGGATCTGGCACTAATTTATTTGTTTGTAGAATGGATTTTATATTGACATTAAATATAATAAGAACTAGAATTATATTAGCTAAAGAAAAATATTAGCTAATTACAGTTGCGGGAGTGTGAATATAATGGAGATTACTTCCACAGATGCCCAGAACAATTTTGGACAGTATATAAAGCTTGCTAGATACGAGGATATAATTGTTACAAAAAACGGAAAAAAGGTTGTCATTATTAAGCACTACGATAATGAAGCAGAAAGCGACTCTATTAGCGAGAGGGCAGACACCTATAATCGGGGCGCATTTAAAATAACCTATGAAGAGTTTTTAAAGCTTAGCGATAATGGTGAAAACAGGTATGAATACATTGATGGAGAGGTGCATCTTCTTGCTTCGCCATCGTTTGACCATCAGAAAATTGTTATGGATCTGTCATATATAATGTATCAGTGGTTTAAGGGGAAAAAATGCAGACCATTAACAGCACCATTGGATGTTACCCTTACAAGAAAAAAAGATGACAATAAAAATGTTGTACAGCCCGATCTGTTGGTCATATGTGACACTGATAAAATTAACGACAACGGCAGGTATACAGGAGTACCCTCGCTTGTTGTGGAAGTTTTATCAAACACTACTAGGAGCAAAGACATGCTTAAAAAGCTGGATCTTTATTTGGAAAGCTGTATAAGTGAATATTGGATTGTAAACCCTGCAAGCAAAGAGGTTTATTTACACTCTTTTCGGGAAAATGATATTGCTGACTACAAGGTATTTAAAGAACAGGATATTTTACAGTCTATATATTTTGAAGGATTTTCGTTTCCTGTAAAGAATTTGTTTGTATAGGATACATCACATAAAACTTGTTAAGGCTAAAATACATTATTATATGGAAAGGCGGTGTAACTGAGTTCCCCACCCATGATTATGTTATGGGTCTCCGAACTCTGATGTTTATGAAAAAAGGAATTTGTGTAGCTGGTAATGCTATAGTTGATTTGCTGTACCCAATTGAGGGTTATCCTAATGAAGGCGAATTGACAACGATTGTAGCAGATGGAATCAATAAGTCAACAGGCGGTGCTCTTTGTAATGTCATCGTTGATCTCGCAAAACTGGACTCTGAGCTGCCGCTGATTGCAATTGGCCAAATCGGTAATGATGAAAATGCAGAGTTGATCAAAAAGACATTAAATAGTTATAGTAATATAGACACTTCAAGAATTAAAGAAGAAGGGGAAACGTCCTTTACCATTGTTATGAGCAATCAAGCTAACAAGCAAAGGACTTTTTTCCAATACCGAGGTGCAAATGCTTATATTAGTGAAGATCATTTCGATTGGGAAAACCTTGACGTAGATTTACTTCATATCGGATATATCTTGTTACTGGATGCCCTAGATGAAGAAGATGAAGAATACGGCACAAAAATGGCCAGGTTATTGTCTAATGCCAAGAAGCATGGTATTAAAACTTCTATTGATATAGTAAGTGAAACAGGTAATAGATTCAAGAAAATAGTTCCTCCTGCTTTGAAGTACACTGATTACTGCATTATTAATGAAATAGAAACTCAGCAGGCGACTGGTATACTTCTACGTGATGGTGAAAGGCTTGTAAAGGAAAATTTGCAGACGGCCTTAAAGGCGTTATTTGATATGGGGGTTTCCACCTGGGCTATTATTCATGCACCAGAAGGTGGCTATGGAATGGATCAAAACAGGGAGTATGTAGAGATAGACAGTCTGGATTTACCTAAGGGATATATAAAGGGTAAAGTTGGTGCTGGCGATGCGTTTTGTTCAGGCGTCCTGTACGGAGTATATAACGATATGAATCTTGCTGAGGCCATTGAACTGGGCACTGGCACCGCTTCCGTTTCATTGTCGGAAGAAGGGGCTACAGAAGGCGTCAGATCATTTGATGAAGTAATGCAGTTTTATAACAGCATGAGATAGTCTTTATATATATAATTGGGCATAGGATTATGCATGCTTGTTCAGTCATCTACATACATTACTGAAATATTTTTGGTATGCAAATTAGCGGGAATAAAGGAATGTCGTTGCTTTGGAGGAATGAAAAGTGAAAAAAGCTGTAATGTACGGAGCTGGGAATATAGGTAGAGGCTTTATTGGTAAGGTTTTCTCAGACAGCGGTTATAAAGTATGTTTTATAGATATTGATAAGAGAATAATAGACGCTTTCAATAAAGACCATCAATATGATGTAAAAATAGTTACAGACGGTTTTGAGAAGATAGAAAAAGTGCATAATGTGTATGCAGTTGATGGAAACACTGAAGATGCGGTTAAGAAAATTGCAGAGTGCGACATAATGGCTACTGCTGTTGGTGTAAAGGTATTGCCCTACATAATTGATAATATATCCAATGGTATTAAAATGAGAATGCAACTTGGCAATGGACCATTAAACATCATTCTCGCTGAAAATCAGTTGGATGTTGATTCTCTGATGAAAGAAATGATCTATGAAAAATTAGACGCGGGAGAAAGGGAATGGGCAGATAATAACCTTGGCTTGGTTGAAGCATCTATTGGCAGGATGGTTCCTCCACTAACAGAGGAAGAACGGAAAGAGTCACCTCTATTAATAGCAGTAGAACCTTATTCGGAGCTGCCAGTAGACTCTAAGGGTTTCAAGGGTCCAATACCGGAACTAGTGGGACTAAAGCCTTTCACGCCATTTAGTTTCTATATTAAACGAAAGTTGTTTTTACATAATATGGGACATGCAATATGTGCATACCTGGGATGGCAGAAAAAATATGAGTATATTTCAGATGCTATTCGTGACGAAGAGATTTACAACAAAACCAAAAGTGCTATGGAATTAGCGGTTCAGGCTCTTTCGCAAGAGTATCCCCAGATTCCATTAAGCGAGATTGAAGCAAATAAAGATGACCTGTTACAGAGATTTCACAATAGAGCATTAAAAGATACAATTTCACGGGTAGCTAATGATCCGCTAAGAAAACTAAGACGTGATGATCGATTGATAGGTGCTGCCATTTATTGCCTAGAGAACGGGATTAAACCGAATGAAATAGTAGAAGGAATTATTGCAGCCCTAAAATATGATAATTCAAATGATGCTGCAGCTATGAAGTTACAGACAGACCTATCTGAATCTGGACTAGATTATGTAATGGAGCATGTTATGGGCCTCGACAAAGGATCAGAGCTAGCTACATTAATTAAGAAGGTACATATAGAATGGATTGGATAGAATTTATAATTGGCTATCTCGTAGCAATAAATCTTGTAGGTTTTATAGCCATGGCTGTTGATAAGAGTAAAGCTAAACGCAGGGCAAGGAGGATATCGGAAAAGTCACTCCTTACCCTAGCAATTCTCGGTGCTTCACCTGGAGTATGGATCGGAATGTATGTATTCCATCATAAGACAAAAAAGAGAAAGTTTGCGTTTGGCGTACCAGGAATACTCATTATTCAAATACTTTTAGCTTTGGCTTTATCGTTAAGAAAATAATCAATAGAGATTTTTAGGATTCCAAATTAACTATTCCTGAAGCTCCATCCACTCGTCATAAGCTTCCTCCAGAGAAGCCTTAGTCTGACTGTAGCATTGCTGTATTGTAAGCATTTTACCAGTATCTTCATACAAAGCAGTGTCACTTAGCTGTTCTTCCAATTTTCGAACTTCTTCTTCCAGGTTATGAATGTCTTGCTCCATGCGCTGTAACTCTTGCTGGAAGGCTTTCTGTTTTTGCCTTTCTTCCCGTTCCTTTTTCCTGTCTTCTTTTTGAGCTGTCCGCGTTTTTTCTACTGGTGTTTCTGCATCCAACTTTTCCATAAGCTCTTGATACTTCTTTTTTTCCTGGTAGTCATCATAATTACCTAGATATTCTTTTATACCCGTTTCTTCGAATACGAAAATCCTGTTTACTATTTTATTTAAAAAGTAACGGTCATGGGAAATCATCAGTAAGGTTCCTGTGTAATCCTTCAGTGCATCCTCAAGCACTTCTTTGGTAGGCATATCCAAGTGGTTTGTAGGCTCGTCCATCAACATGAAGTTTTTTTCTGCTAACATTAGCTTAGACAGCATCACCCGCCCTCTTTCACCACCGCTTAGTTGATGTATGGATTTGTATACATCATCTCCACGTAGGAGAAATAATGCCAGGGTATTGCGAATCTGAGTTTCTGTGAGGGAGGGGAAGGCGTCCCATAACTCCTCCAGCGCTGATTTATCAGGAGATAAGCTAGACTGTTCCTGGTCGTAATATCCAATATCTACTCCGGTACCAAAGTGGATACTTCCAGAAGTAGACGGTAATTGGTCCAGAAGAATACGGAATAAAGTAGTTTTTCCTACGCCATTTGGGCCGATAATGCCCACACGATCGCCTTTCTTCATAGAAAAAGAGACATTCTCGAACAGGTTCTTACCATCAAAGGCCATTCCCAAGTCTTCTACCAGAAGAACATCGTTCCCAGAATGCTTTTTTGCACGAAATGACATGCGAACATCTTCTAGGTAGGCTGGTTTTTCAACTCGCTCCATTTTATCAAGAGCTTTTTCTCTGCTTTCTGCTGCCCGAATGCTCTTCTCTCTGTTAAAAGAACGGTAGCGTTTGATTATTTCTTCTTGCCTGTGGATTTCTTTTTGTTGTAAATCATATTCTTTTTGTTGATTTTCTCTACGTTCTTTCCTTCTTCTTTGATATTCGGTGTAGTTTCCCTTATACAAGACTGCATTATTATTTTCTATCTCTAAAATACAGTCGCACAAGTTATCTAGAAAGTAGCGATCATGAGAAATTACTAGAATAGTTCCGCTGTAGTCTCTTAAAAAGTTCTCCAGCCATTGAATCGCGTCTAAATCCAGGTGGTTTGTGGGCTCGTCCAATAATAGCAAATCAGGCTTATTTAAAAGCAACTTAGCCAATGCTACCCTAGTTTTTTGGCCACCGCTTAACTGCCATATCGGCTGGTTAAATTCTTCTTGTGAAAAGCCTAGACCTATAAGAATACCTCTCATATGGCTTTCGTATATGTATCCGTCGTTCTCAGCGAACTGCTCTAATTGTTGGCTGTATTCTTCTGCTAATTCAAGATATTCAGGGTTATCCATGTCAGTATGCTCAGATATTCGGGTCTCCAGATAGCGTATATGTTTTTCCATTTCCAGAACAGGAGCATATACCAGCAGCAATTCATTCCAAATATTATTAGATGAATCAACGGATTCGTTTTGCTCCAGATAACCTATACTAAGATCCTTAGATTTATAAAGTGAACCGCTATCATAAAGAAGTTCGCCCGTGATCAGCTTAAAGAGGGTAGTTTTGCCAGCTCCGTTGGGCCCAACTATCCCCATTCTATTTCCTTCATTGACTGAAAAGGAAATTTCATTTAAAATAGTGTTAATACCGAATGATTTTGTTATTTTGTCGCACGATAATAGAATCATAAAGTTCTCCTTTGTTTCCTTCAATGCTATTCTATCAGAAAGAGCCTGTATTGAAAAGAAGGGGAAATGATGCGGATTGACAAGTAATTGAAAAAAATGGTATACTTTAATTGATAATTGTTTGACAAGTGATGACTTCAGTCAGATAGGAGGTTCGGAATTGGCACGAGAAAAGAATTATGTTTCAGAAGCTGTAATGAGGCGTATGCCAAAGTACTACCGTTATTTAACTGACATGGAAGCAAATGGGATAGAGAGGATTTCTTCCAAGGAGCTCAGCCAGAGAATGGGCTTAACAGCCTCACAAATCAGACAAGATTTTAACTGTTTTGGTGGATTTGGGCAGCAGGGCTACGGCTATAACGTTAGCGAGCTGCGACAAGAAATACATAAGATCCTTGGTTTAACTAATGATAACAATTTCATAGTTATCGGTGCAGGGAACTTAGGTCAAGCCCTTGCCAATTATACTGGTTTTGAAAGGGAAGGTTATACAGTCAAAGCTCTCTTTGATATTAATCCCCGGTTAATTGGCTTGTCCATTCGCGGTATCCCTGTTTATGATATTGACAAGCTAGAGACTTATATTGCTGAAAACAAGGTAGATATGGCGGCTATCTGTACTCCTAAGGAAAAAGCCCAGGAAATAGCTGATAGAGTAATAAGTGCTGGTGTCCAAGGTATTTGGAACTTTGCTGCAATTGATATTGTGACATCGCCAGATATTATCGTAGAAAATGTGCACTTAAGTGATAGTCTGTACACACTATCATTTCGCATGAATGATTAACAATAATGTTAATTTCATTTTATAATCCAAAAACCCCTTTCTATTTACGAATGGGGTTTTATTCTGCCATTTTATTTTTATATCAAGTTTACCTTTATAATAACTGCAATACATACTATAATACAAAATAAGCGTGAAATAGAAACAAATATTAGACTTGAGGTGTGTTAACTTGTATCCTTTGTTTTTTTACCCCGTACATAAAGAACGAATTTGGGGTGCCCAAAGGCTGGCTGAAAAATATAACAGGAATCTTGAACATGGTAAAATTGGTGAAAGTTGGGAAATTGCCTGCCATGAAAACGGTATGGGCATCATACAAAATGGTGCTTTAAAAGGTATGCCACTGAAGGATGCCATTGATAAGCATGGTGAAAAACTATTAGGTTCTGCAGTTTATAATGAAGCATATAAAAAGTTTCCACTTTTAATTAAAATCTTAGATGCTAATGATTCCCTGTCTGTTCAGGTTCATCCCGATGATAAATATGCCGATATCTATGAAGATGGAGAGCTTGGAAAAACGGAAATGTGGTATATCATTGATGCCAAGCCAGGTGCCAAATTGGTGTACGGTGTAAAGAAAAATTGTGATAAGGCAAGTTTCCGCAAAAGCATAGAAAAAGGAAGTCTGGAAGCTTGTTTACACGAACTGGAGGTAAAAGCAGGGGATGTATTGTATATTCCAGCAGGTGTGGTACACGCCATTGGGGAAGGAATCCTCATATATGAGATTCAGCAAAACTCCGACGTTACCTACCGTGTATACGACTGGAATCGAGTGGATGACAGTGGACAGAAAAGGCAACTTCATGTAGAACAAGCGATGGATGTCATTGATTTTAATAGTAACTTGAGCGGGAGCCTGCCAGGCCTAAAGATTAACGAACCTGGAGGGCAACGTATATTATATATCGTTACAGAATATTTTGCTATGGATGAACTTAAAGTAAATGGAATGATGAACATAGTCATGGACGGCGAACGATTCCAGACTATAACTTGCATTGAAGGACAGGGAACCATTGATTATGATGATGGGCGTGTAAGCTTAACTTCAGGGACTTCTTGCTTTTTACCAGCTTCCTTATCAAAAATAGACCTTTTCGGAAAAGGTACTTTTATTCGGGCATGGATACCAGATAAACAGCAAATAATTAAAAGATTAGAGGAACAGGGCTATTCTAAATCTCAGATGGCAGTTATACCAGGCTTGAGTGAAATGTTATAGAAATATGTTTTCAGTTATCCTACTGTGGTATAGTATTTAAGAAGAATTGATAGGAGGAGTTATGACAGATTATTGGCACAGAAAAGAACCCATTGAAGGTGAATATGAAGTTATAGAAGAAGAGGGTTACGAGGAAGATCCTTTTCGTCCGCATGGGCGACAGTCATATGTAAACTTGGATAGGCGCTCGCCTTATATAACTTATATATTGCTAGGTTTAAATATTTTAGCATACCTAATCATGAGTTTGGTAGGCTTTATATATAGACTTAATCAGGGAGAACAATTAATTTTATTTGGTGCAAAGGTTAACATCCTTATTGCCTATGGTCAATACTGGAGATTGTTAACAGCTATGTTCCTGCATATTGGAATCGCGCATTTGTTTTTTAACTCCTACGCTTTATATATTTATGGTCCTATTGTGGAAAGTCTTTTTGGCAAGGCAAAATTCATTGTGGTTTATTTAGTTTCTGGATTGACTGGCAGCCTTTTAAGCTACATGTTTAGTTTAAGTATATCGGCAGGTGCCTCTGGTGCGATTTTTGGATTAATGGGATCTTTGCTTTACTTTCGACAACGGAACAAAGACGTTTTTCAACGAGTATTCGGCCCGAGATTATTTGTCATTATAGGCTTTAACCTCTTTTATGGTTTTGCTAGTACTGGCATCGACAACTGGGGGCATATTGGCGGCCTTGTAGGCGGCTATCTGGTAGGAAAAGCAATCGGCCTATACAAGGAGCCTATATTGCAGCTTAAAAAGATTTTTATCTGGATACTGATATTTCTTTTATTCTTCTTTGGTCTACGATATGGTGAAGGTAAGTACAAATTGGAAGCAATACCTCGCCCGAAATTGCCAACACATGGTGAGTCAATAAAAACAGAAAATATAAACAAAGTAAATTATCTTACTAACAGATAGGTGGGATTTGGAATGGACCAGGTTTCTATTATGAAGTGCAATAGTTATGAACCAGAACAAGTATATGATGCTCTTTCCAGGAATTTGGAGCTTCTAGGAGAGGGTAGTCAATTTATTAAACCGGGAATGCGGGTCCTTTTAAAATGCAACCTGCTTATGCGTAAGAAGCCTGAGGAGGCAGCTACGACACATCCTGAAATTGTCGCTGCAGTCGCCAAATGGGTGAAAGAAGCAGGTGGTACACCAATTATAGGAGATAGTCCCGGCGGTCTTTATACTGAACGTGCTCTCCGGGGTGTGTATCGTGCTTGCGGCATGGAAGCAGTTGCCACTAGGGACGATATAGAACTTAATTATAATGTCGAAGAGGTGGAGGTTTCTCATCACGAAGGCAAAACTATAAAAAGCCTTACTATAACCAAAGCGGTTGAAGAAGCCGATGCTATTATAAACATTGCCAAGCTTAAAACACATGGTATGACTCTTTATACTGGAGCGGTAAAGAACCTGTTTGGTGTAATTCCAGGCACTACTAAGGCTGAATACCACCTGCGAATGAAAAAATTAGAGGACTTTTCTGATATGCTGGTGGACATCAGTACTTATGTAAAGCCAGCATTGTCTATAATGGATGCAGTAATTGGGATGGAAGGGCAGGGGCCTTCTGCTGGTGAACCAAGGGAAATTGGAGCTATTTTAGCTAGCGCAAGTCCTTACGCGCTAGATGTTGTATCTGCGACGTTGGTAGGCATTCCACTAGATAGAATATGCACTATCCGAAGAGCCAAAGAACGTGGTTTGTGCAGTGGCCTTAATAACCTAGAGCTATTAGGAGATTCCCTGGAAGACCTAAAAATACATGATTTCAAAATTCCATACCATAAGCAGGTAGGTTTTATCGAACAGTATTTTGGTGGAGACAGCCCCATTGCACAATTTATAAATAACAAATTCGGTCCTAAACCTGTGTTTCATTACGAAGGCTGTATTGGCTGCCGGGATTGCGAAAGAAACTGCCCACCCAAAGCTATAATCATGGTAGAAGGAAAACCCGTAGTGGACATGAAGGAATGTATTCGGTGCTATTGCTGTCAAGAGTTATGTCCACAGGAAACCATTGACATTAAACGAAGCTGGCTCTTTGAGAAGTTTCGCTAAACAGAGCCAGCAGTCATCCTGAACAAACCACATTGTCATCCTAAATAAACCACATTGTCATCCT
>CAYFSR010000067.1:0-11936 GCA_964345785.1 uncultured Eubacteriales bacterium | reverse complement strand
ATTTTCAAGGTGCAAACGACAGTATGTAGTTGAGTGCTTTTGACACCTAAATCATTCTATACTTCTATGGATTATATTATTCAGAGAACACCTAAGTAGCATATGCGTATACATCAAAAAACTCGAATAAAATATCTACTAGCATATTATTGAATCCTATATTATTTACTTGTACCAAAAACTTGCTCAGCATACCGCACACCTTCCATTGCTGTCCTAGCATAGTGATCTGCGTTGATCATATCAGCATAATCCTGGGTTAGAACTGCTCCACCTACTACGATTTTAGCATCGGTAAGGTTCTCCTTTATAAGCTTTATAGTATCAGCCATAGCTGGTACTGTAGTTGTCATAAGTGCACTTAGGCCAACAAGCTTTGCCTTATGTTGTATCGTTGCTTCTAAAACGATCTCAGGGTCCACATCTCGACCTAGATCAATTACGCGATATCCATAGTTCTCTAGTAATACCTTAACGATATTTTTTCCTATATCATGAATGTCGCCTTTTACAGTTGCTAAAACAACAGGAGGACCAGCTTCGCCTGTAGAAGGTAATTTACGTTTGGCTTCTTCAAATGCGGCATTTGCAGCTTCTGCGCTCATAAGCAGCTGAGGTAGAAATACGGTTTTATCTTCAAATCTCTTACCGACAACATCAAGAGCAGGCACAATATGCTCGTTAATTAGTACCAAAGGCTCCATCTCTCTTAATTCGTCACGGGCAAGGCTGGAGGCTTCCTTTGTCAAACCGCGTATGATTGCATTTTTTAATTCACTGCCTGTTTCTTCTACAACATTCCCAGTGACCGTCTTAATGTTTTTCGATTTTTCAACTTTCGGCACGATAGTCTGAGCAAAATTGATATAGGCTTGGCAGTTGGGATCAAGACCAGCTAAGGTCATATAACTGTAATACGCCTTTAGCAACTCAATAGAAAAGGGGTTGATTATAGCAGCGTCTAATCCTCTTGTCAGGGCCATGGTAAAGAAGGCAGCCGTGATATAATCTCGGTTTGGCAAACCAAAAGAAATATTAGATATTCCGAGAGAACAGCAAGCCCCTAACCTTTCTCGAATCAAGGGTATAGTTTCCAAGGTAACTAATGCAGCTTGAGTGTCTGAGGAGATGGTTAGTGCCAAGGGATCAAAAATTAAATCATGAACTCCTATTCCATAATCAGCAGCTCGATGCGCAATTCTTTTAGCTACTTCAAATCTTCCTTCAGCTGTATCTGGTATACCATTTTCGTCTAATGTAAGACAAACAACTAAACCACCATACTTTTTTACTAAAGGAAATACAGTGTCCATGCTTTCGTTGCTTCCGTTTACTGAATTGACCATAGGCTTCCCATTATATATGCGCATAGCACGTCCCATAGCTTCAGCGCTAGTTGTGTCTAATTGAAGAGGAAGATTACAAACTCCCTGAAGCTCCTTCACACAGCCTTCCAGCATTTTTGGTTCATCTATTTCAGGAAGTCCTACATTAACATCAAGCACATGAACGCCTTGTTCTTGCTGAGCAATTCCTTCCTTGAGAATATAGCTGATATCATTATCTCTTAAGGCTTGCTTGAATCGCTTTTTACCAGTTGGATTTATTCGCTCACCTATAAGTACGGGGGAATCACCAAATGTTACGGCATGGGTATAAGAGCTGACTACAGAAATTTTCTTTTGTTTTATTTCATGAACAGGCATCCCATGAGTAACATCTACCAATTTCTTTATAAAATTGGGGGTAGTACCACAGCAGCCTCCTACAACAGAAGCACCTTGTTCAACTATTTTCTTCATAATCTGAGCAAACTTTTCCTCGGAAATATCATAAACAGTCCTTCCATTCTCTGAGTGTGGAAGCCCAGCATTTGGCTTGACCAAAACGGGAACAGAGGCACAAGCTAAAAAGCGAGGAAGAATATCCAGCATTCTATCTGGACCAACAGAACAATTTAAGCCTATAACGTCAGCACCTAGTCCTTCAAGCATTGCCACCATAGCTTCGGGAGAAGTGCCACTTAGTAGCTTTTCACTTTCATCGTATACATTACTGACAAAAACGGGTAGGTTACAATTTTCCTTTGCAGCCAATACTGCTGCCTTAGTTTCATAGGAGTCATTCATTGTTTCAATCAAGATGAAATCTGCACCAGCAGCTGAGCCTGCCCGGACAACCTCTGCGAACAATTCCACAGCTGATTCAAAAGACAAGTCACCAATTGGAGATAGGAGTCTGCCTAATGGTCCAATATCTAAAGCTATAAAACGTTGAGTTTGTTCACGGGTTGCTGTTTCCCTAGCCTTTTTAGCACAGTTAACTGCTGCGGTAACCACTTCTTCTACAGAAGGTCGTCCATCTTTTTCATCAAACTTGAGACCATTAGCACCAAAAGTGTTTGTGCACACAGCATTACTTCCAGCCTCATAATAAGCCTTGTGCATTGCTATTATAGCTTCCGGATGATTTAGGTTCAGCATCTCAGGGAGCTCTCCGGCTTTTAACCATCCTTGCTCCTGTAAGTATGATCCGGACCCACCATCCAGATAAAAGATTTCTTGTTTGATACAATCTAAAACTTTCATTTACTGTTTATCTCCTAATCAATTAGTACACTATTAAGCTTACAGTTTTATAAATATCTATTAATGTCATCCTGAGTTTTAGCAAAGAATCTTTACAGCCTAAATTCACAATTGGTCTTATTACATATCTGGCAGTCCTGCTCAGGATGTACACAGCCTGTCTTCCCAATTCCTACAATAGCTGAAATTGATTTTTGTGGCAACATTAAGTAAGCATTAGTCAGAGTTACCCCTATTAGTTGTTTGGCATCCAGGGATTCTAATAGTGGTCCCTGAAGTTCCAGGGGCAAATCCCCATAACCAGGGCTGAACCTTGGACGGAGGAAACTTCCAACAAACTCATTTTTCCACGTGTTACATAACAAATCACAGAAACTTTCAACGGCAGCTGTACCAACTGCATCGAGAACCAAAGCTGACGAAGGAGAAACGACTTCTTTTCGCTTGCGCTGTCGTTCGGTTTCCAGGCCTGCTGTAGCAGCAAAAAGAATTGCTTGATTGCAGTGAGAAAGGTTCTTGGCAAGATTTTTCCCGGGAGCAAAAAATACATCCAAATCTGTACCTTGTTCACTGGTCTGACAGGGTACAATTCTAAAACAGGCACGAAAACGTGCAATTTTCCTAAATTCGTCGATACTATTGTCAATGAGAGCTTCTAGCTGTTCATCAGGTTTTGACAAGCCTATACCCAGATAACGGCAAACCTTTTGAGGCAATATCTCAAGAGCTTGAGCATTTTGTTCGATTACAGTAACAGGCTTGCGGTAGCTCATTTTAATATCTCCGAAAGATTGTTTAGTATGCTCTGTGCTACAATTGGTTTATTCATAGAATATACATGAACACAGGATATACCGTTAGCAAACAGGTCGACTATTTGGGATGTGGCGTAAGCTATACCGGCCTGCTGCATAGTTGCTGGATTATCACCAAAACGATCGAGAATATATCGAAACTGTTGTGGTATCATAGCGCCAGATAAGGTGTTGATTCGGCTTATTTGTTTAACATTGGTCACTGGCATAATACCTGGAACAACGGGAACAGTAATTCCTGCATCCCTTATTTTATATAAAAAGTTGTAAAATGTATTATTATCAAAAAACATCTGTGTCGTTAAAAAGTCACAGCCAGCATCTACCTTCTGCTTCAGATAATAGATGTCATCCCGTTGATTTCTTGATTCTGGGTGAACCTCCGGATAGCAGGCGCCACCAATACTAAACCCGCCATATTCTTTGACTTCTTCAATAAGCTGACTGGCATACTGATAATCCCAATTCTCATCTGCTTTTCTACCTGGCTCCAAATCGCCACGCAATGCCATGACATTTTGAATGCCAGATTCTTTCATAAGGTCGAGCTGTTTTCGCACCCCTGCTTTAGTTGAGTTGATGCAGGTTAAATGGGCTAAAACAGGTATTTTATGACGTTTTTGCACGCCAGCAGCAATGGAAACAGTATAATCACTGGTTCCACCACCGGCTCCATATGTAACGCTCATAAAACTGGGCGCGAAGGATGCAATTTTTTCAACAGCTGCTTCAATGCTGGCATAAACAGCACTGTTCTTAGGTGGAAAAACTTCAAGCGAGAGGGAGGGCTTATCGGACTTTATAATATCAATCAGTTTCATTTAATAACTCCTAACAATTTTTCATTTGCATATAGCATATAAAATAAGATGCCTATTCTGATCGTCTTTCCAGCGTATGAAATTAAATATGAGGCATCACAAAATTCAGATAATTGATTATAACATTGTAATTGCGTTTCTGCCAGTGTTAGAATAATTGTTATATGAGAATAATTGTCAAAATTATTAGCTTCAATTGTAAAATAGATGATAGATATTGAAAACCCATGTACAAATTTCAAAAGACTGATATAATTAAATAAGTAAAGGTTTTAAAGAAACAATAGAAATAAAAAGATATTTGGAGGGATTTTAGTTTGAAAAAAGTTAAAGTTGCTATTATTGGTAATGGTACTATTGCAAACAGTGCACATGGACCTGCTTATTATAAGAATCCGCTAAGTGAAATCAAGTATGCGGTAGACATCATCCCCGAACGGGCAGAAGCTTTCAAGGAAAAGTTTGATGCTGAATTTGCAATTACAGACTACAAGGAAGCCATTGCGGATCCTGAAGTTGATATAGTATCTGTTTGCGTGCCTAACTACTTGCATGCTCCAATTACCATTGATTGCCTAAACGCAGGTAAGCATGTGTTGTGTGAGAAACCCGCTGCTATGAACTACAAAGAAGCATCTGCCATGAAAAAAGCAGCAGATGACAACAACCGCATATTGAACATCGGAGTCGTAAACCGATTTAATACTGCTGTAAACAAGGTTAAGGAATTAATCGAAGCTGGCGAGCTTGGTAATTTATATCATATATATTGTTCATTCCGCGCTTATCGTTCAATTCCAGGCCTAGGCGGACCATTTACCACAAAGGCATTGGCCGGTGGTGGTGTTCTAATTGACTGGGGAGTTCATTATCTAGATCTTATCATGTACTGTATCGGTTCTCCCGAGCTGAAGACTGTAAGCGGCGCTACATATAGCGAAATGGCAAAGGATATGAAAAGCTATGCCTTTACCAATATGTGGGCTGGACCTCCGGATTATAACGGCACTTGCGATGTAGACGATTTTGTCACCGGATTAGTTCGAACTGCAGGGCCTACTATTTCATTAAACGGCGCATGGGCACAGAATATTAATGAAGCTGCTACTTTCGTTGAGTTCTTAGGAGACAAAGCTGGTATCAAGCTGACTTATGGCGGCAATTTCACCATATGGTCGTCAAAAGATGGTGTATTATATGAAACCACTCCTACTTACAAAACAGCTGATATGTTCTATGACGAAATAGATGCTTTTATTAAGTGTTCACAGGAAGGTAAGAAGATTAGATCCAATATAGATGATGTAATTTTAAGTTCATTGCTTATGGATAAAATATATGAGTCCGCAGAGAAGAACAAGGAAGTTACCATCTAAGCTAAGATTAAAAACCTTACCTGTACCCGTCAGTATTTTGTAAGAATTATTTAAGTAATGCATAAAACAATTTTCTCTTGTGCGTGATAGTATGGAACTAGCTTGCACAAAAGGGTTGTTTGTATGAAATCTTAAAAAATTATTATATATGCTGCTTATATGAAACTTTTTGTTAGGCTAAGGGGTATATAATAGTGAGAGTAATTCTATAATTAATACTGTGCAAGAAAAAAATGGGTAAAGGAAGGAAGTCGCTATGCGTTCAGATAGAAGAAGAGCAGCTAAAAGAAAGGCAAAGAAGAGGTTCTATATTTTCTTGTTAATGCTGTTAACTGTATTGGTTCTCGTTATTTTTCAAGATAACATAGGAAGTGCCCTTGCGTTAATTGGTAATACCGAAAAGCCGGGTGAGAGTACGAAACCTCCGGTAACCAGTACAAAGTCACCGTCAACCACTCCTAAAGCTACACCTAAACCTTCACCTACTCAGGGAGACACCATGCCTCCTGTTATAGAGGGGGAAGACTTTCAGGTTGTTTACGTTGGAGGCACTGCTTCCTATAGAACATATGTTACAGTTTCAGACAATGAGGATGAAAATGTAAAGCTTGAGATTGACAGCAGTAAGGTTATGCTCCATCAGGAAGGTAAGTACAAAGTGATTTATACCGCTACGGACGCTGCTGGAAATAGCAGTGTAAAGGAAGTGGAGATTAGAGTAGAGCCAAAGCCTGCAGATGTACTTGCAAGGGAAAAGGTAGATGAAGCTGCCGATAAGTTATTAGCGGAAATTATAAAGCCTGATATGACTTTAAGGCAACAGGCGGAGGCAATCTATATTTGGGTCAAGAACAATATATACTATGATGGAAACTATCTGAATAATACAGATTGGGTCCAGGCAGCGGATGACGGCTTCCGTAATAGACGGGGAGATTGCTATGTATATTTTGGAACAGCAAAAGCCTTGTTGAACCGGGCTGAAATTACCAATATGGATATTGTAAAGACTGGTGGAGGGCATTACTGGAGCCTTGTGGACCTGGGCCAGGGCTGGTATCATTTTGACACCACTCCCCGAAAAACCGGCGGTGAGTTCTTCATGCTGACTGACGAGGAGCTTTCTACTTATTCTAAAGAAATAGGCAAGGGCAGTCATGTTTGGAACGTTGATGAGTACCCTGCTACACCAGTAAAATAATTTGTTTTTGCAGTTTTCACAATTAGATGTTGCAAACTTCACAAATTGAATATATGATGTAATCGTAAAGCAAGACCTTTTGTTTTCAAAGGAGATACTATTGTCAAAGATAACTGATAATTCGGTATCTCCTTTTTATATGGAACTCATGTAATACTTATATGGTATTTATATGGTACTAATTGCTTTTTCTAATATAAGGAAGGTGCCGGGGTTTGAAAGGTGGAAAACTAGCTGGTGGCAACAAAATTGCCGGCTTAAAGACTTCTTTTTCCGAGCTGTTTGGGAAAGAGCAGGAATTATCTCAAAATCGCAGGAATATTTTAATTTCCAATTATAGCAGTGCAGTGTCCAATAACCTCTTCGGTGGTAACTTTTTCACTGGATTCCTACTTCTGATGAATATGAGCGATGCCAATATTGGTCTTATCACTATGATTAGCATGTTTGCTAATATGCTTCAGGTTTTCTCGCCCTTATTATTGGAGCGTTTTACAGAACGAAAGAAGATATTGATCATTGGGCGTTGTATTATCCATTTTATAAATCTTGTACTAATTAGCCTTATTCCACTGCTTGTGCCTGATGATTCACTTAAGCTATCATTTATTTTAGTGGCAACTTTGCTGGTGAATGTGTTAAATGCCATGATAGCCCCAGGTTACTCAGTTTGGCATATTAAAAGTATTCCTAATGATATGAGGTCTCGCTATTTTTCGTTTGTTCATATGACCAATAATATATTGGTCTATTCTGTTATTCTCATTGCCAGCCGTATGGTAGATATATTTAAGCAAAACGGTAATGAACTGAATGGGTTGTTGATATTACGGGGTATAGCTTTAGTGCTTGCTGTTTTTGATATTATTTATATGTTGAAAATTCGGGAGTATCCGGTTCAGAAAAAAAATATTCGGGTGCGGGATGTGCTTTTAGGCCCTTTAAAGGAAAAGAAGTTTCTGGTTACCGTTGTCATGGCTTGCATGTGGAGCTTTACGGCAAATATTCCAGGATCATATTATACCGTCTATTTACTCCGAGAACTTAATATATCCTATTCATTTCTTAACACTGTAAACATGCTTAGTATCCCTGTTATGATTATGGTTATGCCTGTTTGGAGGAAAAGGGTAGATACCACCTCCTGGTTCCGAACACTGTATCTATGTTTAAGCTTGTATGTAGTTCATTATCTAGGTTTGGCATTTGTTACAGAAAAGAATATACTTCTATATCCCTTATTTATGATATATGCCTTTGCAATTTCTCCGGGTATAAACCTAGTATTCTCGAACTTACCTTACGTAAACATACCAGAAGATAATCAAACAAATCTGCTGGGATTCTATTCTACCATGAACAGCTTTGCAGGCTTCATTGGAGCGTCTTTAGGCAGGCAGTTCATTGCCATGTCAGAAGGGCTTCAGGTAAGAATAGGGGGAACAATTATGGGAAGTAAACAGTTGATACTCATTATTACAGCGGTATTTATGTTTATTAGTGCTGCTGTCATCTTTAATTTGACTAAAAGGTCTGAGAAACCGGAAACAGAAAGACTGTAAACTAATTAACAAGATTGTATATCATAACGGCTCTATTGTAGGGTCGTTTTTTTATACGTAATCTATTGACAATAAAGTCAATAGTACTATAATAATGAATATAAGGAAACGTTGTTTCTTAAAGAGAAACAATATAAATATACTGGTAATTTCATTGGTAATAATTATAAAATTTTTGAAGAATGAAATGGTATGTAGTGAGAATATGGAAAATGAAAAATATATGCTGCAAACACTAGAGAGGGCTATTGCAGTTGTTGAAGCACTTGCCCTCGAAAAAAACGGTTGTGGAGTCACCAAACTTTCAAAGACTACAAATATAAATAAATCCACAGTTTTTAAGATTTTATATACACTGTCACAAAAAGGCTATGTAGAGAAAGTGATGGATAGTGAGGACTACAGGCTTGGTGTAAAAGTACTTAAATTAGGCAGTGCTATACTTGAGCAAATGGACTTACGCTCTATTGCAAAACCATATCTTCAACAGCTTTCTTTTGCGACAAAAGAAACTGTTCATCTTGGCATACTGGATAATTATGAGGTTGTGTACATTGAAAAGTTTGAAAGCGTGGAGCACAGCATTCGTATGTATTCCCAGGTTGGGAAAAGGAGTCCCTTGCATTGTACTGCAATGGGCAAAGTTCTGCTTTCGGATTTTACAGATGAAAAGATAAGAGAGATGTTTTCAGGCTGGCCACTAATCAAATACACGGATGCTACGATAACGGAAGTGGGTAAGCTAGCAGAGGAGATTAGGTCGGTTCGCGAAAATGGGCATGCTTTTGATAATATGGAGCACGAAGAAGGTATTCGTTGTATTTCTGTGCCAATACGGGATCGAACTAAACGCATTGCTGCAGCTATCAGTATTTCAGCACCTGCAATGTTTCTAACAGAAGAAAGGGTACCTTTTATTGTGGAAGAATTAAAAAAGACTTCAAAGCAAATCTCTTATCAGATGGGTTATAGCGAATAGATTCCGACAGACTTACGTTTAAAATGGTGTTGTTTCATTAAATTATAGGATTTTACCAAGAATGAGAGGGAAAGAATAATTAAAAGGAGTGGATTTTATGAAAAACAGTATGGATATTAACCAAACGATAGGGAACATTGGTCTCATACCAGTAGTGGCCTTTGATAATGCTTCTGACGCTGTGGATACAGCAGCTGCTCTGACAGCCGGAGGCATAGATGTAATGGAAATTACATTACGCACCCCCGCAGGTATTGAATCAATCAGTAAAGTTGCAAAGCAATTCCCAAATATGCTGGTCGGTGCTGGAACGGTAAGAAGCGTCGAGCAGGCTGCTCAGGCAAAGGATGCTGGGGCAGTATTTATTGTTTCTCCAGGCTTTGATGAAAAGGTAGTTGAATGGTGTATTGAAAACGAGATTCTTATAACACCTGGTTGCGTTACACCTACAGAGATAGAAAAAGCCCAGTCATATGGCCTATCTACTCTTAAATATTTCCCGGCAAATGTCTATGGTGGAATTGATGGAATTAAAGCACTTCATGGCCCTTATAAGGATATTAAATTCATTCCAACCGGTGGAGTTGGCTTGACTAATCTAGCAGATTTCGTGGATAAGGATTATATTCACGCCGTAGGTGGTGGATTCCTGTGCAATTCAGCAGACATAGCATCGAAAAACTTTAGTAAGATTACAGAAACTGCTAAAAAGGCAGTTGAATTGTTGTTAGGCTTTGAACTTGCTCATATTGGTGTGAACGGTCCAGCATCGATTGCTGAAAAGTTAAATGGTGCTTTTGGATTTGAAGTAAAAGAGGGCAACAGTAGCTTTATGGTCGGAAATGTTATTGAAGTGCTAAAAGAAGATGGTATTGGCCAAAACGGTCATATAGCATTTCGTACCAACAGCATAAATCGTGCTGTATATTACTTGAATAAAAGAGGTTTTGAAGTAGATAAGGAAACAGAAAAGGTCAAAAACGGAAAAACTATAGCAGTCTATCTGAAAGATGATTTTAACGGTTTTGGTGTTCATTTATTACAGAAATAAGATGAATTAGGGAAAATGAGGAGGATTACAATGAAAAAAGTAATGACCTTTGGAGAAATTATGCTTAGGCTAAAGTCTCCTGAAAGAGAAAGATTATTGCAGACACCCAGGTTTGATGCTACATTCGGGGGCGGAGAAGCTAATGTAGCCGTCTCATTAGCAAATTATGGAATAGATGCATCCTTTTTTACCGTGCTTCCAAAAAACGATATTGGAGAAGCTTGTGTTCGTGAGTTAAGAAAATTCAATGTAGATGTTTCTAAAATTATTCGAACCGAAGGCCGAATGGGAATATATTACTTGGAAAGCGGAGCGAATCAGCGGGCTTCCAAAGTAATTTATGATCGTGCAGATTCAACAATGGCTTTATCCAATTTGGCAGATGTTGATTTAAAGGCAGTACTCCAGGGGATAGAATGGTTGCATGTCACAGGAATCACACCGGCTATCAGTGAAGCAGCTGCTGAAGCTACTATAAGGGTGGTCGAAACAGCTAAAGAAATGGGCATAACCATATCGATAGACTTAAATTATAGAAAAAACCTTTGGAAATACGGAAAAAGCGCTCAGGAAGTTATGGACGAAATCGTAAGATATGTTGATGTTATTGTTGCAAATGAAGAAGACTGTCAGAAGTCTTTGGGGATCGAAATTGATTCAGATGTTACCAGTGGCGAATTGGATGTTGAAAAATATGAGCAGTTAGCCAAGAAGGTAGTCGATAAATATAGCAATGTAAAAATACTAACTATTACACTGCGGGAAAGTGAGAGCGCGGATATTAATGGATGGTCTGCATGCTTATATGATGGAGAATCTTTTTATGTCAGCAAGAAATACGCCATCCAGGACATCGTAGATAGAGTGGGCGGCGGTGATTCTTTTGCTGCTGGGCTCATTTATGGCTTGCTCAACTATGAAGATAACAGTGAAGCACTCGAATATGCGGTAGCTGCAAGTTGTTTGAAGCATTCCATTTTAGGTGACTTTAACTTAGTTACAAGAGAAGAAGTTGAAAGATTAAAAGATGGCGACGCATCTGGAAGAGTGCAAAGATAGAAGATTTTTACCTGTCTACACTAGGGATTATTGTTGAGGAGGATGAAAATGCGAGAAGAAGAGAAAATATTCGCTGGTGTTCTATTTGCACCTGGGGATCCCGAATTAAGAAAAATAAAGCTTAAAACACACAATTTGTGTACCGAATACAATCGCACTTTTGAAGATGAAACTGATAAAAGACAAGACCTGGTTTCAAAGATATTTAATGAGTTTGGAGAGAAAGGTTTCATTCAAGGGCCAATGTATATTCATTATGGTACGCATACTAAGATTGGAACCCACTTTTTTGGCAATTTCAATTTGACCATACAAGATGATACGTGGGTAACAATCGGAGACCACTGTGATTTTGGGCCTAATGTTACAATAGTTACGCCTGTACATCCAATGCTTCCAGACGAGCGTTTGAGGGTGCTGGATAAGGATGGAGTGGAAAGGCGTATGTGCTATGCCAAACCTGTTAAGATAGGAAATTACTGCT
>CAYFSR010000066.1:296-12128 GCA_964345785.1 uncultured Eubacteriales bacterium | reverse complement strand
TTTAAAATTATTGAAGAAAAAATCCCCAAATGCGAAAAAGGTAAGAAATAAGTGTTTCGTATTGGGGATTATCTTTTCTATTTACTCAGTTTTCTTGGTCTTCTAACTCTTGCTGTTCCTTTTCTTGTTGCAGCTCTAGTTTCCGTTGCTCGTACTGTTCCGTTTCCCTATGCTCAATTATCCACTGAAGAACTTCTACTGCCTTCTCACTATTTTGACTGTAAGCCGTTACGCCCATAAATGATTTATCCGTATTATAGAAAGTATTATGCATAGGCTCTACCCCTGAAATGGGAACTCCATAAATTCTAGGTGTCGGATCATCCTCTGTAGAATATATACCAGCTTTCAATTCTTCCTCAGTAAAATGGCTGATCAATTCTGGGTAATCATCTAATGGTATAAAGATACCTTGTTCAGCCATTAATGCAAATTCGTCTTTCGTGAAAGAAAAAATGTCGCCTGTTTGACTACCTAACATAACCATTAACCTCTGACGGGATGCATATTCCATCTCATCATTTAAAGTAATGTTAAAGAAGTTGACCTCCATTAACTCTGAAAACTCATCCAACAAGATGTTAGCATATTCAGTCGATTCATCAGTCATCATATATCCACCTACAAGAAATATATCTACTTTCTTGTCTGCAGGAGTTCTAGGAGCAGTTACAGTTGATAACATACTCCATGAAAAGATGACCAAGGCGATACCTAGTATATACTTCCATTTATCATATTGAAAATGATTTTTTACTTTTCCCTTATTTAACTTTGATTGATACAATCCCTTCACCTACCTTACCTAATGACCTAATTATAAAATATTAGTATTTAAAAGACAAGTAGCCGGAATGGTTCCGGCTAATTGTTTACATATTATTCACATCGCTGTCCAGCATTTATTCCTTTATCGGCTTCATCGTCGGGAACAGAATGACATCTCGAATTGAGTGAGAGTCAGTTAGCAGCATAACCAATCGGTCAATACCAATTCCCAATCCACCTGTTGGTGGAAGCCCAATTTCCAATGCATTGATGAAATCCTCGTCCATCATTTCAGTCTCTTCATTTCCCTCGGCTCTCTGCCTGACCTGATCCATAAACCGTTCCTTCTGATCAATAGGGTCATTTAATTCTGAAAATGCGTTGCCATATTCTCGTCTAGTAATGAAAAATTCAAATCTCTCAGTAAGCCTTGGGTCATCTTTTTTCTTCTTTGCTAAAGGAGAAACTTCTATAGGATAGTCCATAATAAAGGTAGGTTGAACCAATTGTTCTTCTACCTTTTCTTCGAAGAGCTGATTCAATACTTCACCCCAACTGGCTTTTGCATCAACGGAAAATCCTGCTGCCTTGGCAGCTTCTCTTGCTTCCTGGTCACTTACTGCAACAGTTAAGTCAACACCAGCATATTGCTTGACAGCATCTAGCATAGTGATTCTTGCCCAAGGTGCTGCCAGGTTAATTTCCTCACCCTGATAATTCACCACATCTGTTCCCAGTACGTTATTCGCTACCGTAGAAATCATGTCCTCTGTAAGGTTCATGATATCATGATAGTCAGCATATGCCTGATATAATTCAATAGAGGTGAACTCTGGATTATGCTTTATACTCATTCCTTCATTTCTGAAAATACGACCGATTTCGTATACCTTGTCAAAGCCGCCTACAACTAACCTCTTCAAATGCAACTCAGTAGCAATTCTCAGATACATGTCCAAATCCAGTGTATTATGATGAGTTATAAAAGGCCTTGCAGCTGCACCACCAGCTGTATTATGTAAAACCGGCGTCTCAACCTCAAGAAAGCCTCTTTCATCCAGATATCTTCGAATTTCCTGAATTATTCTGGATCGAGTCATAAAAGTATGCCTTACATCAGGATTTACAATCATATCAACATATCTTTGTCGATATCTGAGGTCCTGATCCTTCAAGCCATGCCATTTTTCAGGCAGGGGCTGCAGTGACTTAGTTAAAAGGGTGATTTCCTTTACTCGAATTGAAATTTCTCCCTTATGAGTTCGAAATACTTCACCTGTAACTCCTATGATATCTCCAATGTCGTAAGTCTTAAAAGTATCATAAGCTTCTTTGCCCAATTCATTAACTTGGATATAAAGCTGAATTTGTCCCTTGGAATCCAGTATATGGGTAAAACTTGCCTTGCCCATTACTCTTTTGGACATAATGCGTCCGGCCAGAGTTACCTGCTGGCCTTCCAACTCTTCAAAACTCTCCAATACATCATTGGAATAGTGAGTTGGATGAAAGGAAGTTATATCGAATGGGTTGTTGCCCTCTTCCTGTAATTTTGCCAGCTTTTCCCGGCGTATCTGCAGAATTTCACTTAAATTTTCCTCTGTTTGTATAGCTTCGTTGTTGTTATTTTCATCCTTTGTTTGACTCACATTAATTCACCCTTTTTCCGAAGTAAAAACAACCACTTTAATAAGTGGTATGTTTATTCTTACTTATTAATTTCCAACACCTTAAATGTGACCACTCCATCGGGAACTGCAATCTCTACCTCGTCGTCTATGGATTTGCCAATAAGGCTGCTTCCTACAGGTGATTCATTAGAAATTTTGTTCTTTGAGGGGTCTGCCTCAGCTGAGCCTACAATTGTATACTCAAAAGTATCATCAAACTCTACATCCAGTAATTTTACTGTAGATCCTACACTAACAACATCAGTGGAAATATCATCTTCATCAATTACATGAGCGTTTTTAAGCTTGTTTTCAAGGGTTACTATTTTTCCTTCTATAAAAGCCTGTTCATTCTTCGCTTCATCATATTCAGAGTTTTCACTTAGATCGCCAAAGGCAATTGCTTGTTTAATTCTTTCAGCAATTTCCCGGCGGCTTACCGTTTTTAGGTGCTGTAATTCCTGTTCGAGCTTGGTAACCCCCTCAGGTGTCAATATAGTTGGCCTGTTGGTCATCTTTCTATTCTCCCCTTTAATTTTTCTTTACCAAAAATGATATGTAGCTAATATATGCTGGCGAATCATTTTTATTCTTTGGTAACATGTGGGAAATCCTATAATTATAAAATAGCACTGCAACCACTTTTTCATTTTGCAGTGCTAACGCTTACTATTTAGTTCAAAAATATTATAAATGTAGCCCCTCCTTTTGTCAAGCCCATTTTTGGCAGCCCATTTTTGGCGAAGTTGTTCCCCTGTCACACTATTTCTTCCAACTCATATATTGTATTAGATATGAGTTTAGATATACTTTCAAATAATTCCTAGATATCTAGATGAATATACCATTGTTCCCTGCTGCAGAAAGTACTGGGACATTACGATCAACATTTCATGGAATCAGCTCTAAAGGTTATTAAATATAAAATTAGGAGGAGTATCAAGATGCAAAGAGAATACAATGTCCAGGAGCTAGAAGCCGTCAGTCTGCCGGGCAAAAACAATCGGAGAAACTGTGCTGAAAATCTTGATGAAGTTTTGGGCGACATTATTGCCCGTCCCGCATCTCGCAATATTGCTATTGAATTTGAGTGTGGTGAATGCTGCAAAAAGGTTTTAAATGGAGAATCCATTGTAGTAGCGGATTGCTTTGTAATCCTGAGACCAGCTATTGGCGAACGGCTTGTAATCAAACTGTTTAGCGGAGGCGAACTGGTGGAGAGACAGAGGGCCGATATCATAGTAATTCCTATCGACCATATTTGTAGTATAGAGTTCGGTGCCGAAGAAATTGATTAGCAACAACCAAGTACCCTAATTTCCAAAATGCCGTCCTGTCAGGGCGGCATTCTTAAGGCTCATTGACTTTGTTATTGCTTTAGTCATGGGAAACATTATTGCACATCCTCACATGTTTCGCTTTTTTGCCGAAGTATTCCCGTCGAAACCTGTCGAAATGTATCCTCTGACCATTTTGTACAAAGCCTTGCGGTCTTATATTAAGCAACTCATACAAAGAATGCAGCTGAGTCATTCGTTCCAAGGTGATTCTTCTTTTTAGTATATCTTCTCGATAAACAGGGCTAATAGAATAAAACAAGGCTGCCATAACCCCCAGTTGTTCGTGTGGATTCAGTTCCTGGTCGACTTCTAATACGTTAGGTAAATTCATCCAAACCATATCAATAGGATTCAACTGCTGGACATAGCTTGTTTGCTTAACGCTATCAAGTGCAAATTGACTACTCAATTCATGTCCTGGTAAGGAATTAACGTGTATGCCGAGCTGTCTCTCATTAATAATAATATCTACGACATCCGCTAGAATCGTTAAGTTTTTACTCCCCAGACATACCTCTGGTTTAGTCGTAATCTGACAAGACAGACCAGTGGTCTTAAGAATAAAATCCGCAAGCCCTTCAAGTTCCCTGTAATCATACCCACCGATGCACATTCGATTCACTCCACCAGCCAGGGAGTTCACCCAAACCTGCCCTATGTCCGTATCAGCACCCCATACTCCGGTTTCAAATTGCGGCACATCCTTTTCCACAATACGAAGTAATTGCTTTACAACCAGCAACAAACCAGCAAGACGATGGTGGAATCCATCCAGTAGGACCATGCCTGCATTCTCCAGTAGGTTGCATTCTTCTTCGTTTAAGTAATCATAAATATGTGGAAATCCAAGAACCGGGCAGTTCCAATTTTTGAGGCTTCTAGCCAATTTTCTTAGGGTCTTTAGTCTGTCATCTTCCCCCTTCAGATCCCAATCTAAAAAAAATCCAGGCACATCTACGAGATAGCCCAGATCCTCCTGGTTTTCCTTGTCCAATATAAGTCCTGTTTTCTGTGCCGAAAGGTAAGGCAGACATTTCTTTGCTATTTGCTTCGGCAGTCGCTTTAGCATAGGATGGTTTTCTATTACTCTTTCTCCTCCATCAGTTTGAAGAATTACAGCGAACTTATTCATATGAAGATTTAACCCCTCAAGATTTAATTGACTACTATTTAAACATGCGCAATGCCATCGGAACATAATCAACTATATTATGAAAGGTTTAGAAATATACCACTCTATGAGTAAAGAAGTCTTGATCAATTACACCAAGGTAATCGTCAAGGGTGATGTCATCTGGTTTTTTACCAATGAGAACGCATGCTAAGGCTTCCATTACATTTGTTCCAAAGGACCTCCCATTCAGTTCAGGGGTTGAGGTCAGCAGCATTCGTGCTCCTCGATTTCTTAGCAGTTCTATGTCCTGAGAGGTAACAGTATTGCTTACAATAATTTTTCCTTCCATGGACAACGGCATATATTTTTTTATATAAAGGAAGTCTCCTGCTATAATATCCGCTTGTCTGAATGCCTTTTCAAATTTAGGAGTATTGATTTCCTGCTTTTGGCCGCTAGGATACAGAACCTTCATAGGCATCATTTTTATTAACGGCATAGCAACTGTTGCAAAGCGATGTAATCCTTTTAGCTCTTTGAATGCATAGGGAACTCCCAAAGCAAACATTAGATCTCCGTATAAGGTTTTACATCCTTCCTGGGCAAAACCCTCAGCCATCCCCAGTCGCTCCATGCCGCATACTACAAAGACGGTTTTTTCTTTCAAATTAATACCAAGTTCTTTCTTTAAATATTGAACTACATGGCGCTCTAAAGTGTTCTTTAAGCCGGACCCATCTACCATAGGTGTCTTATGAGCTGCTTTTAGGAGAGGAAGAGCAGACCGCATTACATAGCGATGGTGGTTCCTGCCATAAAGATACATGCTGATGCCACCCATACCAAATGCATCCACCTTACCATCAAGCTCTTTTATGAGCTCTATGGCTTTGTCATAACTTCCATCTGTCCCAATGCGTTCAATGGAATAGTCTTCTTCACCAATCCTCACAACAACCTGATGATTTCGTGTAGAAGATCCCAAGCTTACACTAACGATCCGCTTCATATGCAAACCTCTTTTATCTTTAATAGTATCATGATATATTATGTATATATATGATATTCTACTCTGTTTCTGTTATACCTTCAGTAACTATTACTAGCCAAATAATAAGTTAATTATACTAACTCATCTTGATAGGACAACAATGCTTTCTCCATTTCAGCTGCAGTAGACAATGTGTTGATGATCTTTCGCATTTGGCCGGATTCTGGTAAACCTTTGATATACCATGAAAAGTGTTTTCTCATTTCAAATACACCCACCCGCTCACCTTTTAATTGTATGACCATGTTCATATGCCTCAAGGCAGTCTGAATCCTTTCCTTAACCGTAGGTTGTGGTGGAAGAGTTCCAGTTTCGAATAGGGACAGTATATCACGAAATAGCCAAGGATTGCCTTGGGCTCCTCTAGCCACCATGATGCCATCGCAACTAGTTTTTTCTTTCATGGCTAAAGCTGTTTCACCAGTAAAAATATCTCCATTCCCAATTACAGGAATTGATACCTTGGATTTTACTTCCTTTATAATATCCCAATCTGCTGTGCCTGAGTAATATTGTTCCCTGGTCCGCCCATGGACTGTTATGGCATCAGCACCTGATTCCTCTGCAATAGAAGCTATTTTCACAGCATTAATAGATTGTTCATCAAAACCCTTTCGAATCTTTACAGTAACGGGCAGCGGAGTCGCCCGAGAAACTTCTTTGACTATTTGGCCAACCAAATCGGGATTCTTTAATAAAGCGCTGCCTTCACCGTTTTTAACAATTTTCGGTGCTGGACAACCCATATTGATATCAATAAGATCTGCCCCTGATTCCGAAATTTTCTCAGCCATTTTTGCCATAAGCAGAGGTTCTGACCCAAATATCTGAATACCGACGGGATGCTCCTGTGGATGAATTTCAATCATATTTTCTGTACGTTCACTTCCATAATAGAGACCCTTTGCACTAATCATCTCCGTATAAACAACCTGACAGCCTTGCTCTCGACATATGGTTCGGAAGGGAAGATCTGTTATGCCCGCCATAGGCGCTAGAAATAAAGGTTTTTCTATGTTAAGTTTAGCAATTCTCATATTCTTGCAATACCGCCTTTTTTCAGCTTCTTTACTAAAATAAAATTACCGGTATTTACCGGTAATCATTTTATATATTAGTAGTTATCTATTAGTTATTATCTTTGGTCTACCATTACTTCTTAGTATCTTGCTCCGGATTGATGTTTTTTACAAATACCATTCCATTGATTTCCCATCGCCCATCTATCTTGCGAAATTCAATAATTTTTTCACCGTTTTGCCACTTTGGTTTCGGAATTTCAAGCTTAAACTCTTCTTCTTGGATCTCTGAATCTTCGCCAGTGGTACCTTCTTCATCATTACCTTCTCCGTCTTCTGCCTCTTCATCTATTTCTTTTTCCGGAGGCCTTTGAGCTTCTGTTAATCGTTCCCTAAACTCATCGGTAATACTAAATCGCCAGGAGGATTCTGGAATATATTCCTCGACTATTACCTCAGTAGTGGATTCCCAGGGCCACACCCAAAGCTGTTTAATCTTTAATTCATAATTATAATCCGAAACAATATAATCATCGAATTGTCCACTACTCAACATTGTGTCTGAGTTTAAATATTGTAGTGTAAAAAACTTACTTAAATCCGACGGGTTTTCATCGCTTATTACTATCTCTGCCCTTTTGGATAGACCATCGTTTGCTACGACGTATATATTGGCCATATCATATGAAATAAAGGTTGCCATTATGATTAGTATTATAACTACTGCAATACCAATGATCTTCCCCGTTAGGAAGGTTATTAGCCTTAAGGCAGTTTTCAATGGTAGACACCTCTTTCTTTTGCATTGCAACGGTTCTTGCTTTACAATAGTAGAAATATATTAACACAAATATATGACTTTGTAAATTTACAATATCCTTAACTATTTCCAACGATTTTTAGGCCAAAGTGTATAATTTTAGTTTCTTTTAAATCCAAAATTCGATATACTAATTTTCAGGAAAGGTGATAAATACTATGAATCGATTGAAAATACTACAAGCTGCATATAAATTAATGGAAAACGTGACCCCTTTACGTGTTGATTGTGGCAAGCTATGCAATCAATCATGCTGTCAGGATAATGATGGACCTAAGGAAGAAACAGGGATGATCCTCTTCCCTGGTGAAGAAGAATTGTTTACGGACTGTGAAGATTGGATGACCCTTCTACCTATTTATTATACGAGTCCGAACCAAATTCTTGCAAGATGTGAAGGAACATGCCCTCGGGATCGTCGTCCTCTCGCATGTCGCATCTTTCCATTAACACCATATTTGACAGAAGAGGATATCCTGCTTATAAAGATGGATCCACGAGCTGGCAGTATATGCCCCTTAGCTAAGGAACAAGATAAAAATATATTACAGCCTGAATTTGTAAGGGCTGTTCGCAAAGCTTCTAATCTACTAATAACTGATCCTTCTATAAAGGAGTATATTCGTGATTTATCAAGAGAGTTGGATGACTTTACTGCTCTTCTTTGTATTTTACGTTAAATTCTAGGTAATTGATTATTGATTTCCACAAGCTTATCATATATGATAGATATACAACAAAATATCGAACTTTGGTACAGGTTGCATCACATGCATTAATAGGGAAACAGGTTAATTCCTGTGCGGTCCCGCCGCCGTGTTAGCAATACGATTGACGCAGTTGAAATAGCTGCAGCCACTGGGAAACTGGGAAGGCCAATCGTTGAGAGATATTCTCTGCTTCAGCCGGAAGACCTGCCTGTATTATAGACACCAATAACTTCACGGGGATGGGGGGTGTTGTGCATTATGTGTTTGCACGGTAGCTATTTTTATCGTCATATACATTTTGTTTTACACAACGTCAAAGCCCCCTTCAACCATCGGTTGGAGGGTTTTTTATTTAGTTTTGTTGTACGATTTTTTAACTGCAGAGGAGGATAGGTGAAGTTTTTCAAATTCGTACAAAATGGAGGAAAAGTAATGAAAAAGAAAATTATTGCAATATTAGCTGTTGTAATCGCATTTGTGCTCCTTTATGTTGGGTATCAGACATTTTTAGCTCCTAAGGGAACAGAAGGTTCCAAGGAAGTTACCATTCAGATTGTAGCAGAAAAAGAAGAAATAGACGAAACCTTTACTTTTAAAACCGATTATGAGTTCCTAACAGATCTTATAAAAGAAAAGCAAGAAGAGCTCGGAGCAATTATGGAATCAAGTGATTTGGGTACCATGATTAAAGGTATGATGGACTATACAGCAGATGAGAGCAACAACGAATTTTTCCTGATTCAGGTTAATGAAGAAGACGCCATGGTTGGAACCGATGATATACCAATCCAGGATGGAGACTCTTATAACTTTATCCTGTCTACCTGGTAAATGATATGAGAATTCGTGACATTGTTCTTATAGGGTTGCTCAGCGCAGCCACCACAGCAGGAAAGCTAGCCTTAAGCTTTGTTCCCAATGTAGAGATTGTCACCTTGTTTTTTATTCTTTTTGCTGTGGTACTTGGTATGAAACGCAGTCTATTTATAGCTGTTATTTTTATAACAACTGATATTCTAATATATGGGTTTTCAACCTGGGTATTGGGATACTATCTGGTTTGGCCGTTATTGGTAATAATTGCCTCAGTGCTTAGAAAAAAAACATCCTCAGAATACGCTTATGCAGCTTTAGGAGGCCTCTTCGGTTTGTTCTTTGGATTGTTCTTTGCCATAACCGAATCCTTTTTCTACGGACCGGCATATGGATTAGCATATTGGGTAAATGGTTTGACCTTTGATTTGGTTCATGGAGTATCTAATTTCATTATTGTGCTCTTGATGTTCAAGCCTTTAAGAAATATGCTGGATGTCCAGGTAGCAAAACTACAGGTTTCCTGATATTTAATCCGAATTTCTGTTTATTAACCCCCGAATTGGGTATATATATCAATAGTGAGCAAATTTATAAAAAAATATATTTAGGAGGTTATCAAATGAAGAGTTTAGTAGGCACTAAAACAAAAGTAAACCTAATGAAGGCGTTTGCGGGCGAATCTCAGGCAAGAAGCAGATATACCATGTATGCAAAGGTAGCTGAGAAGGAAGGCTATCGACAAATTGCTAACATATTTGCAGAAACAGCTGAAAATGAGTATCAGCATGCCAAACGCTTCTTTAATTTCTTGGTAGAAGGCTTAGGGGAAGAGCTTCCCACAGGAGTCGAAATTACTGCTGATTTTCCAGTAGCTAAGGATGATACCATTGAAAACCTAAGAGCTGCCGCAGCTGGTGAAAACGAAGAGTGGACTGATCTGTATCCTACTTGGGCTGATGTTGCAAAAGAAGAAGGTTTCCCGGAAATCGCCGCTGTATGGAGCAAAATCGCTGACGTAGAGGAAAGACATGAAGCAAGATTCCTTAAGCTGAAAGAAAATGTAGAAAAAGGCATTGTATTTGAAAGAGAAGAAAGTAGAGAATGGATCTGCCAGAAATGTGGCTATATACATACTGGACCTACTGCAGTTAAAATGTGTCCTTCCTGTGCACATCCCCAGTCTTACTTCGAGCTGTTTGTAGAAAACTATTAATAGTTATTATAGCAGCAATACCTTGTGAAAATTATATAGTAGTAAAATAAACTAGACCCCGAACCAACTGGATCTAGTTTATTTTTATTTCTTTTTTTAACTTTTATCTTATGGTACTTTTAATTTTGCTTTTTTGATAACAGCAAAGCTAAAGGATCTCTTTCTAGTCCTAGAACTCCTTAGTGTACTGTATGCAATCCGTTGGACATACTTGCTGACAGTTTGTGCATTGGAAGCATAATGAGGTTTCAATTTCAGCCTTCTTATCTTTTCTAACAGCTATAGCAGCAGAAGGACATACCTTCTCACACTTCTTACATCCGATACAGCTTGGCTTATCTACCCTTTCAGAGAATTTTGCAAACCTGCCAAAGATCTTTTGAAGCGGCCCAAACATACAGATGAGATTGTGAAATACAGCTGGCTTGTATCTAAGGGTGACTAGTACAGAAACCACCAACCATATTAGTAGAACGGGAATATTCTTTTTCAATACTCTTTGAGCAAATATCATGACAGCAATACTCACCACTAAAGCAACCCATGCAAACTTTCCAGATTGGAGCCATTTAGGCGTTTTATCAGTCTGCCACTTAAACTTTTTAGACAGCCATTCCGTTGTAATCATCACAGTATTCATTGGGCAAACGTAACCACAATACACTCTTCCAAATAGCAATGCAACTACAAGGCTCAGAGCAAATAAACCCAACCAAAGCATCATTTTCCCATTGGTAACTAGAAAAATGAACAGGGCTAAAAACAAAATTCGTATTACTGGTATAACATATTTCTTCATATAAGCTATCCCCTCACATATTTGATTAAACCATATTATATCTATATAATGGTATAAAAGGTGTTACCAAGGTAACTATAAGGAGAATATACATGTACCAAAATACTGAAAGGTTAAAAAAGATTAGTTTGTTACAACATTTATCTGAGGAAGATTTGGAAAGCAATCTGAAATCCGGAAAGTTCAAAGTGGTTTCTTACAAGAAAAACAGCGTAATCCATTTTGACGGCGAAGCATGCAGAAATTTGGAAATAATTTTAACAGGTAAGGTGGTTGTAGAACGGATTGATCAGTCGGGAAATCTACTCACCATCTCCGAGTCTTACAGGGATGATATATTAGGCGGAAATTTGCTTTTTTCCAAAAATCCCTATTATCCTATGACTATATCTACCCAATTGCCCACAGATCTATTAGAGATCGATAAAGAGGTACTCTTTGAATTATTCTGTAGCAAGCCTTCATTTTTGCGAACTTACTTGGAATTTGTTTCGGATCGTGCTTTTATTCTA